>QMUK01000001.1 GCA_003660555.1 Thermococci archaeon
TATTCAGTACTCTAACGAAAAGCGAGATAAGAAAGAGCTTCTCTAATCTATCTAGTTTGGACTTGAGACTTGCAGAGGCTGGGGAGACCAGACACATATTAGATTGGTATTTTGGAGTTAACTTGACTAGAGCTCTCTCTATATCTGTTAGAAAGGCCGTGGGAAGCAGAGTATTAATAAGTACGGGGAGAGTACAAGGAGCATGCCTTTCACTAATAGCTAAAAGAGAGTTCGAGATAAGGGAATTCAAACCGAGAAAGTTCTGGGAAATTGAAGCGAAACTCGAAAAGGACGGGAGACTTCTCTCAGCAAGACATAAATCAGGTAGAAGCTTCTCTAAGTCAGAGTTGAAATCCAAATTGGAGGAAATCAAAGATGAAAGATTTGCCGAAGTGAAGTCGATAGAGGAGAAGGAAGTTAAGATACCTCCTCCACCTCCTTTTGATCTAGGAACACTTCAAATGGAATCCTTTTCCAAGTTGAACATCTCTCCGTCGAAGACCCTTAAAATAGCCCAAGACCTGTATGAGGAAGGATACATAAGCTATCCGAGGACAGATAGTCAAAAACTCCCGCCACTCAACTACAGGAAAATACTGTCCAGTTTGTCATCAGTGTATGACGTAGAAGAGCTACTACACAAGGAAGAACTCATTCCTAGGCAGGGAAAAAAGGAAGACCCGGCACACCCTGCTATATATCCCACGGGACACCTTCCAACTAGAATGGGGAAGAAGTGGGAGGTATATGACCTGATAGCGAGGAGATTCATAGCTTGTTTCTCAGAACCGATGTTGCTCAGGAAGAGTCGTGTGATAGTTACAATAGGCGGAGAGGAATTCATCCTTAGTGGAACCTCCGTGAAAAGTCCTGGATGGTCCAAACACTACCCAGCAGAGGTCAAAGAGGAAGCCATACCAGCCCTAAGAGAGGGAGAACTATTAGAGGTAAAGGAGATTTCGCTCAGAGAAGGTGAGACTAGGCCCCCTCCTAGGTATACTCCATCTACAATAATCAGGGAAATGGAGAGGAGAGGTCTCGGGACTAAGGCCACGAGAGCACATATATTGGACATACTCTACAAGAGAGGATACATCAGGGGGAGAAGGAGAATATACCTAACGAATCTTGGAGAGTCTGTTTTTAGAGCACTAGAGAAGTATTCTCCAGAAGTTTTGGACGAGAAACTTACCAGAAAATTTGAGGATTCATTGGAGAAAATATGGGCGGGAGAAACTAGTAAGGACGAAGTATTACGCGAAGCTAGGGAGAAATTAGAGAGAATACTCCATTCCATAAAGAGAGCTGAGAGGGAAATAGGGAATGAGATATCCTTAGGAATGGGGACAGAGATAGGAATTTGTAGTAGATGTGGAGGGAGGTTAATCATCTCCGATTTAGGTAAAAAGAAGAGGATTACATGTACTGGACGTCTTAGTGGTAAATGTGATCTTGACAGAGAGATTGTAATCAATGGGGAGATAAAACTAAGTAAGAAGAGATGTAAGAGTTGCAAGTGCAGGTTAATCCACACAGGAATTGGAGAGGTATGTCCAAACCCAGAGTGCAACGGTAAAGTATATCTCCTAGATTGACACAACTGATGGGGGGTAGAGGAAATGGTGAGTGCGTACGTCTTCATAACCACCCAGGTCGGCAAGGTCAAGAAAGTAATCGAGGAGGTAAAGAAGATAGAGGGAGTTGAGGAGGCAAAAGCAGTGACTGGTAGTTTCGACATAGTGGCGAAATTGTCCGCTAAGGACCTAGGCACCTTGACCAAAGCCATAATAGAGAAGATCCACGAGATAGACGGTGTGTTGGACACTCAGACAGCAATAATAGTTGAACTATAGTGTGAAAATGAAGTGAGTATTTACGATGGATCATTTCCCCTTGGTGTCTATGTTTATCCTACCGATGTAATCCACAGGGACCCTCTTAGTCTTATTCCCTTCTTTCTTCTCTACTAATTCTACTGCTGAGACCTCGAACGATACCATTGGGCTCACAGACACGTCTTTTGGAATAACACATTTGAAAATAATCTCCTTCTCTGATTTGTCTCCAGACAGTCGGTTTTTGAAGTGGAAATCATGCTCTCCATCATGGAGCGGCATTACTCTCCTTACTTCCTCACCCCTAATGATCTCGACTACGTACCCCTCGTAGTTCACCTCTGCAGATGAATTCATTCTCAAATCTACTTTCAAGTCCACTTCGTATCTGTTGCAATTTCTATAAGGAGCAATTCTGCCAGTTACCTCTATCTCTCTCTCTTTCTTTAAATACTCCTTTATTAGATTATTTGGGAGGACTTTGACGCTCAGAGTAATTTCTCCTATTTCAGTTGCGTTTTCAAAAAGCTGAGGATATATCTTCCCCGATTTAGTTATTTCAATTCCTTCAGATATGGTTATCCTCGAGGCCCCTATCATTCCGGTAGTGAGAACTATTCCGATTAGGAGAATAGCCCCAGTCACTTGAGACACTTTAGACAGAGTGGACAAGCTCATTCCCTCCTTTCATCACCGAAGCTCTTGCCAGGAGGTAGGGGAGTAGGACCAATATTAAGGTTAGTGCTAGGAGAAACACATAGGCCCGTTTCCTATCCTCAACGACTATCTCCGTTGTCGAGGTATTCCCTACAAATCTTCTCCCACAACACTTGAATTCCGGAGGCGGAATCCTAATCACTCCCGGCATTTTCGGCCTGAAGGAATAAATCACGCTCTTCTTCTCACCTTTACCAACTCTTATTGTGAACACTTCCTCTTCTCCACCTTCGTATGGAACATCTACTATTTTCCCTATTAGGGAAGTCCCTCCTGAGTTACTTATTTCGATGCGAACCTCCAAAGTCTCTCCAACCCAGGCTTTCGACTTAGATACAAACTTCTTGATCTCTATTTTAGGAGACAAAGAAATGGCAGTGACTGCGAATCTAGTATAGAGTAGCCTACTCTCTTCATCCGAGATATAACCCCTCTCCAACAGAAGTTTTACTTCCTCTAAAGTCTCGAGGAAATCCTCATGCTTTCCAGTCTCTTCGTATAGCTTCGACATCACTATAGCGGCTAAGGACTTCGTGAGCAAGTCTCCGATTTTAGCCTTGGAAGACAACCACTCCACCCCTCTGGAAGCGCTCTTAATGAACCTCTGGTCACCGGTCCTTCTGTAAAGCTCTATCAATGCATTACTTGCGTAATAAGTCTCAAGGTACCGAATTATTAGTGGTTGTTCTTCATCACCTTTACCCCAATATCCTTCCTCGTTTTGAATGGATATTAACCAATCTCCTGCATCAATTAGGGAGTCCATAGCCTGCTCTCTCTCATCTAGCTGTAAGTCGGAATAGTACATCAAGGCCTCCATCATGTAGCATGTCTGAGGCACGTATACCTTCCAAACTGTGGAGTTAGTCCAAGTTTGCCTTATTAGCCAAGAACCAGCGTTTTTTATATCTTTCATTATGTTTTTCTTGTAGTTCTCATCTTTAACGTAGTTCAGACTCTCCCTAAGTGTTATTATTACTATCGCAGTGAGATCTTCCTCGGGCCTCCTTTCCGATCCAGAGATATATTCGCCCCAAACCCTGAATATTCTATTGCCTTCTCTGTGGGGAATCCTTTGTCCTCTCAACCAACTTATCCCTTCTATAGCAGGAGATAGGAATTCCTTTCTCCCAGTGTAGTTGTAAAGTCTAAGCAGAGTGTAAACGGTGACCGCTGTTTTACCGACACTCTCCTCTGAGATATATGACTTCTCTCTTGATATCAGCCAGTTCCCTACATCTTCTAATCCCCCACTAGCTTCTTGCAGATTACACAGTAGAGTTATCGAGAGGAGAAGTAGAACGATGACTTCCTTGAGATCTTTCACTTTCCTATCACCCTAATGATGACTTCATCACCTATTTCTAATCCCAGACTCTTTCTTATGTGCCTTGGTACTCTGACTACACCTTTACCGGAGTAATCTCTTTCTTGAATTGGATATACCCTAGCCCTTCCCTTCATGCCACCCCTAGATACTATTTCCACTTGATATCCTGGTTCTCTCGGCACTCCTGGTATCAATCCCCATCTCTTTATGAGTTCTGGGTCTACTCTGACGACATCTCTTCGTTCATCACTCCAAGAAGCCTCTACTACAGTCAACCTAACCTCAGCGAGCACCCCCTCTTCTCTCCTCTTCTCCTTTATTTCGGCCTCCTCCTCTCTCTCGATTTTTCTAGACCTGATGGTCCCTTCTATTATTACCCCTTCTCCTATCTTTATCGATTTACCATATTCTACTCCCTTTCGTATTACAGAGCTGCTTCCTATTTCTAGCCCCCCATTGACTTTCATTTCTTCTATTTCGCATGATTTACCTACTTTTACATCCCCTTTTACATCTATTTCCCCTATGGAACACTTATCTCCAATCTCTAAATCGCCATCAGAGGAGATTCCCTTGGGAATGGAACAGCTCTCTCCAAGTTTGACGTTGGAATTACAAGAAACTTTCCCAAGGATTTCTGAGGAGTTGCCTACTATTAGCCTACCACCAACTATTAGGTCTCCGGATATTCTAGAGTTAGGTCCTATTTCTGCATCTCTGTTCACCTTGAGAGTCCCTTTGACTACTAAGCTGTCTTTCGAGGACAAACTTCCGGAAACTTCTAGATCTCTCTCAAAAGTAGACTTCCCACTTAGATCTAGGCTGCCTTCAACTTTCATACTACAATCAACCTTTAGACTCCCATTAGACTTGACGTTACCAGAAAATGATACCTCCTCACCCATACACACTATTTCTACGTCCTTACCGAGTATTGCTCCAGAACTAACCTGAATGAGACCAATTTTAGTTCCATCTGGAACGATGAGATTCCTCTCCCCTTCCCTCCTAGTCCTAAATGTCTCTTTTTCTACTCCAATCCTATCCCTGAGGCCTTCCTCACCCATCTCCTCTCTCCTTCCGAAGACCCTCATGACACTCCCCATCCTACTCTTCAGTCACCGGCATATAAATAGATGGTACGGGAAAACTTGAAAGACCTGAGGTAGAAAGGAGCTGGGGATAACTTGAAAGTAACCATAATTGGTGCAGGACCAGCTGGAATATTCACAGCATTCGAATTGGGCAAATCAGGTGACATGGACATATTGCTAATAGAACAAGGTCCAGACATAGATAACAGACATTGCCCTATGATGCGACTTGGAAGATGTACATATTGCAAGATATGCCACGTAACTCACGGTTTCGGAGGAGCTGGAGTATTCTCCGACGGCAAGTTAGACATAACCCCATATGTCGGAGGCAATCTGGAGGAGTTCGTCTCCCAAGATGAAGCTTGGAAGATAGTTAGATACGTCGATGAAGTATTCGTGAAACATGGAGGAGACACGAAATTGATAGTCCCAGATCCAGAAAAAGTTGCTGAGCTAAAGAAAAAGGCAGCTGCTGCAGGAATAGATTTCCTAGAATTTCCAGTGAGACACCTAGGCACAGAGAACTCAGTGAGGGTCATAACAAACCTCAAGAGGACCCTTAAACGAATGGGAGTCAAGATCATGTTTAACACCAAGGTGAAGGGAATAAAGACAGACGGTGAGACAGCTAAAGGAGTAGTCTTGGAAAACAACAAGGAAATAGATTCAGACTACGTGGTAGTAGCTCCTGGAAGATCTGGGGCTAAGTGGTTCTCTCAAGAGATAAAAAGACTGGGAGTAGAGGCAGAACACAATCCAGTTGATTTAGGTCTTAGAGTAGAAGTTCCGAAAGTTGTCTTGGAGCCTGTTACCGAGATAGTGTGGGATCCGAAGTTTCACATAATGACTAAAACATATGACGACTTCGTGAGGACTTTTTGCGTAAATCACGGAGGATACGTAATAAATGAGGTCTATGAGGACTTCGTCAGTGTGAACGGTCACACCATGAAAGATAATAAGAGCGAGAATAGTAATTTCGCTCTATTGGTAAGAGTTAAACTCACAGAGCCAGTCCAAGATGCCGCAGAATATGGAAGGGCAATAGCTAGGTCTGTGACTAACATAGGAGGTGGAAAGCCCATAATTCAGAGATTAGGAGATTTGTTAAACGGGAGGAGGAGCACGTGGTCTAGAATAAGGAGGAGTTATGTCAGACCAACACTAAGAGATGTAACTCCAGGAGACATAGCCATGGCAATGCCTTACAGGTTCGTCACGGATATAGTGGAGAGCATAGAGAGATTGGATTACGTGATCCCAGGGGTAGCAGCCGACTCCACACTATTATATGCAATAGAGATAAAAGAGTACAGCATGAGAGTGAAAGTAAATCAGGGAATGGAAACAAACATTAAGAACCTATACGCAGTAGGAGATGGAGCTGGGATATCCAGAAATATTGTAATAGCAGCATCTACGGGAATATTAGCTGCTAGATCCATATTGGAAAAGGAGGGTTATGTTTGGGAACCGAATCTACCAAAGAGAAATTAGCTAAGATAATCGCTGGCGAAATAGCTCTCTCTGAGAGACCAGGAGATGCTATGAAGAAGTGGAGAGAAATGTTTGGAGTGTCACAAAGTCAATTGGCAGAGCACTTGAACGTATCCTCCTCGGTAATAAGTGACTACGAAAAGGGAAGAAGGAGATCTCCTGGAGCGAACACGATAAAGAAGTTCGTTGAAACTCTCATAAGAATAGACGAGGAACAGGGAGGACAAGTAATAAGAGCTTTCAGCAAGATGTTAGCTTCAGAGATCCCAACCGATGTAATACTGGACATGAGGGAGTTTACTAGACCTAGAAATGGTAGGGAGATATGTGACGCTGTTGAGGGAGTCGTACTTGCCAACGAGGACCTAGTGGACAAGTCGATATATGGATATACCGTCATAGATAGCATAAAGGCAATACTCAAGCTCTCGTCTGATGAGTTCATTAGGCTTTATGGATGGACAACCGAGAGAGCTTTGATATTCACTGGAGTCTCACACGGCAGATCTCCAATGGTGGCTATAAGAGTCAAGGGAATAAAGCCAAGCATGGTGGTACTGCACGGCCCTCAAGAAGTGGACAACGTGGGTGTTACATTGGCGAAGTTGGAGAGAATTCCTCTAGTTCTGTCTAGGATAAGCTCTGTTCAAGAGATGATAAAGAACCTAAGGAGACTAGGGACCTGAGATGAAGCCCCTACACTTATTGATATTAGTTGTATTGGTCATATTCCTAGGTGCTCTTGGCTTTTCAGCTATAGAGAGACACAGTTTGTTAGATTCCATATACTGGGTAGTGATAACGCTATCTACAGTGGGATATGGAGACTACGTCCCTACTACACGAACTGGAAAGATTTTCACGGCTTTGCTAATAGTGATCGGGTGGTTATCTATTTACCTACTGCTACACACACTAGTGGGCAGGGTGGTCACAGAGAAGGTCGAGGAGGTACTGGGATTGATCGAGAGATATGTGGATCTAAAGGACCATTACATAATATGTGGATACGGTAAAATAGCGGAAATACTAGTCAGAGAACTAGAGAAGATGGAAAAACCATTTGTTGTAATAGAAAAAGACGAGGAAAAGGTTAGGGAATTAACTGAAAAGGGAATAAAAGTAATACATGGAGACGCCCTCTCAGAAGAGACTCTTAAGAGAGCAGGAGTAGATAGAGCCAAAGGGTTAGCATCAACGTTCGGAGACGACGCAGAGAATGTGTTCCTCACCGTCACGGCCAAGGACATGAATCCGAACCTCAGAGTAGTGGTAGTCTCCAACAGAGAGGAGAACATAGATAGGCTATACAGAGTCGGAGCAGATAGGGTGATATCTCCGAAGGTGGAAGGGGGAAGAAGTCTAGCACGAGCACTCATCTCTCCTATACTTATGGATTTCATAGACAGATTCTCCCTATTCAAGGGAATAAGCCTATTCCAAATAAAAGTTAAGGAAAGCTCACCCTTCCTAAGTAAGAGTATAAGGGAATCAGGAATCAAGGAGAAATACAATGGAATTGTAATAGCTGTTATGAGGGGTGGAGAGGTAATCCCAAATCCTGATCCAGACTTTGTTATAGAGAAGGGCGACAATTTGCTTGTTTTCGGGAAAGAGGAAGGGATAAGGAAACTCGAGGAGGAGATAACTTGAATGGTGGGCCCGACGGGATTTGAACCCGCGACCACCAGGTTATGAGCCTGGCGCTCTACCTGGCTGAGCTACGGGCCCCCTTTGATACATGTGCCCTTAATATTTAATACTTTTGCTAACCCGAACAGGGGTCAGTGGCTTGTGAGAGCTCCTCACTTTATTGTCTCTCTCCTTCCAGTTACCATGTATATAACAGCTTCTCCGATTTTACAAGCGTGATCAGAAATTCTCTCCAGATATCTAGCTATGAAGAGTATCAAAGGTCCTTTGGCTAGATATTCCTCCTCCTCAGTCATTCTGTGAGTCACTTCTCTGTATATCTCGTAAAAGAGTTCGTCAACCCTATCATCCAGCTCAGATAGTTTTTCTACGTACTTCACGTTTTCCTCTCTAAATGCTCTTAGAGATAGGTCTAACATCTCTTTGGCAATTAGACACATCTCCCTAAGGCTTTTCATCTTTGGGACAGACTTCATCTCCTTCGATATATCGTATATGTGCAGTGAAAGTCTAGAAATCCTTTCAAGATCTGTTATTATCTTGAGACAAGAGCCTATGACCCTGAGGTCTCCCGCAACTGGCTGGTACAGAGCTATACAGTCGAAACACCTTTTTTCAATTACGTTTACTCTCTCAGAAACATCACGATCCAATTTCTCCAATCCTTCTACAGTCTTACCATTTAGTGATGATATGGCCATGTCTGTTTCTAGTTTTACCAGCTCTCCCACTCCTAATACCTCTTTCTTTAGGATCTTGAGTCTATTTCTAAGTCCTACTGTCAAGTCTCCTTCCCCCAGTATGACACATGAGTTCTCGCAGAACCTCCCTATTAAAAACTCTATGCCACCAGTTCCCACGATATTTTGCCATATGGTGAAGAAAAATTGGATTGTAAAACAGAAGTGACTCTGGAGAACAAGTACGCACATAGTTTTATATATATCCACTTCCAGAGCAACCACAAAGCTAGAAGGAGGCGACGGTAGAGCGTTTCTGTCGGAAATTCGTACAGTCATTGGGCCTTCGGGGGTGCATTAATCTGAAAAGTAGCGTCTTACTCAAAGGAGAGGAGTTCATTGTTAAAGGTCATCTGAAAGAAGTCCTGGAAGAATCATATGAGCTTTTGAAATTCTCCGAGAGAATAGGGGATTACGCCTCCTACTCAGATGCCCTATACTTAATTTCTGTTGTGAGCAGACTCCTAGGTAATATAGAACTTAGTGTCAGAGCGTCTGAAAGAGGTGTAGAGGCGTCAAGGAATTCTAGCTATAGTGAAGGGCTCTGTATGTGTCTTCTATCAAGAATAAGGGCTATGGAATCTAGAAAAGAAAAAGAAGGGATATCAACTCTCTTAAAAGAGTGCGAGAGAGTGTGTTTAGAGACAGATATATATTACGAGTATCTAAGACTTCTTGGAGATCTTAAAGTCTCCGATTTCAGATACGAAGAGGGAATTAGACTGTATGACAAAGCTGCAGACCTAGCGACTAGGAAGGGAGACAAGCTATCAGAACTTAAATGCAAATTTAACCTTGGAGTCACTAAATTAGCGTCAGGAGATCTGTCTGGAAGAGGAGAGTTGAAAGAGGTAATGGAAGAGTTCCAAAGTAAAGGATACAAACTAGGAATGTCTGTATTGCTGCTAAACTTAGGAATAAGTGAGCTACTATTTGGAGAAACCAAGAAGGCATTGGATTATTCCGAAAGGGTAATAGAAATAAGCAAGAACATGGGAGACAGAATACAGGAAATGAGGGCACTATTTTTGAAGGCTGATGCATTATACTCACTAGGAAAACTCGATGAAGCAATCGCTGTGATGGACGAAGGGCTAGAGATAGCTTTCTCTACTGGAGATCATCGCGAGATCACAACTAGGCTACTCATGAAGGGGCTAATTCTACTGGATAAGGGAGAGATAAAATCTGCAGAGGAGATACTCCATACAATGAGAGAATACGAGAAATATGAAGTAGATAAGTCATTATTAAACTTCTTAATTGGGAAGATAGAAGCTGAAAAGGGAAACTACGAAATAGCAGAGAAATATCTAAGAGAAGCCATAGAGAAATGTGAAGGTTGTTCTCCGAGGATTATACTAATGATGAAACTCAGTCTAGCTAAGACAATGTTAGACTACAGAGAGCTTAGAGAGGACATTAGAGCAAATATTTCCTCGGTCATCGAGGATATCGAGGGAGATCCAACGGTAAAGAGATATGCCTCTATTATGGCTAATCTGAAGTTAATAAGAGGGCTACTCTCAGCTTTGACGGAGGATTATGAGCATGGAGAAAGGTTAATATTGGAGGCACTATCCATATGTAATGAGCACGACCTCATCATGACTAGAGAGAAAATATTGGAAGAACTGAAGATACTCAGAACGTACATGATATCTCACAACGTGGAATCAATTGTTATGGATAGAATCAAAGACAATGAAGCATTCTCAGGAAAGGCAAAGGAGTATCTAAGTATGCTGACTTCGCAATTGTTTTGGGTGAGGGACATCAGAGAAAAAGCGACTAACATAGAAAAGAGAAAACATTGGCAATCGCTTCGAAGAGCGTGAGCACTCTCACTAATTGAGGCCCATCTAATTAATGTGTTGGCCTTTGACAGTGAGAGTTTTGCGTTTGAAGTGAAACTCGAAACCCAATCCATTTGCCACCTCAGACGAAACGTCTACGTGATGAAATAACCCAGCTAGATGTGAGAATAAGGAGGGAGAAAAAGATAAAAAATAGTGTCTAGGCATGCAGGAGCTTGAGAGGAAGTGATAGTTTGGGGGAGGACCATCTCGGGGTAAATGATGTTAGGGATGAGTACAACCTCAGGAAATTGATAGAGTTAAATAACAGGATAGTCAACCTCTTAGTAGACATACACAAGAAGGTGGAGGAAATATCGGAGTTGGTTGAGGCGGAATTCAAAACGCTAAACATGCAAATGGAAACCATAAACGAAATCAAGGAATTATTCTCTAAGGACGAGATGAATACCTTAAAAGAATTGGATCCAACGGTTCTCCTATCTCTGCCAGATTACCTGAGGAAAACGCTCATGGAACTATCCAAACATGAGGAAGCTACTGCTGAGACAGTTTCAAGAAACACAGGTAGAAGTAGGGCAATTGAAAGTCTTTATTTAAATCAACTGTGTAGAATGGGCCTAGCAAGGAAGAAAAGAGTAGGGAAGAGAGTGTACTTCTCTCTAAGGTGATAAAAAATGAAAACCTTGGCAATACATTCTTATAAGGGAGGAACGGGGAAGACATTCTTAGCAATAAACTTAGCGGCACAATTAGTTGAGCTAGGAAAAGAGACAGTCTTGTTAGAATTAGATTTCGATGCTCCATCACTTAAGACAACTCTTGGAATAGAAGCCGAAAAATGGACCAATGACGTACTAATTCGTGGAGTGAACATAGAGGAGGCCCTTGTTTCAATAAACAATTTTAAGGTAGCACTATCTAATCCGTCAATCGAAGAAATAAACAAAGTAGCCTCATTGAGGAAGACTGAATACATGAGAGTCCTCGGGAGACTCTTAAGAGCATTGAAGAAGTTAGAAAGAGAGGGTATTGATTATGTGATAATAGATACGAGCCCTGGTGTGAGCCTAATGACTATAAACTCGATAGCAGCATCAGATGTAGTCCTTTTGGTTATGAGAGAGGATGACATAGATATATCTGGAACCAAAAACATGATAGAAGGAATATACGACGTGTTGGGAAAGGAAGTGTACATCGTCTTGAATAGAGTTCTTAGAAAAGAAAACAAGGAGAAAATCGAGAGAGAACTAAATATTGAGGTCATATCTGAGATAAGATGCTCTTGCGATGTACCACTATGGAAGGGAAAGATATTCTCGATTGAAAATAGAGATCATCCTGTATCTGTTGGTATAAGAGAACTATCTGAGAAATTGATTTCTCTGGGATAGTTCCCAGACGTTTTTAGACAACTCCTCTCTTGTCGACGTTCAAAGCATGACACATTTCATCGGAAAAGTATATATGTGTTTTCGAGTTTAACTCAAAAACAGGTGGTCGTCTGCACTTCCTCTCTAGACAGGGAATTAGGGAGAAGTGGATGGTCGGGAAAATAAGAGGTTACTCGAGAGACCCTAGAATGGGACAACTACTCCAAATGTGGAGAGATGGGCAAGTAATAGAGAAGAGACTTACATCGGAGATGAAGGAGAGGCTACCGAATTTAAAGGACGAAGAAATAACAGAAATATTAGAGGAAGAGAAGAAGTTAAGAGAAAGAGAGGAGAAAGTGATGAGAAAACTTCATTTATATTTTCTGGCCTGCTCTATCTCTCCTCTAAGTGGCAGGAGAGATTCGTGTAGAAGATATGAGTTCAGAGTGAATGATCTGATTAGCAAATACTGCAGAGGAGAACTATCTCCAAAGGAGTACCTAGAGCAATTAGAAAAGCTAGAAAGAAGAATAATGGCAGAACACGAGGTAGTCATGTTAGAAAAACACTTCTTTGATAAGGTCAGTAACATCCTCAAACTCTCTGGAGTGGAAGTGAGTGACGAGGCCCTAGCGATGAGACTTTTCCCAGAGAGCGTAGATGGACTCAAGAAGTACAGACTAAGCGAATATAGAGAGAGTCTGAATGAGAACAATAGCTTAGCAAAACTGGTCAGGATAGTTGTCGAGAGACTTGCACACAATGATGTAGCGCCAATTCTACTAGACACTAACGAGGAAAAAATGCTTCGGGAAGTAGAAAGAAGAAATGTCAATTCAAGGAAACTGGAAAAGGACGAGGAAAAAGCTAAAACAATAAACAAACTAGTCGGAACAGGATTAGTGCTCATAGAAAATGGAGAATATGCAATAACTGAAGAGGGCAAGGAAGTCATGAGAATACAGGAGTTCTTAAACGATATAGCCAGAAAAATAGGATACGAGAGATGGAATGACCTAGTAGCTCCGAGAACAACTTAGAAAAAATTATCTCAGTCCTAGGGGGGAGAAGAGAAGTCCTCTCCCCATATTTCTGGATTATAGTATGCGTAGGCCTTATTGTATAATTCCTTGCCCTTTACTGGAAATAAAGCTGAGGCTTTGAACGAGAAAGACAGTATCTCAAATGCCTCTAAGTTGTCTATATAGAATATGACTTTTCTTCCGGCCAAATCGTATCTCTTGATTTTGTTAGGCAGATTTAAAAGACTATCCTCCACGACTTTAAATCCCGTTGGAACCGAGACATCTAGGACGACCATGCCAGTTTCCATGGGCATCCCTTCTTTCGGAACGTACTTAACTCTGACGAGTATCGAGATCTGATCAGTCTCCTCGATACCCTCTGAAGAATATTCTACGTCTAGCTCGATTGGTTCATAACTCTGTTCTTCTCGCAGAACATTGTATTTTCTTACCAATTGGAGGAATACCTCTCCTTTACCCTTGGAGACTACCTTAATTCTCTTATCCGGGGGTATCGACATCTCTTGCAACACATCGAAGTTGTTCTCATCCACCTTCATCTCACCGATTTTCCTTCCTTCTGCTAATACCTCTATCTCCATTTCGACTTCTTTCCCTTTGGCTCCAGCTGCTAGGGAGAACTCAGTAATGGCTTTTATTGCTACCACTGTGTCTTGGGTTGAGAAGAATCCTCCGTTAGAGTTTCTCTTACTTAATATCCAATCTATTGCCTGTTTAGCATCCTCAAATCTACCAGAATTGATTAGGGCAAGTGCGGCATATGAAGTGGCCTCTATTGAAATAGCTGGGTTTTCGAATTCATATCCCCAATGGAGTCCGTTTTCATCTCTCCTCGAAGCCTCTATTAACTTGTCTATCACTTCGTCAGAGGAAGAACCAGCTAGAGATAGTGCGTAGGAGACTATTGCTATGGAATAAGAGTCATCTAGTGTGGGATAAATCTTCTTCAGATAGGATATGCCTGATTCAGTCCTGTAGCCATATTCCAACAGAGAAGAGACTACATAAGCCGTAAGGGGTACCCTGCCTGAGACCCCACCGAGTATTTCCTTATGATGAACGAATCCGATCGGCTCCCAGTATCCCTCTTCAGACTGCTTGCTTATTATCCAGTTCTTTGCTCTCTCCAGCACATTTTCATCTATGTATATTAATTCTTTCGCCTCTGAAAACGTCCTGAGTACGAAAGCAGTCAGGAACAGGCTCCCTTCATCATCTCTTTCACCAAAAGCTGAAAATGACCCATCTTCTCTCATGAACGTTAGCTCTCTCTGATATCCTGTAATTAGAAACTTTTCAGCCTTTGCCAGTATTTCAGGGTTAATATCTCCAGAAGACTTCATGTATTTTGTCACATAGACATCTGGAGCCATGAATATCATGTTCTGCTCTCCACAACCGAAGGGCATCTTCAAGAGAGAGTCTAGACCCTCTATTACTTGAGACATGTAAGCACCAGTTACTCTCAAGTAAACCTTTTCTGATCCCACTACGTGCTTTGGTACCTTAGTATCTAGCTCTATGATGTCTCCGGAAGTTAATTTGTAGTTCTCCACCTCTTCGACAGGCTTACCTTCCGGATCGACTTTCAACGTCTTTGAGACAGCATCCGAGTGCCTTTCACCTCTAGCAAATATGGTGAATCTCCAAAGTCCAATCTTCTTTGGTCTTATTCTAAAAGAAACCGAGTTCAGGTCATTTCCATCAACTTCAATCCATTTTCTTTTATCGTCTAAGAAATCCAACCAAGTCTCGTTTGTATTGAAATCCAATAGGACTCTCTCCTTTCTGTCAGAGTAGTTGTAAATTGTTACCTTGATTGGAAACTCCTCTCCTCTAATAACAGAATATGGAACGTCTACTTTCAAGAAAAAGTCTCTGAAGACTCTTATTTCACTTTCCCCTATACTTATTCCTTTTTCAGAAGTTGAGATGGCTCTGAGATACCAAGTGGTTATGGTATCTGGAGCAGTTAAAACGATCTCTTTTTCTCCTTTCGAGACTACACTTCCCCAGAACCAAGTTTCCGGGAAGTACTCCCTGATTAGTTCAATTTCTTTTAGACCCATGGCAGCTTCCCCTATAGACTCAAGCGTCTTTCTCTGTTGAGCTAAAGGCATTATTACTCCTTTTACACCACCGAAATCTCCTTCTACCGCGATTTCTGGCCTAGGCATACTTGGTATTGAAGCGTTGGATATCACCATCACTTTAGCCTCTGAGAACACTTCCTTAGAAGATCTGAAGTGCACCTCATACCTAGGTTCCATGTAGACTCTCTCTAGCTCCTCTAACACTTGCTCGAGGTTTAGCCTAGACTCCTCCAAGAACACTAAAGACTTATCTATCAGAGTTAGACCCACTTTAGCCACACCATCTGTCTTTATCTTTAGTTTCACATCTTCTCTTGGCTCAACTTCTTCCTTAGAGAAGGAAACTTCTAAAATTTCTTCCAATCCCTTTACCTTTACTGGAAGATAGTCAACAGCCACCTCTAAACTAGGTGTTATTTGATATACTACTACTTTGAACTCGGGATACATCTCGGGAGTTACTTTAAGCTTTAGAACTTCTCTAGTAGACCCAGATTCTAGTACTCTTCCCCAAACGTTTATTACTTCATAAAAGATAGTACCCCCACTGCTAGTAGAATAAATTCTAAATTCTACTTTTTCTCCTATTCTAGGAACTCCATCAGATACTTGCTCTATGTGAATGAAGCTACCGCTCGGCGAATAGTACGGGAACATCTCTTTCTTAGAGTATAGCTCTCCTCTAATGTAAGCTAGGATCTCCAAGTAAGTACAGTCTTCAGGCGGGGTTATAGATAAGATTGCCTTTCCCTTCTTCGATTTAACAGATAATTTATCTTCTCTTAGACCTTTTTCTGTGTAGTATCTTGCTTTAACCTCCAACTCAACATCTATAGGAGAGTTATCTGGATTCTCTGTTATCAGAAGTGTTTTCAGAGGCAATCCAGGTTTAAAACTCAAGTCACTAGGTATTATTTGTACTAGGACAGGTTTCTCTGGTATTTCTACTATCTCGGTTCTGCTTTGGGAATAACCACTGTCTTTTTCCGTTACAGTGAAGTTCAGTAGGACTTTCCCCATTCCTCTTCCTGAGAAAGTCCCAGTAGTGTATTTGACTGGAGGAACCCTGAATTCAGCTTCCCCGTTTATTTCACTCTTTCCTCTGAAATACTCCTCCCATTTACCTACGTATCTCATCGCTCTTATTTCCAAAGTTCCTTTGACAGCTCTTCCGAATGAGTACTCTGCCTTAACCACTCCTCTTATGCTCTCATCTGGGAGAAACCAACTTTTACTCAACTCAACTGAAATACCGAATTTGGGAAGGGAGTATTTCTCAACTCTGAATTCAACCGAGGATAGACTATCCCCAGACTTAACTTCAACCCTCCATCTTCCCAAGTTAGGCTCTTCTGAAAGAGGAAATGAAAGTTCATAGAAGCCAAATTCGTCAGTCCTAGCTTTTTTGCGAAATACTTTGATGTTCTTCGAATCGAAGACACTAATCTCGATTTCCTTTGAGAGAGGATTCATCATAGGTCCTAGGGATATTATCCTGAGCTTTACATCTTGTCCTGGCTTATATATGGGTTTGTCTGTCTCTATTATCAGAATCGGTCTATCTACCACTCTTATGGTATCTCTTCCCTCGAAATCTCTTGATTTCACGATTACTAGGTACTCTCCAGGCTCAACCAATTCTAGCGGTATTTCTTTTTTTCCATCGACTTTCACCTTTTTATTCAAAACTTCTCTGTTGTCCTTCTTGACCAGAACCTCTAGCGAAACTTCCCCCCGAGAGACTACGGATAGACTTCCTTTTTCTCCAAGAGAAAGGATTTTAGGTGCTGTCAATAGAAAGTAGCCCCCACCTCGTTCAGATTCACGTTGAATGCAGCAGCTCAGAGGGATTGTTAATACAAACAGCAGCAGTATTAGAGCCATCGGTAACTTCTGCCCAACCATTTTTACCCCCTCTGTCTAATATCTCTCCTCAATCTATATTCTCAACTTGGAATTTCAATGTATCTTAAAACAATTTTGAAGAAATAGTTCAGAGTAGTTCCTCTTAGTTCCGAAAGTGATATACCTCGGAAGTGAAAGAAACTCTGGGTCAAGCTTGCTTCCAGTGGTCCTCATCTCGCTGCTAGCTCTCGCCCCATTATATCAAATAGAGGAGCTGAACGTCACAGTGGAAATTACCGAGATGGGATACTCAATGGAAGAAATGAAAATACTCTACTTAGCTAATTCAACTCTGATAGGAGATAAATTGCACCTCTATGGAGAGATAGAGATCCTATCTGTGGAGGATGAAAAGGGAGAGATTCAGCACCAAGAGGAGTACACAGATAGGGGACTTCTCCTAACGTATGTGTTTCGTAAGCCACTTAGGAGTGGAGAGGAGTACAGGGTCAGGGTCAGATACAGGAACTGGGGAATAAACAAGAGAGGTAGAAGCTGGGTATACGATAAGACGCTTTCCTCAGGAGCTCCGATACACACTTTAGAAGTGAAAGTCTATCTACCAAAGGATTTCAGAGTCAAGGTCCCTGATGAGATCCCTCCAAACTATATAGGAGAGGAAAACGGGAAAATAGCACTTATTTGGACCACTTCACTTAAAACCAGAGAGGAATTTGTGCTTAGATTCGAATACTCCTCTGAACCCAGTGAAAAAAGAAACTACTTACTTTACTTAACTGTAACGTCCTTGTTCACTTCAGTGATTTTGTCTATTCTTTTAGTCAGAGAAATATATACTTCAAGGAGAAGAAAAATAAAGCTAATGAGTATATACCGAACCCTAGATGAGAGGGAGAGAGAAGTGCTGGACTTCCTGAGGAAGATGGGAGAAACATGCCAAGGGGAAATAGGGAAAGCTTTAGGAATACCCAAGTCCTCTTTGAGTAGAACGGTCTCTCGTCTAGAGAGAAAGGGACTAGTAAGGGTTAATAAGAGGGGGAAGAGAAAGTATCTTTCACTGAGGGAGGATGTGGTTGAGGATGATGAGCAGCAGTAGTAGTAGGCTAGTAATCATTTCGATAATGCTTCTCTTGTCTCTGACAACGTCTACACTCTCATACTTGGAATACTTAGAAGGAGGGAGAGAGACGCCACCTCCAGTTAAAATGGGAAGACAGTTCGTTGAGACGGAGAGCACTCGCCACATCTCAAAATCATTTCAGGAGGCTGTAAACAAAGAAATAAACTCTACTTACATTGGAAGAGGAATAACTTTCGGGTGATTCCTTGCACGAGTTCAGTGTCATGGAGAGAACAGTGAGAAGAATACTAGAGAGGCTAAACGGTGAAAATTACGAACGAGTCCTAAAGGTCAGAATGGTGGTGGGAGAATTGACCCATCTCTCAGAAGAACAGATGAAGTTCTCATTCCAAGTGTTAACCAAAGGGACACCTTTGGAGGGTTCCGTGCTGGAGATAGTAAAGAAGAGAGCTAAGGTCAAGTGTGAAGAATGTTCTTATCGGGGAGAGATACCCAGAGTAGATGGATCTTACTTCCTACCACTGTTCAAGTGTCCGAGCTGCGGAGGGAAACTAATCATTCTAGAGGGAAGAGAGTGCTATGTAGACAGCGTGGAGGTTGAGTGAAAATGTGTTTGGCATACCCTGGGAAAGTGGTAAAGATATTAAATGAAAATCAGGCGCTAGTGGACTTCGGAGGAGTGAAAAAGGCAGTGAACACTTCTCTAGTGGACGATGTAAAGATAGGCGAGTACCTCTTGGTACACGCTGGATATGCCATACAAGTCATAGACGAGGAAGAGGCGAAGAAGACTATAGAAATATGGAAGGAACTGCTAGAGTCGATCTGAAGCTATCAGGTTTTGCCCTACGGATATCCCACCATCCCCGTTTGGTATTTCGTTATGCATTGCAGCATCTCGTCCTTCTTTCTCGAGAATCTCGCAGAAAATATCACATATAACTTGATTGTAGCTCACTCCTCCCGTGATCCCTATGACGTCAGCACCGGATTCGAGAGCTATGTACACCAATTCTCTCAAAACAGCTCTAACAGCAGAGTATGCTAGTTCACCCCGTTCCCTCTCACCTTTAGCTCTGGGTAATCTCTCGATTAATTCTTGAAATACTGGCGTTATTAGCACAGTCTTTCTGCCATTCAGGGAAGTAGAGTACGTTTCGATTAAATTCTCATCAACTCCCTTCGAGGATCCAATCAGTAGTAATTTCTCTAGCTTCATAGCTGGCTCGCCATCGTATGTCCTTCTTTGACAGACGTCAAAGAGAGACGAGAGCGCATCTAGGAACCTACCGAAACTAGTAGTAATTGGAGAGTCCTTTAAAATCCTCCTCAGAATCTCAGCATCTTCTATTTCCATTTCTATTCCTGCCTTCTCACATATGGAGAACAAGATTCTTTTAGGACTTTCAATAGCTTTCTCTCCCCCAGGAAGAGGTATTTCTTCTAGAGATCCTATTCTAGAAAAATCAGAGTTGGTCGATCGTATTACTTCCCCGCCCCAAGCTTTACCATCCAATCCGTATCCAGTACCATCCAAAGCCAAGGCGACGAGCTCATCTAGACCGTTATCGAAGGCTAAGGATCTGCAATGAGCCCAATGATGCTGTACTTCTACTAATTCACAAGAGTATTCTTCAGAGAGTCTTCTAGCCAAGTCTCTATAGGAATATCCTGGATGTAGGTCTATAACTATCTTGTCTAGTTCTTTGAGATTCAGCCATCTTAGAAATTTCCTTATTGTTTCCTCCATGTACTCCAATACTGAATACTTCCATAGATTACCGATGAAGTGTGACAGGTAAAGTCTACCATTTTTACTAATCGAAAAAGTAGAATTCAGCTCTGCACCGAGAGAAAGGATGTTTTCATAGTAATTCACTTGGAAATACTTGGGACAGAATCCTCTTGACCTTCTTATGAAGAATTTCCTTCCATTGTATACTCTTAATAGGGAGTCGTCTATCCTGTTAACTATTTTTCTATTGTGGAGCAAATACGAGTCTGCTTTAAGAACAAAGGCCTCTTCGTTATCTATAGCCATGGCCTCTCCAGGGGGATTTGCTGAAGTGAATATTAGCAAGTCTTGAGAGCAGAACTCAAATATAAGGTAGTGTAATCCGCTATACGGGAGCATGATTCCGATATTCGGCAAACCAGGAGCTACTCCATCTAGCTCATCCGAAATTTCTTTCTTCTTTCTCAGGATCACTATTGGTCTCTCAGGAGACGTAAGGACTTTTTCTTCATCCTTAGATATTTCCGCGTACTTCTTAGCCGACTTCAAGTCTCTAGCCATAACAGCGAATGGTTTCTGCTCTCTCCTGTAATACTTCCTGAGTTTCTGAGCACAATCAATCCTGGAGACCAAGTGCATTCCCCCCCATCCTTTCACTAGCCCTATTCCTCCGGATTCTATCAACTTAGAGAATTTTTCTATCGATTCTAGAGTATCAGAGGATATCAGCTTCCTGTTTCCATCGTAAAGGAAGTACTTGGGGCCACATTTCCAACAAGAGATCGTCTGTGCGTGATATCTCCTGTTGTTCACGTCTTTGAACTCGGAGAGACACTCACTACATAGAGGAAACTCCTTCATTGCAGTTCTCTCTCTATCGTAAGGTAAATCCTCAATTATTGAATATCTCGCACCACAATTCACGCAATTAGTAAATGGATACATGTATCTCCTATTTTTTGAATTGAAAATTTCTTTGAGACATTCACTACATATTCCAACATCTGGGTGAAGAAACGAATCTACCTCTCCCTTTTCACTACTTAGAATATTAAATCCAGTGTGCTTGGAATCTAATTTGAAATCTATTACTTCTATGGAGTCTATCTTAGCCAGAGGAGGAAGATTGTTTATTAAGTTCTCCAAAAACTCACTATGATCACCATTTATGGCAATTTCTACGTGAGATCCCTTGTTTATTACGTACCCGCTCAAGCCGAGTCTCTTCGCTATTCTCACCACAGTGGGTCTGAAGCCCACACCTTGAACTATTCCCCGTATTATCAGTTTGACCAATCACTCTCCCTCCACTGTAAATCCACTCACTCTTCTCTCGTACTCTAATTCGGTGTAGATTCCATTTCTCAGGAGTATCTCGTTAGCCTCTTCTAAGCTCTTGGTATTAGAGATCAATTTGGAAATTCCGTTGACCTGATATACCACTTCAGTCCTGAAGTAAAAGGTAATTAGAGAGAGAGGAGTGAGATTGGCCACCCTCCTTCCACCTCTCATCTCATGCAATCCTAGTTCTCCCTTCATAACTAGGAGGGGCAGCATACTGGCTTCAGTGGGAACTTCTTTAGTTAGCTCTTCCATTTCTTCAGCTACTTCTACGTCAAGACCTATGGACCAGACGTATCCTCCTTTCTTGCAGATCTCAGAGAATCTCTCGTTTAACTCTCTAACGCTTAATTCTCCGTCCGAACCATATCCGAACACACCTATCAGGGTATCTACGCCCTTTAGTGAATTAAGAGCAGCTAGCATCAAAGAATCAGCTAGTGGACTCCTTAGTCCAGGCTCATTACCTCTTGCTAACACGTCTCCCCCAACGTCTATGCCAATCACTAGGTCGAAGCCAAGCTCACACACGACGTCTTCTAGGCTCTCTCTAGTTCCCTCTACTCCACCGCTCACGTCTATTAAAATGACTTCTTTTCCAATCTTAGAGGAGATTAAGCTCTCAGAGAACATTACACCACTCTCAGTCCTAGTTTCACTGTTAGCAAGTACAGCATACTTTGATATTCTCCTAGCGTTTATTATCTCTTCTGTTTTTCTTGGTCCAGGCTTTGGATCCACTATTAGTCTCTCCCAAGTAAGTCCCCCTAGGTACACGTCCTTTTTAATACTCTCTAGGAACCTATACGTTGGAAGAGTCCCTACTACGTCACCACCTCCGCCCATGCCTATTAGTAACACCCTCTCGTACTCTTGGAATATCATCTTGATACCTCCATAAGTAATATATAGTAGGTACGTATTACGTTCTGGGGGATTGGGCTGAGGGCTCTGGTACCACTGCTAATAACATTAACCTTGCTTTCGACTCAGTGTGTAGAGAGCAAAGATGAATTCTGTAAATGGCCAGATTGCAAGGACTTTTCGTTTGCTCTGAGAATAGACATAGATGAACCTCTCACGAACAAGGAAGTAGAGGAAATAAATAATCTATTAAAGGAAAAGGAAGTGAAAGCCACGTTCTTTTTCTCAGGAGTTCTGATAAACCAAATGAAAGAACAGATAAAATATCTGGAGAGAAATGGACATGAAATAGCATTACTCAACTACTACTTTCAACCTTTCCATAAGTGGCTTACCAGCCCGAAAAAGGAGATGGAACGACTCTACCTACCAACTAAAACTTCCAGAGACTACTACCCTGAGGTAAATAGAGGAACAGGCCTAATTTTGTATAAAGCTCATGTGAACGAATTGAGTGTCCGAGAAATTTCTAGGAGCATGCAGCTACTTGACACACTCGGAATAGAATATTATGGCTTCGGAGGAATAGAAACTGAGGTAATAGGTGGAATCCCAAAGGAACCTGGGGAAAGTAGAATAAAGGGGTTTAAGTACGTATCTTTCGATGAAACGGGATACTACTTCCCAAAAATAGAAGAAAAGGACGGAGATTTAATAATACACGTACCACCGACTATGGGGGATGAGATAGACTCCGGAACATCGAAGGACTTCCTGGAGATACTCTGGGTAAGAGAAACTCCCATTTCAGGGGGAAAGAGAGTATCGATAGGAATTAGAAACAACTGGAAGGATAAAACAACTGTCTACTTAGATGTGCTACTTCCACCAGCCTTGGAGGAATTAGAAGTGAGTATCCCATGGGTCTACTCAGAGTTAGAAGGGAAGTATCTACATGTGTTGCTTAGGACCCAGGTTCCTCCGAATGAGACAGAAGAAGTCAAGATATCATACAAAGTTAAGAAGGAGTTAGTTGAATATGAAGTGAAGTATAGGAGTTTCGCTGAGTGGTCTCCAAGAGAGTTGAGAATAGACGTCGACTCTGGAGGAATAATAGAATATCCCATAATAGTCTGGAGTCCAGACGTTGCCCTAGAAACTTGGAAAAAGAAAATGGACAAGATCAGAGAGAAAGGTGGGATGGCCACTGTTAGGATACAAGCAAAAACTATTCTCGAAGTTCCAGATATTCTGGAGATAGTAGAGTACGCTAGACAGAGGGGAGCGTGGATTACTCTATACAGAGACATAGCCAATTGGTGGTCTCTCAAAGACAGCATAGAGATAGGCGAGACCCAAATTTTCCCAGGAAGTCAATCAACCCTTCTTAGAATACCCGTCTATAACAAGGAAGGAGTGAGGCTGAGTGGATACCCGATATCCATAGTATTAGAGGAGAATTGTTCATTCCTCCCAGATTATCCCTATAAAATCCTAGAAAAAGACGGAAAGAGAATAATGGTAGTATCTCTAGATTTCGATGAGGAGGAAAAAGTTAAGAGAATAGACGTCATAACAGATTGCTGATGCCCTCCCCAATCCCCACTCCAAGAAATTTAAGTGAGGCAATTAGGATACAGATCGAATGGAGTAGGTTATTTGAATTCGACTATCCTAGTATAGACAGGATACTATGCGTCGACTCATCTTACTCAATTGATCAAAAATCAATGTACACAGTCTTGCTTGGATTCAATCTAGAGGGGGAGAGAATTCTCAAGGACGAATTACACTCCGAAGTGAACTTTCCCTATATACCCACGCTCTTCTGTTTCAGAGAGGGACCACCCCAGACGAGAATACTAGAGAAGTACGCTTCCGAGGGAGACTTGATTGTCGTAAATGGGCATGGAATAGCTCATCCTAGGAGATTCGGTCTAGCGACTTACGTAGGTGTAAGTTTAGACTCTCCAACACTGGGTCTAGCTAAAAAGAAAATAGTTGGGGAGTATAATGGAGATTACCTAGTTCACATGGGAGAGGTAGTTGGGAGAAGGGTAGGAGGATTTTTAGCTAGTGTGGGTCACAGATTCAATCTAGACGACATAGAAATAATAAGACTGTGTACCCGTTTAATGAGGAGGACACACAATGAGTGTCGCAGGGGATGGAAATAAAGGGAAAAAGAAAGCTCTAGTGTTGATAGACGGCGAACATTATCCACCAGTAATCAAAGAGGCAATAGACAATTTATCCAAAAAATATAAGATTTTAGGCGCGTACTTCATTGGAGGAACTGAGAAAATAGGAGAAAGGTCATTGGAATCAGAACTAGGACTGAATGTATATGATAAAAACCTAAGAGATGTGATTAGAAGATTAAGAGCGGAAGTAGTAATAGATCTGAGTGATGAACCAGTAGTGGACTATGAAAGGAGATTCCTTCTAGCTTCCGAAGTGTTGATTGAGGGGAGTTCATACATAGGCCCGGATTTCACTTTCTCACCACCAGAGCTATTCGAAGTGTTAAACAAACCCTCCATATCCATAATAGGAACCGGGAAAAGAGTAGGTAAAACTGCTGTCTCTGGCTACGTATCTAGGCTATTAAAGGAAAATGGATTAGATCCAATAGTCATTACAATGGGGAGAGGAGGGCCAAAGGAACCAGAAATTATCAATAGCGGAACTAAGATAACTCCAGAGAGTTTACTTGAGATTTCCAAGAAAGGAGGTCACGCAGCCTCAGATCATTGGGAGGACGCACTTACCAGTGGAGTGACCACTATAGGATGCAGGAGATGCGGAGGAGGTTTAGCTGGAAAGACTTTCTTTAACAACGTCATTAGTGGAGCAGAAATATCTAATTCGATGAGTGGAGGAATAGTAATAGTAGAGGGAAGTGGAGCAGCAATACCACCAATTAAGACAGATAAGGTAATTCTAGTTGGGAGTGGAAGAAAAAAAGGAATATCTAAGTTCTTCGGAAGATACAGGATCCTATTGTCCGATTTAGTAATTTTAACTTCCTGTGAAGATCAGGGGAAGTCTAGAGAAATAAAGGAGGAAGTACTCTCTGTCAAGAATATACCAGTAGTAGAGACAGTATTTAGGCCAGAACCGCTCGGAAATGTAGAGGGAAAGAGGTGTTTCCTCATAGCAACCTCTAAACAGATGGTCAAAAACATACCCTACTTAGAGGAGAGGTACGGCTGCGAGATAGTTGGATTTTCTCCGAACCTATCCAATAGGACTAAACTCAAGAAGGAGATCGAAGAAACACTTAGTGGTGTAGAAGTCGTGCTAACAGAGCTCAAGGCATCTGCAGTAGACTTGGTTACTAGAGAAGCTCTTGCTAAGGGCAAAGAGGTTATATATTACGACAACGTCCCTATTGGGATACCGTCGAATAAAGTTTTAACTGAGGAGATACTCAGACTAGTAGGAGAAGCGAGGAGAGGTTGGGATTGGAGAGAGGGAGAAGAAAAGGAGTCCTAATAGAGGAGGAGAACGGGAGAACATCACCCTACTCTAAAGGTATTTTGGCCCAGAGATTAATGGTCTCAGGAATAAGCAGAGATAAAGCCTATGAGATAGCTAGGAAAATAGAGGAAAAACTAACTTCCAAGGGAGTAGAGAGAATAAAGCAGGAAAAACTCCAGGAAATAATATATGAAACAATAAAGGAGGAAGTAGGGGAAGAAGAGGCTGACAGATACAGATTATGGATAAAAATAAAGAGGAAAAAGGAGCCGATAATAATATTGTTGGGAGGAGCAACGGGTTGTGGCAAATCCACAATAGCTTCTGAACTAGCTTACAGGCTTGGAATAAGGCACGTAGTCGGAACAGACGCCATAAGGGAGGTCATGAGGAGAATATTGTCTAAAGAACTAATGCCTTTTCTTCATGAATCTTCCTACACGGCTTGGAGAGCCATACACGTGCCGATACCTCCCACATACGATGAAATGATAGTTGGCTTTGAAGAGCATGCTAAACACGTAGTAGTTGGAATAGAAGCAGTCCTGAGAAGAGCACTGGTTGAGGGGATGAACATGATAATAGAAGGAGTACACATAGTTCCAGGGTTCATAAAAAAAGAGTTCACTGACTTGCCTAATGTAATTCCTATCATTCTTTACGTTGAAGATTCAGATGAGCATAAAATAAGATTTTATGCTAGAGCTCAGGAGGCCCCCTTTAGGAAACCAGTGGAGGAGTATATAAAGGACTTCGAGGCAATAAGGAGAATACAGAACTACCTAGTAAGACAAGCCGAAATATATGGGGTACCTGCTATAAAGAACGAGTCGATGGAGGAAACAGTGGAGAGAATAATAGGAATAATAACTGAGAGGCTTAAGAGACTAGTCTAGTTTTTCATTGTACTGCTGGCCAATTACCCATCGAAGTAATTGTTTAAGAGATGAGGCTCATTACGAGCCTGAAAAGAAAGCTGTATGAGGGAGGACTTGAGAGGTATCCAGCATTTCTATTTCTAGGCGAAAAGAATTCGAGAATTTCCATAGCTTAGTCATATGCTTTTTATTTCTCATGACAATATACTACTAAGGAAAATGGTCAGCACAGATTAGGAAAAGCTTTTCGCCATCACTTCAAAAGAGATTCTGGGAATATTAACTCAAACTCAGAATAAAACTCACCAGAATAATTGATCGCAATACCTATTGCTAGGACAGTCTCAGCCCTTTCTTAACTGCTCCATCACATTGAGCTGTCTCCTATTATTTTTTTCTCATCATCTTGCCACTCTTTCTCCTAACTCTGAACTTGACAAGTCACAAGGAGTCATGTGAAAGTAAGATGAGATTCACCTGCCTAGTGAGTATGCGAAAGGCAGTTGATGTGCTAAGTTGAGGGATTAAGGCCTATCTCAACAATACTTCCCAGCGGGAAGAGAAATGGAGGATCAAAGATTTTTTAGTGTTTTATACTCTTTGACTCACTAGCTCCAATTGGATTGTTGACTGCCTAATTTTCTCCCCCGTCTATTACTATCTTGGTCCTACAGGGGAGTTTAGCAGCAGCCCTTCTCAGAGCTTCCTTTGCCACTTCCAAATGCTCCTTCTTAACCCTAACGAGGAGAACGTCCTTCCCCTTTTTGACCCTAGCCGCAGTGCCTATCGGTTTTCCGAAGGCCCTTCGCATGCCATCCGAGTATCTATCAGCATGGTGTCCTATTGCCACAGGATTCCATCTCAGTACGTGATGGGGATATACCTTGATCTTCAGATGGTAGTTTCCTCTTCCGAGACTTCTCTGCAGGTACTTGTTAGCGGCAACTCTCATGGCCTCTATGGCGTTATGTCTTATCTGCACGTCCTCCTTGGTTATAAGAGCCACACTTAGGTCGAAGTCTCCTTTGGGATTACCCATGTCGAACTGCGCTACCTTTATCCCCGGGACTCCTCTTATGAATTCTCTCCTAGTATAGGCTGGCCCTTTGATCTCTCGGAATATTCTAGCCGGTTTCAGGCCCATGGGACCACCTCACGACCTGAGCCCTATCAGCTGGAAACGTTTTAATTACTTTTCCCTATATGGGGGCTTGGCCGGAGGCTCAGAAATGGCCAATAGCAAGTTAGATAACCAAAACTCTGAGGTAGTAATAAGAGGAAAGTTCAACGTCACGATCAAACCAGTGAGAGGGAGGATATACGTCATAAGAGATAGATGTAAGGGATGTGGCTTTTGCGTGACTTTCTGTCCGAAAGGAGTCTTAGAGCTATCCGAGGATTTTAACTCCAAAGGTTACCACTATCCGATCCTGAAAGAGGAACCGCCAGATAAGATTTGCATAAACTGTGGATTTTGTTCACTAATATGCCCAGAATTTGCCATATTCAATGAGGAGGATTAGCATGAACCCAGGAATGCACTTCCTCTCCGGAAACATAGCTTGTGCAGAAGGAGCAATAGCAGTAGGATGTAGATTCTTCGCTGGTTACCCAATAACTCCCTCTACTGAAATAGCTGAGCACATGGCCTACAGGTTGCCCCAAGTAAAGGGGATATACGTGCAGATGGAAGACGAGCTAGCATCAATGGCGGCAATAATAGGAGCTTCTTGGGGCGGAATGAAGGCCATGACTGCCACTTCTGGTCCTGGATTTAGTTTAATGCAGGAAAACATAGGTCTAGCGGTGATGACTGAAACCCCTTGCGTTGTAGTCAACGTCCAGAGAGGCGCCCCCTCCACGGGACTGCCTACCTTGGTGGGACAAGGGGACGTGATGCAAGCTAGATGGGGATCCCACGGCTCATATGAGATAATAGCACTTTGCCCGAATTCACCACAAGAGTGTTTTGATCTCACGGTTAGGGCTTTCAATCTCTCTGAGAAGTATAGAGTCCCTGTAATTCTCTTGATGGACGAGTGTGTAGGACACATGTACGAGAGAGTATTCATACCAGAGGAAGTCGAGATAGTGAATAGGAAGAAGCCTCTGGAGGACAAACGCGATTACCTACCCTTTCTACCGAAGGAAGACCTAGTGCCCGAGATGGCCCTTGCCGGAGAGGGCTTTAGAATACACGTCACTGGCTTAACTCATGATGAGAGAGGATATCCTGCTACTAATCCAGAGGCACACGAGAAGTTAGTCAGAAGACTCTGTGAGAAAATTCGAGTCAATAAGAAGAAGATAGTGGACTACGAGGGAGTACTCCTAGATGACTCAGACGTGTTAATAGTGGCCTACGGAGCACCATCTAGGACGTCCATGAGAGCTCTGAGAGAGGCAAGAAAGAGGGGTATTAGGGTAGGCCTCTTTAGATTAAAGACCATTTGGCCATTTCCAGAGGAAGAACTTAGAAAAGCATCCTCTAATGTGGAGCACATAGTAGTTCCTGAGATAAATTACGGCCAATTAGTTCTAGAAGTGGAGAGAGTTTGTAAAGGGGGAGAAGTTCACTTAATTCCAAAAATGGGTGGTAGGGTTCATTCACCAAGGGAAATCTTAGAATATCTAATTAATCTCAACAGGTAACGATTAATTGAGGGGATAAGCATGATGCAAGCTCAAGAACATCCTTTAGAGAAATACCTCAGAGTTGACAGACTACCGCACGTTTGGTGTCCTGGATGTGGTATAGGGACAGTCCTTGGAAGCTATGTGAGGGCAATTGATAGACTAGGTTTAGATCTGGACAAGATGGCAATGGTCTCTGGAATAGGGTGTGCAGGGAGAGCAGCAGGATACGTGAACATGGATTCCTTCCATACGACTCATGGTAGGGCTATACCATTTGCAGTCGGACTCAAGCTCGCTAAGCCAGAGCTAATAGTAACTGTCTTCAGCGGAGACGGAGATCTATTTGCTATAGGAGGCAATCACTTCATACATGCAGCTAGAAGAAACTGCGACCTCAAAGTAATATGTGTGAATAACTTCAACTACGGGATGACTGGTGGCCAATTGGGCCCGACTACTCCTCTTGGAGCCAAGACTACTACTTCTCCATATGGAAACTTGGAGTTACCACTCAACCTACCATATTTCGCTGCTTCCTGTGGCTCCTCTTATGTAGCTAGGTGGACTTCTCTGCACGCTAGGAACATGATCGAGTGCTTCGAGGAGATATTAGAGAAAAAGGGCTTTTGCTTCGTTGAAATACTATCGCCTTGTCCAACGGTATATGGGAGAAGAAACGAGATGCCAGAGGGATTAGACATGATGAAACTCTTCAAAGAGAGATGTGAAATAAGGAACTTTGAAGACACTTCCAGAGTTGGCCTTAATCAGGAAAAAATAATAATAGGAAAGTTCGTAGACGAAGAGGAAAAAGAGACGTTTGAAGACAGAGTATATTCTCTCATGGAGGAAGTGAAATGGGGAGGTTCGAGATAGTGTTCTCGGGATTCGGAGGACAAGGAATAGTTCTAGCTGGATTGATAATCGGAAAGGCTGCAGCAATATTCGATGGAAAGGAAGCAGTTTTTACACAAAGCTATGGACCAGAGGCAAGAGGAGGTGCCTCTTCCTCATCAGTAGTTGTTGATGAAGAGAGAGTGGACTACCCCTACGCGGAGAACCCAGACTTGCTAGTAGTCATGTCCCAAGAAGCCTATAACAAGAGGATAGGAATGCTCAAGCCTGGAGGAACCCTAGTCTACGACTCAGATCTAGTGAAAATAGACGAGAGAGCTAGAAAAGCCTCCGAGATATACGGGATCCCAGCTACTAGAATAGCGGAAGAGAAGCTAGGCAAGAGAATAGTGGCGAACATAGTTATCTTAGGATTCTTAGCCAGAATCTGTAAAGTAATAAGCAAGGAATCTCTTAAAAAAGCAGTTTTAGACACAGTACCAAGAAAATTCAGAGAAGTAAATGAAAAAGCATTCGAATTGGGTTATTCTTACCTTGATTGGAGGGAATGACTTGAGAATAGGAGTCTTCGTTTGCCATTGCGGAAGAAACATATCCTCCACAGTAGACGTATCTAGAGTTGTCCGAGAGGTTTCAGAGAGGAGCAGGAAGGTAGTCTTCTCAACGGATTATAAATACTTGTGCTCTGACCCAGGACAAAAGCTAATAGAAGAAAAAATTAAAGAAGAAAACCTAGATGCTGTAGTAATAGCTGCTTGTTCCCCCTCTATGCACGAAGAGACTTTCAGGAGAGTGCTAAAGAGAGCTGGAATAAACGAGTACTTGTTGGAAATAGCTAATATAAGGGAGCAATGCAGCTGGGTACACGAAGACGGTACTGAAAAAGCAATAGCTCTAACATTGGCTGCAGTGGAGAAGGTATCTAGAAATGAGAAGTTAAAACCAATTAAAATAGGAGTTAAAAGAAAGTGTCTAGTTATAGGCGGAGGAATAGCTGGAATAACTGCTTCCCTGGACTTAGCTAATTCAGGATTTGAAGTAATCTTAGTTGAGAAATCCCCAACAATAGGTGGAAAAATGGCCCAATTGTCCGAGACTTTTCCAACATTAGATTGTTCCCAATGCATTTTAACACCGTTAATGGTATCTCTATCAAGAAATGATAGGATAAAGCTTTATACAATGAGTGAAGTAGTAGAAATTGATGGATACGTGGGGAACTTTAGGGTCAAGATAAAGAAGAAGCCTAGATATGTAATAGAGGAAAAATGCACAGTATGCGGCGAATGCGAGAAAGTATGCCCAGTAATAGTCCCAAATGAGTTCGATAGAGGCCTTTCCTATAGAAAAGCAATATACATACCATTTCCACAGGCTGTACCCTCTTCCTATGTTATAGATCCAAACAGTTGTCTCGGATTGAATCCCGTGGTCTGTGGGAAATGTAAAGAGGTTTGCGAAGCAGACGCAATAGACTATCACATGAGAGAGGAGACGATAGAAGAGGAAGTAGGTGCGATAATCGTTGCTACAGGTTATGAGCTCTTTCCTAAGGATAGAATAGGAGAATACGGATATGGAACATATGAAGACGTAATAGATGCGCTGGAATTCGAGAGAATACTTTCCTCTACTGGACCAACAGGAGGTACTGTGAAGAGGCCCAGCGATGGGAGAACACCAAAGAGAGTCGTTTTCATACAGTGTGCAGGCTCCAGGGACGAGAATTATCTGGAGTATTGCTCTAAGATCTGCTGCATGTACACAGCTAAGCAGGCGATGTTATACAAACACCTAGTTCCAGAGGGAGAGGCATATGTGTTCTACATAGACGTGAGGACAGCGGGAAAAGGATACGAAGAGTTCTTTAGGAGGGTTCAGGAAGAGGAGGGAGTCATCTACATAAGGGGGAAGGTATCCAGAGTCTACCGAGAAGGAGAGAATCTAATTGTAGAAGGAGTAGACACGCTCACAGGTAAGAAGCTCACCATAGAGGCGGATCTGGTAGTTCTCTCCACAGGAGTAGTTCCTCCGGAAGGAACAGAGAACTTAGTCTCTGTGTTGAAGATACAACAAGACCAGAGTGGTTTCCTCAAAGAAGCTCACCCAAAGCTGAAGCCGACTGAAACCCTTACCAAAGGTATTTTCATTTGCGGAGCAATTCAAGGACCAAAAGACATAACTGAGACAGTTTCTCAGGCAAAAGGAGCTGCTAGTGCGGTAATGGAGTTGCTATCTATGGGAGAAGTGGAGAGGGATCCCATAGTAGCTAGGGTGAATGAAGAGTACTGCGTGGCTTGCAAGACTTGCGAATCCCTCTGCCCATTCGGGGCCGTGAAAGTCAGAGATAAAGCGGAGGTAAATGAGGCTTTATGCGAAGGATGTGGAATATGTGCAGCTTCTTGTCCAACAGGAGCAATAGAAGTGGTTAACAATAAATTTGATCAGTTCGAAGAGGTCTTAGAGGTGTTAATCAATGGTAGAGAAAAGCTGGAGACCGAGAATAGTGGCCTTCCTTTGTAGGTGGTGTGGGTACGCTGGAGCTGATCTGGCTGGTGTTTCGAGGATGAAGTACCCAGAGATATATCCAATTAGAGTGAATTGTAGCGGGAGCGTACATCCAGAGCTCATTTTAGATGCTTTCAGGAAGGGAGCCGATGGAGTCCTAATATGTGGTTGCCATACGCCCAATGACTGCCATTACATCTCCGGAAACTACAAGGCATTGAAGAGGGTGGCCCTAGTAAAGAAGTTGCTTTCCCAGCTGGGAATAAACCAAGAAAGGGTTAGACTCGAGTGGATATCTGCTGCAGAGGGCAGGAAGTTTTCAAGAGTAGTTAAAGAGTTTTATGAAAAGATAAGAGAACTAGGACCATTGGAGGTGCGTGTTTGAAGAAGATAGCCATTTTAGGAGGAGCCAGTTGCTCCGGATGCGACGTAGCTTTATTTGACCTTCCAGGGGATGAATTAGAGAGATTCTTCTCGGAAGTAGAAGTGGTCTTCTGGTCCACGACGATGGATTCTAGGATAGAGGACTTCGAAGCCCAGGGGAAAATAGATCTAGTGATGTTTCATGGAGGAATTAGGACGGAGGAGCACAGAAAACTCCTCATCCAAGCTAGAGAGAAGGCTGAAATTTTAGTGGCACTCGGATCCTGCGCTTCATTCGGAGGAATACCAGGAATAGCGAACCTCTTCGAATTGGACGCGATATTAAAAGACATATATGGCGATGAATTCACTAAATTGAGCGGAGAGAGAATACCTAAACCCGAGGAAAGACTGAAACCAATTTCTAGCTACGTTGAGGTTGATTACTATCTTCCAGGATGTCCACCACCAGTTGAGACAATATCCGAGTTTTTGGACCACTTCATACTAGGATCTCTACCTCCTAGGGGAATCTTCGGTAAGGAATCTACGGTATGTGACGAATGTGATAGGATCAAGCCTGAGGATATATCAATAGAAGAGGTGAAGAGGATAGGATCTAAGGACTGGAGCGAGATAGACCCAAAGGTGTGCTTCCTCGCTCAAGGAGTGGTTTGTCTAGGAGCTGTAACACGAGGAGGATGTAAGGCAAGATGTATTAACGCTAATTTCCCGTGTAGAGGTTGCATGGGACCTGCTCCAAATATAAGAGACCAAGGAGCTAGAATATTATCCGAAATAGCCTCATTACTAATGAAAGAATCTGAGAAGAATTTGTCCGATGAGGAAATTTACGAAAGAGTTCAAAAGGAGATAGTAGACCCTGTAGGCCTATTCTACAGATACACTCTTCCCCACTACTGGGGTGGGAGCAATGAAGAAGATGATTAAGATAGATCCCGTGACTAGATTGGAAGGGGAAGCTAAGATTTCGATATTCATGGATGAAAGCGGAAAGACTGTGGAAGACGTATTGTTCCAAGTGACTGAGTTCAGAGCATTCGAGAAGTTCTGCATCGGAAGAGACGTCATGGAAATGCCTAGGATAACCAGCGCGATATGTGGTTTCTGTTCCTGGGCTCATCACTTGGCATCTGTTAAGGCTGTGGACAATCTTCTGGGAAAAAACGTTCCGGAACCAGCCGAAAAGCTCAGAGAACTTGGATATTGTGCTCACATACTTCATAGTCATCTGGCTCATATGTATCTCTTGGCATTACCTGATTTCCTCCAACTGAAGGAGAAAAACGTCTTTCACTTAATGAAGGAGAATCCCTCCCTAGTGAGAGATATACTAGAGAAAAGGAGATACTCTTACTTCATACAGGAGATGGTTGGTGGAAAAGCGATACATCCAGTTTTCGCTATACCGGGAGGAGTAAGTAAATCCATTAGTGAAAAGGAAAGGGTTAAAATAGAGGAGATGTCCAGAGAGTTAGTTGACTTCTCCAAGAAGTCAATAGAAGTGTTTATGGAAGCAACCCTCAAATTCAGGGAGAATGACCCATACTACCACGAGACGCATTACATGTCATTGGTGAAGAACGGAAAGCTGAACTTCTACTCTGGGAAAATAAGGGTAGTGAATACTGAAGGTAAGAAAATACATGAGTTCTCACCCGAGGAATACTCGGATTACATAGGAGAGGTAGTCAAGGATTGGAGCTACACCAAGTTTCCCTACCTAAGGGAAATGGGATGGAAAGGGCTAACATGGGGAAAGGAGAGTGGAATATTTAGGGTAGGTCCCCTAGCTAGAATGAACGTTTGCGAGAGAATGGAAACTGAAGGTGCACAGTGGGAATACGAGAGATTCATTGAAGAAATGGGAAAGCCATGCCATAACACCATGGCATTTCATTGGGCCAGAGCCATAGAGATACTCTATGCCAGTGAAAAAATGCTAGAACTATCTAGGGAGGAAGACATAGTAGATTCTAAGGAGATATTCGATCCAGACGGAGAGTTGAGAGGTAGAGGAGTAGGAGCACTAGAGGCTCCGAGGGGTACGCTATATCACGACTATGAAGTAGATGAGGAAGGGAGAGTGACTTTCGTGAACCTAATCGTTCCCACGACAGAGAATAATCCAAGCATATGTATAAGTGTCAAAAAAGGGGCAGAAGAACTCTTGTCTAATGGAAAAAGAATAGACAGGAACATATTAAACAAGATAGAGGTGGCTTTCAGAGCATATGATCCTTGCTTGGCGTGTTCGACTCATAACCTGGATCAGTCCATTAGAGTTGAGATATTCCATGGTAGCGAACTCGTCAAGACACTATGAGGTGATTAGGTGTTACTCATAGTAGGGTTGGGCAATGAATTAGCTGGAGAAGACGCGTGCGGGATCCTAATAGCAAAGGAAATAATCAAGGAGGTAAAAAAAGAGGATTGGTTAAGAGATAAGCTTGAGAGCGGGGAGTTAACGATAAAATACGGAATAAACAACTACTTCTCTCTAATAGAGGAGTCCATAGGATTCGATGAGGTAATAGTATTGGATTCCATAAGCTCAGAGGATTTGGATGAAGGGGAAGTAGTCGAGATATCTTTGGGAGACAACATACATCAAGTCATACCACCCCATCCGGTCTCCCTGCTCCAAGGAATAGAGTTGATGAAGTCTCTTGGAATCTTCCCAGAGGAATTCAGGATAATATGTGTTAACGTCAGGAGGAAAAGCTTCGGGGGAAGAATTTCCGAGGAGGTAATCCGAGGTATGGAGATAGTCAAGGAGATAGTGATGGAGGAGATAGCTTATGAATTCGGTGAAGGAAATAGCTAAGGAAGTGAAGTTGATAAGCGGACAAAATGTCTTTGCGTGCTATCAATGTGGTAGATGCTCCTCTGCTTGTCCGATGACAGAGGAAATGGATCTCCTCCCAAATCAGATAATCAGACTAGTTCAAATGTCAGACGATGCTGTGCTTTCCTCAGTGACCCCATGGATATGCGCTTCCTGCTTAGATTGTACTATAAGGTGTCCTAGAGGAATAGACGTCGCTAAAGTAATGGAAGCCATTAGGCAACTCTCTATAAGGAGAGGCATCGAGAAGAGAGAGGAATTAGTAAGAAATTTCAAAGAAATGGATGAATTGCCACAGATATTGCTAGTGAGTGCGTTCAGAAAGTACACGGGGTGATACTTTTGGGTAAATACAGATACATGTATTACCCTGGGTGCACTCTCAAAGGATGGGCTAAAGACCTAGAAACATCAACTCTTAAAGTCTGTGAGATACTCGGCATTGATCTAATTGAGCTGGATAGATGGTATTGTTGTGGAGGGGTATTCGAGTTATCAGACAATCTAATGAGACACTTAGGTGCAGTTAGAAGTCTAATAAAAGCAGAAGAGAAGTCAAAGGAGATAGGAACAGGGGATTTGGTTACCATCTGCTCCATGTGTTATAACGTCTTGGGTAGAATCAGTTTTCAGCTGAAGAAAGAAGACATCGAGAAGATAAATTTCTTCATGGATGACGAGAAAGACTATTCTGGTAAAATAAGAGTTAAGCACTTCTTGGAAGTGCTAAAAGAGTACGGATTCAATAAAATAAGGAATTACGTAGACGAACAAATGGGAATTAAAGTCGCACCATACTACGGTTGTACACTCCTCAGACCGGAGGAGATAGGTATAGATGACAGTCAGAAACCGAGGATCATGGAGGAGTTATTAGAAGCAATTGGTATGGATCCAGTAAGCTTCCCAATGCAGACAGTTTGCTGTGGATCATATAACTCAGCTAGAGGGATTAAGGCCGTAGAAACTTTGAGAAAGAAGATATTAGAGTCAGCTAAAAGAGAAGGAGCAGAATTAATAGTTACCTCTTGCCCCCTATGTAAATACAATCTGAAAGAAGCTATGTATTTCACCGAGTTGATGGAAATGGCCCTCGGAGGTGCCCGTCATGGGTAAGACCGTTAGAATATACGTCATGGGGAGGGAGTACGAAGTCCCAGAGGGTCTGACGATAATGAAAGCCTTGGAATACGTTGGTTATAGATATATTAGAGGAGCAGGATGCAGAGCGGGATTTTGTGGAGCATGCACAACAGTTTACAGGAAAAACGGAGACTATAAACTATATTCCGGGTTAGCATGTCAAACCACAGTGGAAGACGGAATGTATCTAGTACAAATACCGTTTGTTCCAGCAGAGAAACCTAAATATGAAGTTTCTGAAATAAAGGACGTCGAGGACATACTTAGAGTATATCCGGAGATAGCTAGATGCCTCTCTTGTAATACCTGTACCAAGTCTTGTCCTCAAGGGTTAGAGACCATGGACGTAATACAGTCTATTTTGAGAGGGGACATAAAGAGAGCAGCAGAATTGAGTTTCGACTGCATACAATGTGGAATCTGTTCTATGAGATGTCCTGCAGAGATAACTCACTATCACGTAGCTCAATTGGTCAGGAGAGTCTACGGAAAGCATTACTTGAAGAAATCCAAGGAGCTCGAGAGGAGAATAAAAGAAATAGAGGAGGGAAAATACCAAGAGGAGATAGAGAGGTTGATGAAGCTACCTAGAGAGGAACTAGAGAGACTCTACAAGGAGATTAGGAGGTAGTTGTAGATGTCGTATCCGGAAGAGATGAGGAAATCTATAGAAAAAGTTGAAGAGACTAGGGATGAAAGATTAGGGCTTGAAATAAATAGAATGTCCCTAGAGGAGAGGGAAGAAATACTGAAGAAATTTCACCCTGATTATAGACCCGAAGCCAAGAGAGAAATAGGAATAGGACCAAATAAAGGAGACTTAGCGCCTAATGAGGTTGTCGACCTATTGGAGTCTTATCCCATAGTCGATCCAGAGGAAGTCGACCTGAGTCAAGTGGATTACGATGTTTCCCTCCTCATAATAGGAGGAGGAGGCGCTGGAACAGTCGCTGCATTGTGGGCCCATTACTCAGGATTGCCTGTAGAGGAGATACTGATCTCCACTAAACTAAGACATGGGGACTCCAATTCCATAATGGCACAAGGAGGGATACAAGCAGCAGACAAACCAGATGACTCCCCAGTGCTACATTACTTAGATGTAATGGGCGGAGGACATTTCGCGAATAAACCAGAATTGGTGAGAGAATTAGTTCTGAACGCACCCTCAATACTCAAATGGCACGAGGATTTGGGAGTGATGTATGACAAGGACGAGGACGGAAACATGCTTACTCTCCCCGGTGGAGGTACTTGTAGGAATAGGTTACACTCAGCCAAGGATTACACAGGTATGGAAATAATGAGGGTGATAAGAGATGAGGCTAGGAACTTGGGAATAGAGGTTTTGGAATTCTCTCCAGCAGTGGAACTCCTGACTGACAATGGAAGAGTCACTGGAGCCTTGCTCTGGAATATGGAGACGAATCAGTATTACGTTATAAGGGCTAAGGCAGTGATCTTGGCAACCGGAGGCTTCGGTAGGCTTCACATACAGGGTTACCCAACTACCAATCATTATGGAGCCACAGCTGATGGATTGGTCATGGCGTATAGAGTAGGAGCTAGACTAAGGGACATGGACTCAGTGCAGTATCACCCAACCGGAGCAGCTTATCCTGAGCAGATAGTAGGTTTACTCGTCACTGAAAAGGTCAGGGGATTGGGAGCTCAGCCAGTTAACAGAGAGGGAGAAGCTTTTGTCCATCCATTGGAGCCTAGAGATGTAGAAGCTGCCGCTATTATAAGGGAGTGCTATGAGAGAAGACTAGGAATTGAAACACCCACTGGGATGGTAGGAGTCTGGTTGGACACACCGATGATTGAGGAAATTCACGGAAAGGGAACTATAGAGAGTAAGCTATCGGCCATGTACAGAATGTACTCTAGGTTCGGTATAGACATGACCCAGGATCCAATTCTGGTCTTTCCGACTCTTCATTACCAGAATGGTGGTGTGGAGATAGACGAGAAGGCCAGAGTTCTCGGAGAAAGTGGGGTTATAGACGGCTTATTCGCTGCTGGTGAAGTCACTGGTGGAGTACACGGTAAAAACAGACTAATGGGAAATTCATTGTTAGATTATAACGTCTTTGGAAAAATAGCAGGCGAATCAGCAGCTAAGTACTGTAAGTCCAATGGAAAGGGTAGATTGACACTAGACCACGTTATTAGATACATGGAGGCCCTGAAGAAAATGGGAGTGCCAGAAAATAGAAAGTCTCCGCTCATACTTCCGGATTACAGGGGAAAGAAGGTACTAATGAGGACATTAGATCTGTTCTAGCTTCGGAGGAGGACCAACTCCAATCCAGAGTCCCCTATTGAGGAATGAGACTTCCTCCTCGCTCAGTTTACCGTCTTTCTCTCTTCCTTCTCTGATAAGAGGTTTAGATATGTGCCTCCTAGCTCTAGGAGGTACCTCATACTTGCCCTCTGAAATCTTCCTAGGTATCTCTACTCGTATCTTTTCTCCCTCGAACTTCACATTACACTTCTTGCAGACATATCCCTTCCTGAAACCTAAGGACTTTCCCCTTCTACCACATTTCGGACAAGGAGGATTCAACTCAATGATTTCTCTTTTTAGCTTTAGTATTTCTATTTTCTCAAGATTTAGTGCCTTTCCATCGAGCCTAATGCATCCATAAGCTCTTACAATGTCACCTTCTCTCAGAGACAGTATCACATCTCTGAAACCACCAGTCGGCTCGTATGCTGCACACGGAATTCCAGATATCCTCGTTATTACGTGTCCACCTGCTATTTTTCTCCCCCTCTCTTCCACCTCTCCTCGGATCTCAATGCAATCTCCAGGTTTGTACTTCTCTCTGATGGATATGTGGTCATCCGTTCCTTGGTTAGTTCTGTATATGGTCCATCTCTCTATCTCCTCGTAGACCTTGATCATAGAGGCAGCTTCTAGCACCGTCCAAGGGTATTCCCCCCTTATTCCAAATAACACTGGGTCTTTCCCCCTTGGACATATTAGGATCCTTCCGGTCTCTGGATCTAGGTTGTCGAATGTATCTGGATAGGTCTTATAGTCCATTTCAATTACACTGCTTTGGTCTAAGAGTCTTTCTCTTCTATTTCTCATCTTCTCGGTCCGATAACTAAGAAATTCGTATGTGTAGTCTTTGAGTCTATACAGTGCAGAGGCTGCAGCCCCTATAACACCGAGGCCGCCAGCAGTTTCAACTCCCTCCATCTCCTCTATCTGATTCAGTGCATCGCTTGGTTCCAACACTCTAGAGACTGCATTTCTTACGATTTCATGGTTTATCAATCTGTCAGTTGAGCAGAAGAAGACACCCCACTCTCTACTTTCACTCAGGTCTTCTACTGTGTCTAACACTAGCCTTTTCACAGCCGAGTAATCCTTCACCAACAGATGAAATGAGATTGCTCCATTCCCTCTAGTCTTGTATGGAACACTTGGATTGAGCCTGATGAGTCTCGGATAGTCTAGGAACTTAACACTCCCCATCCTGATAAGCTTGTTTGCCAAGACGGACCCGAGATACGTAGTACACATTCCCTTCCTAGAGTCGGTGTCGTCTATACCTACCCTGATTTCCTCCCAACTCAAACCCTTTTCTCCCAGAGTTCCTTCTTTAGTAGGTCTCTAATGGCATACCTTATTGCTTCACTTCTATTTGGGTAAAAACCCTTCTGAACTAAATTTTCTAGCCCTTTGACATAAGCCTCTGGGAGCTGCACGGAAATGAGTTTCATTCTCCTAACTTCTTCCTCAGATATTTCCTTCCCAACAACTCTCTGCTTTTGGGTAGTGACCATAGCCCGAACCCCCTTCTTATTACCCTCCGACCTCACATATGTAACTCAAGTAATATAAATACTTTAGGGACGTCTTATCACAGGAATACACTCATCGCTCTAGTTCGTAATCCTCGAGTTCTATCACGACAGATGACCCTGCCCTAGAGTATGTATACTTCACTAGGAACCTAGGCCTTTCCTTTCTCAGATATATCTTCCCCATCCCACCAATGTATGAATTCCTGACGGAGAATACTAGGCATGTAAAGTTTCCTGCTGGAACTGAGACCATTTCCTCTCCAATTAAGTCTATTTTAAGAAATCCTCCCTGAGGCATACCTGGCTCTAGACTATCTATCTTGAAGGAGGTGATGTTAAGCTTGCCTAGGCTTAGTAGGAGAGAGTAAGTATCTGTTACTGGAACCGAGGTGTTTACCACAATTCCTCTCTCTTTCCCATCGTATAACATCTTTATCCTGTTTAATCCGGCCTTTTGATCATATATTACTTCTACCTCCATTTCCTTTCCAGACTTCTTTTTTGGATGAAGTGTCACGTATCTAGGCAGCCCATTCTCGTATAAATATCTAATTTGGGTGAACTCTTCACTGTCTACGTGTATCACTTTAGTGACTTTGATCAAATTCTCTCCTTTGTACTTCTCCACACCTGAGATCGATATCTCTTCCCATCCAGATCTCTCTCTGCCACTTACTCTGTATCTCGCCTTAAATCCACCTTTAATCTCCATAGGAACGTCTAAAAATTCTCTTATATAGGCCGGCATCTCTGAGGTGACGTTTATCTCAGGAGGAAGTATTGCTCCCTCCCCTACCCTCTCCTCTCTCTCCTCGATGCAACTCACTAAGAGTGATGCAACAATAACAAATATCAGGAGAGGAGAGAGGCGAGACATCTCTCTAACCCTCAGTAGAACATTCTGGACAGGACATAGTCCTTGAATTTCTCTACTATTTCTTTGTTTAGACCTCTCTTCTTGGACAATTTCCACAACTTTTCGCAATCCTCTAGACTCAAGCTCTCACTCAGAGCGACATATCTGTCTTCATCAGTAGTCATGGGTTTCACTCCGAAGACCTCGAACACTATTTCCATCTCTCCCTTTGGTATGTCCTTCAGGTATACTAACTTCTTCTCTTCCTCGGTTAGTTCCTCCTTTTTCTCCTTTAATTCTTTTATCCTCTCTTTTGTTAGCTCCGTAACTCTCTCTTCCTTCACCTCTTCCTTTACTTCTGCTTTGGCCTCCTCTACAGCAGCAACTTCTCTCTCTATGACTTTGGGCTTTTCTTTTATTTCCGGAATTGTTATTTCTTCGAATTTAACAAGTTTGAATTTCTCAGCATTCTCTGCTCTAGATAAAGCTGTCTCTCCCCATTCTCTCTCTTTGTTTGAGTAGACGGCAGCTAGCACGTCACCTTCGGAGAAGAAGATAAGTCCCCTCCCATCCTTGCTAAGGAAGTATAGAAATCCGTTGTACTTCTTCTCAGTTAAGTCCTTCAGGAATTCCTTCACCTTCAAGTACCTAGTCTCGAGCTCTATGGGGGCCTTAAGCTCTTCTATGAAGGGAAGAAGGGACTCGATTATCTCCTCCTGGTCTAGCTTGAATATGTCCATCTTTCCATTCTCTGAAGATACTCTCTCAATCAACTCCTTGGCCACTCCTCCTTCCTTACCTCTCTCACTAACGGTCATTATTGGTTTACCGTCCATGAACAGTACTTTATACTCCTCTTCTTTGTCGAATCGTAGACTCAAGTAACCACTGAATTCTTGAGCAGAGAGAAATGACAGCAATTTCTGGAAGTCTACATAGTAAGTGTCAACACCCTTAGTTAATAGCTCCCCTCCCTCCATACTCTCCATTCCTTCACCCATAACTCTTTAATTCCCGTTTATATTTAAACGTTTACGAAACTACCACCTAGATCTTCGATCTCTTCTTCCGAATTCCCTGAATTTCCTCTTTGAGACATCGTTCTCTGTATTTACTTCTTCTATGTCTCTGTCCTCAACAGGTTCTATGCTTCCGTACTTTCCAACGTTGAGTCTCATTGACCCTTGATGTAGAGTTGTATATCCGTTAGATATCTTGTATACTTTACCCAATTTCACCTCTTCTATCCGTTCGTCCCAGAGAGTCAGAAGTACAACCCCTGTTTCGTCTCCGACAGTGAATTCTGCTAATTTATGTTTGCTCCCGTCTCTCCTAGATACAACATCTCTCTCGGCTATTTTCTCAATAGCCTTGACATATAGGTTCACGTTCCTAAAACCAGGCTTTAATTCATCTACGTACACGAACTTCTCCAACTCACACTCCTCCTGAAGAGAGAAGAGCTCCCAGAAAACAGGGCCTACCCTCTCTCTTCTCATGTATTTGGGACAGGAACATATAAAAACATTAGCTCTCTACACACTACGAACTGTTGAAAAGAAAGACGAATTGCTAGGTACAAAATCCAAATTGGAAGAAATCCATCAGTGTTTTTCTCTCTCTCAGAATATTACCGAGGACTTGAAAGTCTGTCTCTATTTCCTCTCTCAGTTCGGGATGATATAATGCTGCAGCTGGATGATATGTGGCCAAAAGCCAAACTTCTTTCCCCCATTTCCTTACTCTCCTAGGTTTGCCCCTCTCTCTGGATATTTTGGAGAAGTTCATTCCCATTTCATTGAATAAGAATCTAGCGGAATGTCTTCCAAGGCATAGTATTACCTCAGGTCTAACTTCATCCAATTGTCTAATTAAATAGGGAGAACACGCTTTTATTTCTTCTTCTGTTGGATCTCTGTTCCTAGGAGGTCTGCACTTGAGTAAATTCGTTATGAATACGTCCTCTCTTCTCAGTCCCAGCTTTCTCTCTATTAATTGGGTGAGGTATTTGCCAGCGCTCCCAACGAAAGGTCTACCTCTGAGGTCTTCCTCTCTTCCGGGAGCCTCCCCAACCAAGAACAACTTCGCCTTTGGGTTTCCCTCCCCCGGAACATAGTTCCTCTTTTCTTTCCATAAATCACATTTCTTGCAATTCCTTATCTCAGCCTCTATTTCTGAGAGCATGAATTCACCCCAGTTCGAGCAATTCAGATGCGTTCTCCCAAAACAACCTGTTATAAGTTTCTTCTTTCAGATTCATGTCTAATAGTTCTTTTACTGCAATTTCGTGCTTGATGAGTGGATAATCGGTTCCAAAAAGAGCTTTGTCAACTAGGATGCTATCCATTAGTCTTATCACTTTCTTTGGGATGTACTTTGGTCTCCATCCAGCTATATTGAAGTAAACATTGTCATGTCTCCTGACTATCGATAAAGCCTCCTCGTACCAAGGATATCCGAAATGAGCCATTATTATTTTTAAATTTGGAAAATCTACAGCTACATCATCCAGATATATCGGCCTGCAGTACTTCAGCCTACTCCCTACATGGAACTGAGTTCCAGTGTGGAACAGTATTGGAATCCCAAGCTCTTGAGCCTTCTCGTATATTGGATACATTTCCTCGGAGTTAGGTTTTACTTCGTGTAAATGCGGCACTAATTTAATTCCTCTGAACCCATCTCTGTGTAATTTCTCTATTTCTCGCACTGCACTCTCTTTTTTTCTCGGATCTATTCCCATAAACCCAATTACTTTCCCTTCACCCCTTCTCATAGCCTTTAGGACTTCTTCGTTCGGTATTTTGTAATTGAATGTTGTCTCAGCATCTATTCCTACAATTACTATTCTATCGATTCCTACATCTTCCATTTCCATGAACAATTCATCTAGGCTGTAAGACAGTTTTCTTTTGAACACCTCTTCATATTTGGAGTGTATTTCCTGAGGTAGATTTGAGACCACCTCTTCTGTCCAGAGTTGGGCATGCGTATCTATTATCTTCCAAGACATGGGATGGTATCTGCAAGTGATAACTTTAATAGTTTTTCACCTGGAGGCTCTCACGGGAGATGGTTGAGAGCAATAGAGGGGCTGATAATTGTATCTCTAATGTCTGTCCCGTTCATTGTTAGAATGAAGGGGATAGGAACTTATTTCTACTGGGTAGGACTCGCACTGCTTTACCTGCTCTATTCGTACCTAGAAGTGAGGAGGTGGGAGGACTGAATAGTCTTTATTTGGCTATATTACTAATTTATTTCTTCATTGGAACAATTATAGTAGTGTATTCAATGAGAGCTAGAACAAGAGACCAAGAGGACTACTTCTTGGCGAGGAGGAGACTTGGAGGCTTGGTCTCCTCCTTGACGTACGCAGCTACTACCTATTCCGCCTTCATGATGATAGGGCTCGTTGGCTTAACATATTCCACAGGAGTAGGTGCTCTCGGATTTGAACTTCTCTATTTAGTCGGAACTCTATTCCTGCTTAGATATTACGCTCCAAGAATATGGGAACTTTCAAGGAAAGAGAAAATAGTCAGTCCCTCTGAGTTAATATCCCTAAAACACGGAAGAAACTCTGGAAGACTCTCTGCAGTAATATCTCTCTTTGCTCTAATACCTTATACATCAGTTCAATTGATAGGAGTTGCCCTACTCTTAAACAGATTTGGAGTTCCGTTCCACACCGGAATTATTCTGACAGGTTTCATAGTAGCTCTTTGGGGACTTTTAGGTGGAATGAGAGGAATAGCTTGGACAGATGCATTTCAAGGAGGAATTATGCTATTTTCAGCCCTAGCTTTAGTTTCTTGGGTTCACCTTCACCTAGGGGGCTCTTTGTTCATTGGTACTGAGGAGAAGATCCTAGAGGTTCCAAACGAATTCTGGACTCCAGTTAAATTTATCTCGTTAGCTACCCCCTGGTTCTTTTTCTCCCTGACCAATCCCCAAGTTTTACAGAGGGTCTTCGTTCCGAAGAATAAGCTTGCCTTAGGTAGAATGATAGTTCTCTTCGGATCATTTGGTCTAGTTTACACAGTACTAGTCACCCTACTTGGATTAGAACTTAGGTTTCTGACAGAGAATGGAGTTTTCCCGAAAATACTAGATAGAGACTTAGTGACGCCCACTTTGCTGGGATTAGTCCCAGAGTGGTTACTCATAGCTGTTTCTCTTAGCATAGTGGCAGCAGCAATTACGACAGCGAATTCCATAGTTCTCACACTATCTTCCATGTTATCTAGGGACGTCCTGGGGGAGAAGAGAAGAGTAGTTGTTGGCAAAATGGGGATAGTTGGACTGACTATAATGGTAATGGCATTTGCCTCCAAAAGACCAGATTACATAGTAGAACTAGCGGTTTTGAGTTCTACGATACTCCTATGCCAATTGCCATCTATTTTAGGAACAATTCACCTCAAGAAGACCGGAAAACACTCTTCAATTTTTTCCATGATTTCTGGATTTCTTACATCCACGTTAATGGCAATTTATAGCCTAAATCCTCTCGGAATTCCGTATTCAGTTTGGACTCTCCTGATTTCCCTCTCTGTTTACTTACTCCTTCTTCGATTGGAGAGGTGATCAGAGATGGAGCTGTTGAACTTACTTAAAGAGCTAGTCTCCTTCGATACCACCATAGGAGTAAAGAAGAAACCTAGTAAGGATTGTCCGAAGTTCATAAGAGATTACCTAGAGGACAGAGGAGTATCATGCGAGATACTCGAGGAGAAAGGATACTACACTGTTCACGGAGAGATTGGAAGAGGGAGACCAATTGTAGCATTGCTGTCCCACTTCGATACAGTCCCCTTCAATCAGGAGGAGTGGAAATCTCACCCACTGGAGCTCAGGGTCGATGGAAATAGGGCATATGGCAGAGGTTCTTTAGACGACAAGAGCAACGTCGCATCAATAATGACAGCTCTGGAATCCATGGAACCCAAGAAGGGAAGAGTGGTTTTCGCATTTACAGGAGATGAGGAGATAGGAGGGAAAATGGGAGCATTAAAGTGGGCAGATTATTTAAAGGAAGAGGGACTATGGCCAGACTATCTAATAAATGGAGATGGATATGGAATGTTTCCAATAATAAGGAGAAGGGGAGTATTTGGGGTAAGAATAACGGTACCATCGGATAAACGAAAAGTAAAAGGGTTAGAAGTAGAATTCGATTTCTCGCTCAGATGCCCAATATCCAAAACAGGACATGCCGCCCAGTTCCTCCCTGGAGTAGATGAACATCCCCTAATAGCTCTGTCTCAGGAGGTAAGACTCAGGGGGATACTTCTATCTAATATAGATGGGAACTTCGTAAAAAGCAACGTCCTGCCTAGTAGGGTCAAGGCGAGAGGAGTAATTCCGAAAGGGGATAGTGGAGAGGAGATAGAAGTAAATTTAGGGCTAACTGAATTGGTTAAGTCAATAGTACCTCTGACTAGAATACCTCTAAAGCCAGAGAAGTACAGCGATTTCGGAATCAACATCACCCCAAATGTACTCGAGGTAAAGGAAAAGAGCATAGAATTGCTCTTGGATGTAAGGATTATGAGTCGAGAGCTATCTAAGGAGGAATTCGAGGAGGTATTGAGGTCTAATTTGAGAGAGTACTCCCTGAGGATCTCGGGCAAGTCCGGATACCTATACACTCCTGAGAACTCCAAACTAGTACTAGAGTGTTTAAAGGTGCTCAGAGATTTAGGAGAAGAAAGCTCTCCAGGGGAGGGAGCCGGAGCATCAGACTCTAGATATTTCTCTCCCGAGGTAGAGGCAATAGACATAGGACCCAGAGGGGGTGGAGCGCACTCCTCGGAGGAATACGTGGAGATAGACTCCCTAGAGAAAATGCCCATGCTCTATTCGAGATTGGTAAAGAGTCTCTTAGGAGGTGGTTAATTTGTCGATGTTGAGGGAGGGACTGAATATAGAGAAAGTCTTCGAAGTGAAGGAGGAACATTTAGCTAAGTTCTTAGCTAGTGGAGACGTGTACGTGCTGTCTACTCCTTCAATGATAGCCTTCATGGAGAACGTCTCTAGGATGTTAGCAGAGAAGTACTTGAGTAATGAGGAAACCACTGTTGGGACCAAGGTTTGCGTAAGACATCTTAAGCCAGCACCTCTTGGGGCAGAAATAAGAGTTAAGAGCACTCTCACGAAGATAGATGGAAGAAGATTGACTTTTAAAGTGGAAGCCTGTTGGAAGGATGAACTAATAGGAGAAGGAGAACACGAGAGGTTCATAGTGAATAGGGATAAGTTCTCCGAGAGAGTAAAGAGATTGAGTACTTTATAAAGCAAAGGAAAACATCAGAAGGAATCCTAGTAGTTTGCGACAACACCATTCCATCTACTGGAAGTGGTGCATCTATCCAAACAAATGGTTGCTCCCTACATAACTACTACGTTGGAACCAAGCGTAATCAATAAATACTCTGGGGGAGTTCCAAGGGAAAGGCGGCCGTAGTCTAGTCTGGTTAGGACAGAGGCCCCCCAAGCCTCTGACCCGGGTTCAAATCCCGGCGGCCGCACCATTCAAATTTCGATTAATTCGTAATCCATAGATCCAAGTCCTATTTTCTCTGCGTATTCTATTTGCCTTAGTGGATCTACTCTGTGCACTCTTTCGAATAAACCCTCTCCTCCCTTTTCATGTATCAAGTCCAAGGAAGCCTTCTCTATAGAGACTATGTCCTCAGAGGCCAATATACCGATGTCTCCGCATATTATCTCATTCCTAGGGGAAGAGGAGCAATCGCAAAGTTTGCTTATTCTCAATAGATAGTTGAGGTACAACACCTTTCTCATCCCAAGAAGGCAAGCCTTAGCAGATATTGCTAGAGCCTCTAAGAAATTTCTCAGAGAGTAGTCCAAGGCCCCCTCTGGACAGTTCTCTACGCACTTACCACATCCGAAACACTTCTCTCTATCCCAAACCCATTGCCCTTCTTGAACATTTATTGCGTTTTCTGGACAAACTTGGGCACATATTCCACAATAATTACATAATTCCTCTACTCTTCTAGGCATTGCCCCCTCATGTAGCAATCTCTTCGTCTCTTTCGTTACTCCCCCCATTCCTAGGTTCTTTATTGCTCCCCCGTATCCAGACATGGCGTGTCCCTTGCAGTGACTGATTACCACCATCTGGGAGTTCGTTGCTATGGTTTTACACACCTCTATCCTCAGCCCCTCTACCTCCACAGGCACACCTTCTTCGTCTATTACCACATCGCAAATTTCAGAGAATCCGTGCCTCTTTGCTACCTCCATGTATCCGCTGACCGACGATCTGGGACTCCTATATAAGACGACCGTGTCGAAAAGGAATGGGTGACCTCCATTTTCTCTTATGAATTTCAAGACTGGTTCTATTTCGTTTGGCCTCAAGAAGTACTTGTTCCCAGGCTCCCCCATGTGAATTTTTACGGGGACTTTACCAGTGAATCTTGGAGACACCTCTTCGAGGAGTTTTTCTAGATCCGAAATGTCTCTAACTAGATACACCACTCCCAAATGGGACCCCATTGTGGTCAGCGAGGCAAGGGTTATAACCGTAATCTCTGGCTTCGAACCATGCACCCATTAGTCTTCCTTCTGTTCGGCATCTCGATTGGAGCAATTGGTTCTTTCCTTGGGATAGGAGGAGGCACCATAGCGGTTCCGGTACTCTATTTCATAATGGGGTTAGAAATACACGAAGCAATAGCTCTATCTACAGCAATGGTGTTCCTTACATCCATTTCAGGAGGAATAGCTCACAAGAGAGCAGGGAATTTGGATTTTAGGACCTCAGTTCTAGTTTCTTCTCCTGGATTGCTTACAGTAATACTCACCTCCTACAGTTTTCCCAGAATGAATCCATGGATTCTAGAATTAGCAATAGGGTCTTGCTTATTGATCGCTTCTTTGAGGATGTTTAGACAAGCTATATCAGAGAAAATTGGAGAGAAAGCCACTTTCAAACGCATAGACGGAAAGAAAGCTATAGCATTGAAGCTAGTGCTTGGATTAGTTGTAGGTGGAGTAGTGGGAATGACCGGGACTGGAGGAGGATTCGTTTTAGTTCCAGCATTTACTTTGTTGTTGGGTATGGAGGTGAGGAAAGCAGTAGGCACATCTTTGGTCTCATTTATGCCATTAGCGTTTTTCTCCACATTAGCCAAACTCTCTCAGGGATTCCTCAATTTGAGTTATGCTCTTCCTCTTGGAATTGGAGTTGTGATGGGAGCTCAGCTAGGAGCTAGAGCTGTGGAAATAGCTAAACCTTGGATGATAAAGCTGATTTTCTCTCTGTTACTTATGGGGATCTCACTCAGGTTACTCTTACCCTGAGTCAGCGACATCGTCACCCAATGTCAGCGAACAATAGACACACACATTTTGGCAGAATTACGAAACTCCAGACAGATTATTTGACTGTACCTGAGATGAGAGATAATTTGAAGTTCCTTACCATAGTAACACCTTGGGGGAATGACTTGGACAAGAAGAAGAGAAGAAGGGAAGATGAGATATTCGAGGAAATAATCAGGGCCATGAGAGAGATAACTGAGATGATCAGTGAAGGAGGAATCGACTTAAGAGATCTCCTGGAGAGAATAAACAAAGAATCGCTCTTAGGTTTCAGATACGTCTATACTCCAGGTAAGTCGAGGATAGAAGTCCTAGACGATAGGGGCTGGAGAGAAATACCCATAGAGGACGAACTTCAGGAAGAAGTACCAAATGTAAGCGATCACGAGACGAGCGATCAAAGTGTAGGGAAGGAGTTTTCAGTTTCAAAAGTCCTAGAAACAAAAAGTACAAAAGTAGTGACACCTACGGAAGTGAAACTTCTGATACTAGCTCCAGATGTAGAAGAAAAGGACGTAAAAATAAGAAAAATAGGAAATTCAATAGAGGTCATGTGCAAGAGGAGAGACGGATCCGGATATTTCGAGACCATGGAAGTCCCAGAAGACATCTCCATAGACGAGATGACAATCTCCAAAAGAGATGGAAAATACATAGAAATAAGAATACCTAGGATTATCTCATGAACGTCCACTCGTCGGATGAGTATTTACTCACTAGCTCCCTAGCTAATTCGACCTCTGATTTGGTAAATTTGCTTTCCGAGAACTCAACTCCTAAAGCTTCTGAGAACCCCTCGGACAATAGAACCTTCATCTCGTCCTTGTTGGGTATTCCTCCTAATTCCCAATTAAGACATGTGACTCTTCCTTTAACGTCCTTTATGAGTTTGTCTGATACTTTCTCTCTAGAAACTCTAAGAACTGAAAACATAGCCTCGAGGTCTAAGTCTAATAGCAGAGTGCCGTGCTGGAGTATTCTTCCCCACTTCCTAGTTTGAGCATTTCCAGAAATTTTTCTCCCCTCCACTAGTACATCGTTTATTGGAGAGAAAGACGCATTTAGTCCTAAATTTCTAAGAAAAATCACTATGCCTTCGCATATTTCTCTATAGCTCTCGGATATACTTTCGGAGGCGAACTCCTCTGGAAAAGTGAGACTATACGTTATTTCCCATTGATGTAGTACTGCTCCACCGCCTGTTATTCTCCTCACTAGATCAAAACCCCTTTTCTTTAGTTCTTCCACGTCTACTTCTTCCTTCACCTCTTGGAAATACCCTATGGATACTGCAGGCGGCCTCCACTCGTAAATTCTCAAAGTACTCTCCTTACCCCTTAAGAGAGCCTCATCCAATGCCATATTCCAGTAAGCGTTTCTAGCTCCGTCTATTATTAATCTCCACTTCTCCGGAGGCAATCAAATCCACCTCAATCTCCCTCAGTTCCTCTCTACTTAATGGCCTAGGGTAATTGTAGATTGGTCCAAGTGGCCCCTCATTGTAGAAGGGCCTGTTACATCCTGGACACCCAGAGGTCTCGAATGCCCCAGGAGGAACCTCTCTCACTTTCAATATTATTTTTCCCTCACGAGTCTCTATGTCAGATTTCTCTAGTTCCTCTTTGAATATCAGATACCTAGCTAGTTGTATTTTCCTATAGGTAGTAATAGGTGGACCCTTCCTCCCCTTCATGGGGGTGTAAGCGAACAAGTTCACATTAACGCCCATCTTCTTCATTAGGAAGATGAATTCTATTGCATCTAACTCACTTTCACCCAAACCAACTATGAGATTTGTATGTACTCTGAATTCTCCCATTTCCTTTACAGATTCCTTTAGTGCCCTTATGTGATCTTCCCATCTAAAAGGGTTACCAACTCCCTCCCCTTTTAATCTAGAGAAAAGCTCAGGAGTGGCGCAGTCGAGGGGAATTGATATTCTATCCAAGTAACTGTATACTTCCTTGTCTCTAAGTGGCTGAGTCGAAACAGAGAGGGGGAGACCAAGGTTACTAAATTTACTAGAGATTCGAATCAGCTCCTCTTCAAATCCGTCCTTTAATATCGTCTGAATACAAATTCTCCGAAATTCGTTTTGTTTTTTCTTAATCCTATCAATAACCTCTGACATTGGGAAAGAAGGCCACCTCACACGGGAGAGTTTGTTTCCTTTATTCCAGTAGCAGAAGGCACACTTTCCCTGACACTTGCCATGCATGATGAGGTAAGCTGTACTGGGTTTAACACAAACAGAGTTTTCGGTCAATCCCAATACAGAGGAAGTTCCTAGAGAAACTCCTATTTTTACCCCTTCATCTTCTTTGCTCCTCATTGGCCAATTCACCTAGAGTTAAAGACTCTCCAGGTCCTAGGATTATTTCCCTCTTAGACTCTTTAGAGACTACCTCGAGGTGGACTCCCTTGGGGGATAAGTTTCTAATCTCTAGTTCATCGCCCCCTCTCTTTCCTTCTTTCTTGGACTCCAAGTAGACCGAGGCTAAGTAGAGGAGTATTCCTAGCACGAACAAAACGATACCGAGTTCAGCTAGCAAATCCCTCCCCTCTTCTTGAAACGTTATGGTAGCCCGGGGCGGATTCGAACCGCCGTCACGGGATCTCTCCGCTTAGGCTCCAGAGTCCCGTATGCTTGACCGCTACACCACCGGGCTCCTCCGGCGATAGAGTCACTCAGTATAAAAAGACTTTTCCCAGCCCAAGTCCTAGAGCCCAAGATGTAGAGGGAACCTAAGAAGTGTCTGATTTCATAGTTCATCAAGAAGATCGCTGAAGTTTAGAGAAAATCCAAGTTCCTTTCCATAGTCTAAAATTGGTCACACTTCAACTCCCAAATGGTCAGAAGGCATCAAATTAATCCAAATTCAGATGAATAATTCATCTCGAGGACACCAAAACCCTTATTTCCCCGTGACTCCTTCATGAGTAGGGTGAGCTCTTGGACTTTACACAGGCTAGGACATACGGTGGAGTAGGAGCTTTACTGTCCTTCATGGGATACATAGGGACCATAATGTTCCCCGGGTCTATTATCCTCTCTGTCATAGGAGCAATACTCATATTGGTAGCAGTAAGGATGATTTCCTCTGAACTAGAGGACGAGCCCATATTTACGAATTACCTCATATCCTTCATCTTGGGGATAACGTCCATAGCAGTCCTGTTTGCCGGATTGATAGTAGCAGGCCTTTCCCTTTTCGGAGCATCTATTTTGGGACTAATAACTAGTATAGTTGTCTTCGGAGTAGCCTTCATTTTGTTGGAAATTGCGAGTGCCTTCTTCTTGTGGAGAAGCTATAAGAGAATATCTTCTGGAACTGGAGTTCAACTGTTTGAGACAGTGGGCCTTCTATACTTCATAGGAGCTCTCACATTGGTGATCATAGTGGGAATGCTCGTCTCTTTCATTGCGGCCATATTGGAGATAGTAGCTTACTTCTCTTTACCCTTTAAGCTTGAGAAATCTCAATCAAAAGACGAAGGAAGACCCGAGGTGGTCGGATATGAGCCCGATCCAAGTTGATATCTTAACATCCGATACCCTTTATGGACTTGGGATCCGTTGATCCTTTAGGAGTATTTTTGTGACGTTGCAGACAGCATGCCCCCTGTTAGGCGACGTTGCCATGAATATATCAATCATCGGAGTTTCTGACGATGCTGGATTGGGCATAACATCCCTCGTTCTTTGGTCTATTATTAGTCCAATTCCTCTAAAACTACTTGTCCAATAAGAGGTTGCGACCTCTCCTCCCTATTACATCAAATGTTCCTTCTTGCTCCAGGATTTCTATTACTATAAACTTTCCGCCTTATTGTTCACATATCTCACTTTCTCCTCACGAACTTTCCCTAATCTGAGTTCACGCACTACATCCTGTGGTAATACCACCATCGTGGCTCTGCATCTATGAGATCATCTATCTCTGCGGATTTGCTCAGTTCAAAACATTTGTCATCTTAACTCTCTTCCGAGTACCTAGACTATACAGTTCGTCGAAGCCAACTAGTCAAACGGGTGCAACGTGGTGAGCAGGAACAGAACGGAAATAATAATCGGACCGAGGATATAGCTCCAAAAGGCCTACGTGGCAAACCTTAGCTGGCCGTGCGCCATTGTCCTTCCATGAAGAAAAGAGGAACATGCCACAATGCCCATACCACGCCCAGTATCAGACTCGAGAAAAGGGCATTATACCTTGCTTGCAGACCATCCAATGCATAACCACGCCAACTAAGCTCCTCAGGTCGCCAAAATTAAGATAAAGATTGCAAAATGGCAAAATTCTCCAAGGTTCAGACAGCAGGTTTTCAGCAGTTTCAAATTCTGGCAAAGGTGAATCCGAGAGTGTGTTCAATAAAATGGCAATGGCATGCACAACGGGAAAGATGAGTAAAAAACACTTCTTACCGATTCGCTTAACATCAAATACACGCTGCCAGTAATCTCTCCACTGCTCTCTATCGTGAGTGCGAGAGATTAGTATGATTTCCGCAATTGCAGGGCCAAACAATCCAAAAGCACCAAAAAGAATTGCTGGAAATGTAAAAACATTCCAGCCTAGCAATATAACCCACATCCAGAAAAACCATGAAATGCCAAGGGCTAAAGCAAAAAATCTCCAGGGATTTGCTTTTGAGATTTTTACGCTCATGCCAACCCCCAGATGACATGCCACACCATATCTGTCCAGAAATGTATGCCAACTGGAGCAAGAAATCCAAATTTCCTGAAATAATAGGCAGCAAAAATTGAAAGAACTCCATTGAGAAGGATAATCTCGCTCAAAAGAGTAAATGGAAATTCACTAACAGCATTCAACCCAAAAAGAATCATTACCGAAGGGATATGCCCAAAAGCAAATGCAAGAGCTGATAAGATTGCTATGATCCAGAAAATCTGATTTTGCCATCTCCTCTTTAGGATCACAAAGGAAATGAGCCATACCCAAAACGGGATGAAAAACAGGTGAAATATTATTTCTTCTCCAATACCAGCAATAGCTGATGTGACGAGAGAAGTAGGAAATGGTGGATGAGGAAGCGGCCCTAAGGTATGAAATCGGCTCAAGATGATATCGGCGAAGATGAAAAATACGCCGATGGCTATTCCAACGAGTGCAGGAATCAAGAATCTCTGTTTATTGGTAACTCTCGAATCCCAGATATCAGCAAAGCCGAGCTTTTGTGAAAGCTTTAATCCAATAAAGCCCAAGCCTCCGTAGAGAATAAGCATAATGACTGCATTCACAAAGGCAAGTACTGGTTTGGAAGCTGGAAGTTCTTGTGCTGGCAAAATTGATAGGAAAGAACCTTGAGGTAAGAAAACGTTAATCGCTGCTAAGATGGCAAGGATCATTATAAGACCAACATATATTTTGGCTGATAGAGATATTTCCTTCATGGTTTCATCTCCACCCCGTGAATTCAAAACCATATAAAATTCTTTTCCAAAAGCGGCTTGGACATTTCACTCAACGCTTTGCGGATATGCGAAGCTCGTGGAGAGCTGGGTGGGTGATAACGAATTATATACCCGCTGCTAGGCAGGTGATAGCCTCGAAGCGAGCGATAGCGAGCGGAAAGTTCACGGAGCCCCGCCGAGAAACTAAATTTGATTTTCTCTTATTATCAAAAAAACTATTGAAAGTATTAACCCTGTCGTATAGAGAGGAGAAATTATAAAGTAGAACGGAAAGAATAGGTTAGGTATCACAGAAATGTTTGTGACTAAAACTTCGGTGAAATTGCA
>QMUK01000002.1 GCA_003660555.1 Thermococci archaeon
AGAGCTAATGATCTCTGAGTTGAAATATCCTCCAAGGAAGCTTCCTGAACTAGATAAATATGGAGAGAGCCTAATATTCTTCCTAGAAAGTAATTACCAGTCTCTCCTCTCCGAGAAAATTGGTCTTATGCCGAAAAAAGAAGTGGCACTCCCGACTCTTGGGAAATGGCCCCTTTGTCTCAGGAGGGCCTTTGAAATTGGGTTGTCTGAAGACGTAGATGTAGTGTTCTGGGATGGGCCTACCTTCGTATTGAAAATGGAGAAGCCATTCATCAATCTCGGAAGACTCCTCTCTCTGAGTAGAAGGGAAATGTTGGAAATGGGTGATGTTAGAGTTAAGTGTAAGCTACCGGTAATGGAGATCCTGAGAAGCGTCTACATGGGCGAGATAGAGCCCTTTGATGCATCGAGGGTCATATATGCTATACTTGAGGACTAAAGATCCATTGAAGAGATACAGAGTGTCGCTCTCGATTAAAAAGTGTGAGAACCTGATCGAGAAGAGAGTGGAGTTTAGAGAGTTTCTCCGTGACTTCTCGGGTCTGCTCAAGTGGAGAATATTTCTAAGTGAGGAATTGCCAGAATTGTCTCATAGAGTCTATCTAGCGTTCTCTGGAGGTATAGACAGCGGGGCTTCTCTCTTAATAATGTGGGAAATAGGTGCCGAGATAACTCCTCTGGTCGTGGTGAATAGATCTGTTGATCTGGATTGGACGAAAAATTTCCTTTCAGAAATTGGATTAAAGGGTAAATTCCTAAACACGCCAGATTTACACTTCAGGGGACATCCCTGCGGTCCGTGCAGCAGGTCTGTGAGGAATGCAATCTATTCCTTCTTGTTGGAAAGAGGTGAAGACTGTGTAGTGGTGTTTGGGGACTGCCTCCCCACTGGCTCTCTCTCAATAACGAGTGAAGAGTTTGGTATCAAAATAGCACTTCCTGCGTCTCTTTCCCTAGATAAAAATGAATGTATTGCTCTCATGGGGAGAGAAGTGGGGGAGTATGGTTGTCTGCTGCTAAGGAAGACCTGGAGAGATAGGAAGGATCTGAGGAAGTACACACTGAGTAGAATAATGAGAGAATTGAGGAATAGAAGTATAGATCCGAAAACCGCACTTAAATACATAAAATCGTTGGAGAAGAAGAGATTTTGGGAGGGAACTTTCGATTCCTAGATCTAACAAGTAGAAGGATTGAAATTCCCAGTATTGCGGACATAACTACATCCATTGAGGTATACCCCGGTATCTCCTCTGGCCTTCCTTCCTCCTCTGCTCTTTTCTCTTCCTCTTTTTCCTCTTCTTTTACTATTCTATTAGTCTTTTTTTCAGTTAGTGTTTCTTCTAGATGCTTTGTTGTTCTGGCTATCTCTGCTGCCGTCAACATTAGTACTAGGGAGCTCACTGGATTTTCCTCCTTTATGCTTTCAGCGTATTCGTAGTAACTGACTGCCAATATAGGTTCTACTCCCTCTCCTCTAGCTGTTGAAATTGCAATTGTAGCTTCCTCCTTTGCTCTCTCATACCTCTTCTCGACTTCATTCTCTTCCAAGCCGAGAATTTCCATTACGACTGCTGCCTGTACTCTGGCGTCTATCGCATCTAATAAGGCTGCTCCTGGTTTTCCCCTGTCTAGTTCTTTTTTAGCAGATTCTAATTTGTCTTTTGCCATTGCTAGGACTTCTGATCCATTTCTAGTCATTAATTGTGCGTAGGTCAGGGTAGTCTGAGCCTCCGCTATTCTTCTCTCAGCAATTTCCTTTAGTCTACTGAAGTCTATGTGTCTCTCTCCTCCACCAATTCTCTTAGCTAACTCCAGCCACCATATTGCTGTTTCACCTCTTTCTAGAGCGTATACTCCGGAGTAGATTGCTTCCTTGTATTTCTCGTTGTAGTAATTCTTTCTAGCTATTTTAAGTGTCTCTTTAGCTTCCTCTATTCTCTTCTCAGCAGCTATATATGCTTCTATAGCGGATGCTGAGGAAAATCCAGTGTAATCTTCTATTTGTCTTTCCTTCGAATCCAACTCCTCGTCTACTTCATCTAAAAACTCATCTATGGCTATTTCTGGATCTTCATTCCAGAATTCAGCTAATTTCCTAACGAAACCAGAACTTATTTTGCTCTGGAATGAGTAGCTACTAGCAGAATAGTAATTCCCCTTAGAATACTCCTCCTCGGCTTTATCTAGTCTCTCTTTAGCTTCCTCCACTGTTTGAATGAGGGTCTCATCTCCGATCTCTCTGGCCATCTTCTCAGCAACCCTAACTGATTTCTTTGCTTCACTTATCATTTCCATTGATTTCTGCTTTAGTATCTCCCTTTCCTCTTTTTTCATCTCTATCTTTTCTTTTGTTATTTCTCTTTCTCTGAGCTTTTTACCTGTCATTATTTCAACTGCTTGGTATATATCTCCGACCTCTATCACTTCTAGTCCCCACTTCTCTTTAGCATACTCGGCTACGTTGACCTTTCTAGTCTCGGTGACTATTTCTATTAGGGGCCCCAATCTCCTTTCTCTCCTAAATGGCTGCAATATCACCAATTGCCCCTCTGGAACTAGAAATTTCTTGGCACCTGCTCTGTGTGCAGCTTCTGCCTTTTCTAATATTCCTCCCACAGGTCCTATAGTTCCATCTGGATTTATTGTTCCGGTTATCATTACGTCCTCTCTTATTTTCAGATTCATCAATGCGGAAATTGTCGCAACCGTTAAAGCGGCTCCTGCACTCGGACCTCCTATCACAGGTGACTCTGCCCTTATCGTCACGAAGAAATCGTAGTCCTCCGGATTTACGCCAGCGACTCTCGATGCAACCTCCACAGCTAGTTTAGCTGAAACTTGAGTATCTACTGCGGAGAATGGGACTATCTCCACATATACGTGCCCTTCTCCTTTCTCAACTCTTACTGTCATCTCTGTTATTACTCCCTCGAAACCTTCCTCTGTTTCCCTAACTGCTGGTGCCTTTATTGTTCTCTCAGTCCCAGCTTCCACAACAGTGATGAGAAGGGAGGACAGGAGCAATAGCAATAATGTAGTTGATAGGATCCCCGTTTTCCTTACCATTACCTTTCCCCCGGAGCAATTGAGGGTTGGGGGTAAAAGGTTTTCTTATCAGTGTCGGAGTGTTGATTAAACATAGAGTGTCTCGGCCTCCCCCTCTGCCACTGTCCCCTTGTTTCTCTTCATTTGCCTCATTTGTCTCTCTAAAACCTCTGCTAAAAGAGATATTGCCTCTATATTTATTCTTACTGATTCATTCAGGCTGATAATTGCCTCTTCAATCTTTTTGATCCTATCTTCCAGTTCTCTAACGTCCATTCCTGACCCCATTGTAATACATTCATATGGGATATAAGGGTATTGGTGTATTAGTGTGGGATGGTTAGATGTCCGAGTGATTTAATAGCATAGCGTATACTAGAGTGTCTAAAATTAATTTTTTATCTCCCGATGCCGGGAAGGCAGGATAGTCAGACCAAGGAGAGTAGAGTGTCGAAGAGAAGGCAAAGAAGAGAAGGATTAAATAAAAAGTGAAATGAGAAAAATTGGGTGAACAAGTTGTCATGGATTTTCAAGTTCAGGATTTCATATCATAGTGGAACGCAAAAGGCGAGCTTGTCCTAGCCTCGATAATTACGAGATTCCAAATCGCGCTAGATCAACACTCTAGGAGGGGATGGCCTTGCATTCGGTCAGAGTCAGGGGCATATACTCTACAGCCCTCTCATACATACTCAGTGAAATGGGATTTAGAATAGTTCAGCCCTCAGATACCATAAGAGAGAGACTCGGGTTAGAATACTTGAAAGAGAGTCCAGAAGTAGATATTGTGGATACGGATGGACACAATGGGATAAGGGTAAAAGGGTTGGAAAATGGTGTGGAGAAAATTCAAGACACTCTGAGAGACGTACTATATCCGTCTATTTTCAGGAGATATCCTCTGTACATGAACGGAATATACAAAGGAGTGGTAAAGGAAATAGACTATTCTAAGAGGGCTTTCTTCGTGGACATTGGTGAAGAGATTGGATTTCTTCCTTTCAGAAGTGTAGATAGTGTAGAGGAACTAGACGTAAATCAAGAGGTGTTGGTCCAAGTAAAAGAGATGCCAAAAGGTAAGATGAAAGCTGTACTTACAACACAACTTTCTGTACCAGGAAAGTACGCTGTTCTGATATCGGATGGAAGTGTGAGGGTTAGCAAGAAGATAAGGGATCAAAGTGAAATAGAAAGATTGAGGAAGTTAGGTGAAGTGATGAAGAAGAATTGGGGGATACTCTGGAGAACCGCAGCTGAAGGAAAAGAAGTCTCTGAGCTTGTATCTGAATTACAAGAGCTTGAGAATGAAGTAACGAGGATGTTAAAGTTAGCCAAGGAGAAAGAGGCTCCATGTTTGATAAGGGGAGATGAGAGAGTGGTCGAAATTGAATTCACCAAAGAGAGTAAGGAGATATTGGATGAGATCAGAAGGAAAGTCGCACCCACAGTCGCGGGACATCACAAGTATAAATCTCTAGAGAGGGATCTATCACCAGTGGTTGACTTTGCTGAGAGAATATTGAGAAGAGTTCCTGACATCGAGAGAGAAATATCGGAGGAGCTACGAAAAGTGTACTGGGAAAGAATCACCCCTGGGAGAAACTTGGTAATAGAACACGTTAAGTTGAATGGAGAGGTCATACACTTGGGAAGGTTCGGAAAGATAATAGACGTTAGAGAAAATGAGGTAACAATAAGGAGAGAGATTCGAGGCCAAGGAATTTATGATGGTATTTCCGTCCCAATAGAAGAGGGTGACTACGCTGAAACTACTTTCTCAGAGGGTGCATGGTACTATCGGACGAAATACTATGACAAAGATGGAAACCTGAAGGGAGAGTACTTCAACATCAATACCCCAATAGAAATATCCCCTTGGAGAGTGAGATACATAGACCTAGAGATAGACTTAGCTAGGACGGCAGACGGAGAAATAGAGGTGTTGGACGAAGATAAGATAGTAGAATACAGAGAAAAAGGATTCATAACAGATTACATATTCAAAAGGGCGCTAGAGACTGTAGAATATCTGAAAAAGAGGTTAAGGGGTGATCTACATCAGGGAGAAGGTGAAGAAAGTCATAGAGCTGATACTTAGAGGAAACATCTCTGAAGCAAGGGAAATAGCTAAAGGACTCGATGGGGGATATAGAATGGCTCTGCTGTCCATAGTGTCATCCATAGAGCGGGGAGATAGATACGCTCTAGTGAATAGGATAATGAGTGGAGAGGTTACGAAAGACATAATACTCAAGGAAATCAGGGACTCAACCGCCAGAAGTAAACAGAGGTTTAGGCCAGAGTACGAGAGAGAATACGAGGAGGCTTGGAGTTACGTCTTGGAGTCATTACTATCTGTACTAGAGGAGGATTCATAGCATTCGCCTTGATCCCCTTCTTCTGTTATTGTTCTAGATTCTAGGTACTCCTTGAGGAGTATTACTAGAAGTGAAAAGACAACTGGGCCTATTAGTAATCCTGGTATGCCAAAGGCCATCAACCCGCCGACCATTCCTATCATTAGCAGGAATTGATTCACTTCAGACCCCTTGGATATCATCTTAGGTCTAAGTACTAGATCAGGTACTGGAGATATTAGGAGAAACCCATAAACGGACGCTATTACTGCGTACAAGACACTGCCGTGTAGTAGGAGGTAGATAGATAGCGTGAGCCAGACTATCCATCCGCCCACTACTGGAAGAAGCTCTAGAAAGAAACACGAGGTACCAAGTATCATACTAGTGGATGAGCCTAGGCCGAGAAAGTATGACAATATTGACATTAGTAGAGCTTTGATTAGGCTCAGTGTAAACCAAACGTTTATGACAGAATAGAGTGTTTTATCTGCTCTCCCTACCATCTTCTTTATTAGGGAGTTCTCCTCCGAGAATCTACTTATTATGAGAGATGCCTCCTCCCAGTAGTACAATATGAAGCCGAAAGATATTATGAACACCAAAAACTGGATGATTACCTTAGGTATGTATCTCACGAGGTGCAATATCCTCCATGCCTCTTGCTGGAGTAGGAGAGTTGCGGAAACTGAACTTATTACTCCTTTGAGTTGAGGGAAGTTTCTGACTATGAGCTCACTCATGTAATTCAGCTCTTTTGTTATCAGCTCTACTGTTCTCGGGAGAGAGCAAAAGAATATTACCATTGCCCCTATAGCCATGGCCAGCACAGCGATCGTCACCATTACGGAGGAGAGTTCTCTCGATATTCTCTTGCTCAGGGCCTTGTGTATCGGTCTAAATAGATAGGCGAAAATGAACGATAGGACGAGTGGGGTTATCAACTGCTTTACTATGAACCATATGAGGTAAAGAATTAGAACTATGGCGGCTATCCAGATAAGTCTCTCCCTACTCAGATCTTTTACCTTCATTGCCTTCCTCCAGATTTCGTTTCCCGCTTTCTACTGTTACACCACTTTTATGATCTTCTTGTCTTTTTCTGGCCATTTTGATCTTTAGTGTCAGTGAAACGATGAATATAACTACTACTGATAATAATAGTAGTATTCCTATCCTCAATGGACTCAGGAAATTTCCCCCTGTTTCCTTCTCATACTCTTTAATTACTCTCAGACACTTGTCTACCTCTGCTTCTGCTTGAGTGATCTTTTCTCTACTTTCGGTGTATTTACCATCTAAAGCTAGATCTATTGATTCATTCATGTACTTTGAGGCACTGTCCCTATATTTGGTAAGTTCTTCAATCAATTCCTTGCTATCTCCAGTTTCCTTGATTTTGTATATTCCGTTGTTGCATTCAGTTAGCTTCTCTCTCACCTCAGTCCTCTTGGAAAGGATGTCCAATGGTATTTTTCCACCAACTATCTCTTCTATTTTTGAAAGAGTATGATTAACCCCTATTAGATAGAAATACGCTGTTTCGCATATCTCTCCTCTTTCAAAAGCACTAGCTTTTCTGAGATCCTCCTTGGCTGAGTCTAACATCTCAATGATGTCTAAGATGGCTGGATGGTTCTTCTTTTTAGCTTCCTCGACTAAGGTATTTACTAAGCTCATTTTTTGTTTCACATCCTCTGATAATTCTCTATATCTAAGACAGTAAAAGTAGTTCTCCATTTCAGAGTAGTATACGGAGAGTATCTCTCTCGCTGATTTAGCCTTGAGGAATGCATCCCTAGTACTTCCCCCTGAAAGTAGTTCTTCTGCTTCCGCGATTTGATCCTCTGCTATCCCCAACTTCTGAGATATTTCATTTACTTTCTCATTTTCTGCTCCCATATCCTTTATCTCATCTAGCTTCTCTCTGAGATTTAGTAATTCTACCTTCCCATTCTCAATCATCTCCTTCACAGACTCCTCCTCTGACACTATCGAATAAACTACCTTCGGAATATACCTGATGAATCTCACTGGCTTGGGTCTGCTCTCATCGTTATACCATATATAAACACCATTTTGCTTCTCGTTATACACAGGAACTGCGTCTTTAAGCTTAGATCCTTTCGGAAGCTCTATCTTGAGGGCATCCAGACATTTACATTTCTTATTTCCGAAAAGCATTGCTGAGAGACTTTTCATGTCATAGTCGAAGTCCCTGTATTTTATCTCATAGTACCCGTCCTCAGTCTCTCTTATGGATTCCACCCACTTGAACTCTATTATCATCTTATCTCCTTCTGGTATAAATGAGAACTGTTTACTTCCCTCCAACCAGTCATTTATCGTGCCTCTTATGATCTTTTGAGCCTCAATTGGACTTATGTCCATTAAGGACATCTTCTCTAGGAAGGCCTCATAGTTCTCATAGGGGAACTCTATTCTGACTTCGGATATTCCATCCGCGTATATCTTTATGCTCATGACTACCGACGGCTTCTCCTCTGACCAAACTGGGACTAGTGAGGAGAGGACTATCAGGGAAAATATGAGAGTTCTCGAGATCAAAGCATGCACCCTTGGACTGGTAGTAGACGGGACTAAAAAGTTTTTCTGAAAAACAGTCAGGAGGGGGAGCTATTGCTGAAGGTAGCGTATCTTCACGCTGGGACAGATGAGGTAGAAATACTCAAAGGAGTGAACCTTTACGTAAGAGAGGGGGAAATTCACGTAATATTTGGCCCAAACGGGTCTGGGAAAAGTACTCTATTTCACGTGATAATCGGAAGTAGGAAATATACAATAAAAAAAGGCAGAATATTCTTCAAGGGAGAAGATGTAACTGAATTGGGCATAAATGAGAGAAGTAGGTTGGGAATTGGGATTGCTTTTCAGAAACCACCAACTGTAAAGGGTTTGAGACTAATAGACCTAGTTCGATTACTTTTAAGCAAATACAAGAGAGTTTCGGAGGACGAGGTACTCAAATTCTCAGAGATGCTTGGTGTCGAGCATTTGTTGGAGAGAGAAGTGAATAGAGGATTCTCTGGAGGTGAATTAAAGAAAGGAGAACTAATACAACTATTTGCTCAAGACCCGGATCTAATAATGTTGGACGAGCCGGATTCTGGCGTAGACATGGAGAGTGTGGAAGTAATAGGAAGGGCTATAGAGATAATGCTTCGGAGAAAAGACGGTAGGTCAGCCATTATAGTCACACACACCGGAGAGATATTAGATCACTTGAATGCGGATGTAGCACACATGATGATAGATGGAAGAATAGTCTGCATGGGGGAACCAGATGAAATATTAGACAGCATTCGAAGATGGGGATATTCTGGCTGTTTGGAGAGATGTATGAGAGGTGAAACACTTGGGAATAAAGGAGGAGATAAGAAAGGCTAAAATAGGGATGGAATTCGATGAACGAGTGAGATCTGGTAGTTTCCTACAAGTAGATCAAAATGTAGAGTTTTCGGAGAGTTTTTCAAATTCTGTAGAAGTTTTAGAGATAAATGAAGCACTTAAAAGGTACGATTGGCTAAAAAAATATATGTGGAGAGTTATACCGAAAGAAAAAGACGATTACACAAGGATAGCATCTGAAGAATTTAATGGATATTTCGTGAGGTCTTTTAAGGGAGAAAAAGTGGAATTTCCAGTAGAAACGTGTTTATACATGAATTCTCCTGAAGAAGTACAGAAGGTACATAACATAGTAATAGCGGAGGAAAGCTCTGAGCTACACCTAGTAACAGGATGTACTCTCTCCAAAAGAGCTAAATTCGGATTACACATTGGAATCACTGAGTTTTTTGTTAAAAAGGGGGCTAAATTATCATATACGATGATACACAGCTGGAGAGATGATACTAGAGTCATGCCGAGAAGCGGAATACTCGTAGAGAAGGGGGGTACATACGTAAGCAATTACTTGAATACTAGCCCCGTGAAAGAACTTCAGACGTACCCAACTGCTTATCTAGACGATAACGCTAAAGCATCGTTCAATAGCATAGTATTTGGATATAGATCATCTATAATCGATATAGGATCTAGAGCTTACTTAAGAGGTGAAAAATCAAAAGTAGAAATGATATCCAAATCTATAGCCAGCGGTGGTGAGATAATAGCCAGAGGGCAAATCATAGGGGAGGGCAAAGGGAGCAAGGGACACTTAGAGTGCAACGGTCTCATGCTGAAAGATGGTATAATAAGGACGATACCTGAGCTGGAGGCTAGGAGATTGGATGTAGAGCTAAGCCACGAGGCAGCCATCGGCAAAGTGGCGGAAGAAGAAATAGAGTACCTAATGTCGAGGGGTTTGAGTGAAGAAGAGTCAATATCCACTATAGTCGGAGGATTCCTGAGTTTTGATATTAAGGGAGTCCCTGACTACCTGAAAAGGGAAATAAATAAGGCTATAGAGGTTGGACAGATGAGGTTGTTGTGACCAAAACCTATTTTTTCCCTGGTGTAACATGAACACGGGTGGTAGTTTGGTCGTGGCCTTCGTTTTAATCCGGACGAAGGCAGGTAAGGAGCTAGATGTAGTTGAGAAGGTCAAGGAGATGGGCGAAGTAAAGGACGCCTGGGCTGTGTATGGTGAGTTCGACATAATAGCTAGAGTAGAAGTCGAGAGTATGCCGGAACTGAACAGCTTTATACTAGAAAAACTGAGAAAAATGTCAGACATAGTGATGACGTCTACTCTCATAACAATGGAGGTATAACCCTCTTGGAAATCACTAAGCATAGATTCAAGGGTGTTTACCAAATAAAAGAGGAAGATCGTCCAGGAGTTGAAATAGCAACGGTTAACCTCTCTCCTGGAACTAGAGTCTATGGAGAGAGAATAATAAGACATTCCGGGAGAGAGTACAGAATATGGGATCCATATAGGAGTAAACTCTCGGCCGCGATACACAAAGGTCTGTCAGAGATGCCAATCTCGCCTGGAAGTAGAGTGCTGTACCTAGGTGCTGCCTCCGGAACCACTGCTAGCCACGTGTCGGACATAATAGGAGAAGACGGTAAAATATTTTGCGTTGAAATGTCATCTAGGACAATGAGGGAACTAATTACTCTGTGTGAGAGAAGGAAAAATATGATACCAATTTTAGGAGATGCTAGAAAGCCTTGGGAATATTCGTCCCTAGTCGGATACTCAGATGTGATCTATCAAGACGTTGCTCAGCCAGATCAAGCGAAAATAGCCTTAGAAAATGCTAAACGTCTTCTAAAACCGGGTGGATTCGCAATAATAGCGATAAAATCCAGAAGCATTGATGTGACAAAAGACCCAAGAGAAATATTCAAGGAAGAAGTCAGAAAAATAGAAAGAGGTGGGTTCGAGGTAATAGAGGTGAAAAGACTGGATCCGTTTGAGAAAGACCATGCTATAATTTTAGGGAGGTTCGAGGGCTGAGCAAACGTCTAGTACTGCTGAAGCTACTGTTTTCAATAATAGTGATGTTCCACTCTCCAACTCTTACAGTCGAGCAGAGCGACTCTATCAAGAGTAGAGAGTACTCCTTCGAAAAGGTCGTCGTAACTGTAGAGCTTTCTGGGGATGAAGTAGAGGAGGAAATATTCCTAGTCTTCAGAAATGAGGGAGAAGGGATATTCACTGGACTCACATACTCGGTAGTTGGGAAAATAGATGACTTGAAAGTCATGGACAGAGAGGGAGAAATAGAAAGCAAGGTAGAGAACAGGGGGAAAGAGAGTGTAATAAGATGCGAGTTTCGAGAGCCCGTTGGTCCAAGAGAGACATATGAGTTGACAATGAGATTTCGAAGCAAGAGTTTCGTGATAACAAACAATTACGGAATGAGGTTTTCTCCGACATATTCTTTCGATGCTCCCGTAAGAGATTTCGATCTAAAAGTAATAATCCCAAGGAGGATGTGCGTATCCCCGCCTATATCTCCTCCACCAGACAAAGTATATTCCTCCGGAGACGATCTGATATTCGAGTGGAACGTAAGCGACCTAGAGGTAGGCAATGTTTTCTCGACGACCTTGGGCTATGAAGCTAAAAAAGAAGATGAATATTCTCCTTTATATTTTTTATTTGGTATAATACTACTCTCGCCTGTAACTCTTCTTCTCATTAGGAGAGAGAGGAGAAAAGGAAGAAATATAATAATGAGTCTTCTTCTGGATGATGAACGGATTGTGATAGAGGAAATAATCAAGAGAGGCGGAGTAATAGAGCAAAACGAACTATATAATGTCACTGGTTTCTCTAAACCAAAGATAAGTAGAATAACGTCGGATTTAGAGGAGAGAGGAATAATTGAAAAGGAGAGATACGGTAGAACAAACAGGATAAGGATAAAGCGTGAATTCATGCCAATGCTCTAAAGGGTTTCCTATACACTGAAAGCATAGATATATAAGGAGGAGGTGTATCCCAAGGTGATGAGGGTCGAGGGCTTGGAGAGATTCGTCATTCCCTTGGTATTACTGATGATTGCATCTACTCCTCCGTTAGTCAGTGGAGAAGTAATGGTCTGTGGAAGAGGTGACCTGGAAATAGCAAGAAGGGTGTCTGAGTTAAGAGGAATACCATTGATTCAACTCGAGGAGCTTCTAACGAACAACTCGATAGATGTTAATGAAACAGTATACATAATCGGAGGACCCATGGCAATTCCCATATCTGTGGAGTTGCAACTGAGAAAGATGGGAGCTAGAGTTGTCAGACTCTGGGGGCCCAACAGGTTCGAGACCTCCGAGGAAGTCCTTAAGTACTTCTTCATCTCCGAGGGGGTAAGGGAATACCTCAAAATTAAGCCAAATGAGGTTCCAAATAGAAGAGACATAGCTATTCTGCTTGTAGAAGATGGAGAGATGTCAATAGAACGGGTCGACGAGGATTTGGAAACATTGATGTGGTCTGAGATATATAAAGCTGAGGAAGAGTTCGAGAGCGCTAATAACTTGTTCAATTCAGTAAAGTCCTCGATGGATGATGATGAATTCCTGAAGACCATTGAACTTCTGATCCTCATTTCTAAAAACACCCTAAATGAAGCTAAGAATACAAGAGATCCGAAATTAGGAATGAAAAAATCGATAGAGTCCAGAATGGTGTCTAAGGAGATCATATGGATGTTAAAACCAAGGTATGCTTCCCTTGGAAAACAAGTATGTGATCATGGAAATAATCCTTGAACTAGTCTAAACTACTCCAGAACTTCCTAGATAGCTCCTTGACCAATGCGTCGATCCTTTCTTTTGCGACTTTCATCTCTTGTTCAAGTTTCTCCATCTCAGTCCTGATTAATTCCTCCATTTCCTTTTTTATTCTCTTCTTGCCCTCTGCTATAGTTTTCCTATATATCTCCTCAGCTTCCTCCTTTCCTCTTTCTAGGATCTCTCTTTTTCTGTTCTCTGCCTCAATTATGATTGATTTCGCTCTTGCTTTTGCTTCCTTTATTTTACTGTCCATTTCAATTTCTGCTTTCCTTATTTCTAGTAGGACTTCTTCCTTCTTAATTTTCCTTCACCCCTTAAGCATTGTCCACAAGAAGATGATATACCCTAGAACTAACATTAATGTGGAGGTAAACCAAGCTATCCTAAAGACTATTTCCCTCTTCTCCTCTGGGCTCATCTCTTAAACCTCTTCAATCTGAATATGTCCTCTCTTTCCATTTCCTCTAGCTTAAATCTTATTTCCCTAGAGGTTCTCTCCAGATTCGGTATCACTATGTATTCTAATGCGTTTACTCTTCTTTTGTTCTTGTCTATCTCATCTAGAAGTCTTACCAATGTATTTTCCAACTCAGTCAGTTTGACTCCCATTTCCAAGAGTTCCTCGTACTCCTTAGAAACTTCGTCTATCAGAGTAGAAGTTCCAAGAATTCCATATCCTCTCTCCCATATCTTTCTCTTGATTTTTCCCTTTGATTTTACCTTTGGGACTTTAACCCCCATTATATTCTTAAAAGAGACGTCGATCTCTGGAGCCTCCCTTACAGACATTGCTGCAGAGACTATTGCTGGAGTGCCCTCAACTGCTTTGGCCAATGAAAGTTTTTCGTATGCCTTGGCATATTTCTCGTTCACTTTTCTTCTTAATTCCGCGGTTTGTTCCATGATCTTGAAGAATTCAGATACTAGAGCATCTCTCTTTCTCTTTAGTAGCTCCCATCCCTTCTTAGCAATCTCTATCCTCCTTTTAACCTCTATTAGGCCGGACCTCGTCGGCCTTATCTCCATCATTAGGGTGGTCCTCCTTATCCCTGTACTTTGGATGATATTTTTCAATTTGCCACCTTTCCAGCCTAGTTAACTCATCCTCAGGCAGCATGGCCAAGAGATCCCATCCTATATCGAGTGTTTCTTCTATTTCTCTTTCCTCTTCTCTCCCTTGGTTGACGAATTTGTTCTCAAACTCATATGAAAACTCCAAATACTTCAAATCTCTACCGGTGAGAGCCTCCTTCCCAACTATTGCCACTAAACCTCTCATATCTATTCCCTCTGCATATGCCGAGTACAATTGATCAGCAAGTGCTCTGTGTTCCTCTCTAGTTCTTCCCTCGCCTATTCCGAGATTCATTAGCCTAGAAAGAGACATTAGAACGTTTATAGGCGGATATATTCCCCTCATATGAAGTTCTCTGGAGAGAACTATCTGACCTTCGGTTATGTAACCCGTGAGATCCGGTACTGGATGAGTCATGTCGTCTCCAGGCATGGTCAATATTGGGAACTGTGTTATTGATCCTTTCCTACCTCTTATCCTCCCAGCTCTCTCGTATATAGTCGCTAGATCCGTGTAAAGATATCCTGGATATCCTCTCCTCCCAGGAACTTCTTCTCTAGCTGAAGAAACTTCCCTAAGGGCTTCACAGTAGTTAGTCATGTCGGTTAAGATTACTAGGACCTGCATGTCGTATTCAAAAGCTAAATATTCTGCTGTGGTTAGAGCCATTCTAGGTGTAACTAATCTCTCTATGGCTGGGTCCTCAGCTAAATTAAGGAAAACTACTGCCCTAGAAAGAGCTCCGGTCCTTCTGAAGTCTTCCATGAAATATTGAGCCTCTTCATTTGTTATTCCCATAGCAGCAAAGACTACAGCGAATTCCTCTTCCTCCCCTAGTACTTTAGATTGTCTAGCTATTTGAAGGGCTATGTCATTGTGCGGTAATCCCGATGCTGAGAAAATAGGAAGCTTCTGTCCTCTTACTAGAGTATTCATCCCATCTATTGCTGAAATTCCGGTTTGAATGAATTCCTTTGGTGTGTCTCTGGCATATGGGTTTATGGCCGCTCCAGTTATGTCTAATCTCTCATCAGGCATGACTTCTGGACCTCCATCTAGAGGTTCTCCTAGTCCGGAGAGGACTCTACCTAGCATCTCTTCGGATACAGGAAGGCGAAGTGTTTCTCCTATGAACCTGACCCTGGCCCCGGTGTCTATTCCGGAAGTTCCCTCGAATACCTGCACTACAACTACTTCCTCTGATGTGTCCAACACCTGTCCTCTTCTTCTCTCCCCGTTCTCCAATTCTATCTCCACGAGTTCTCCGTATCCTACTGGGGAGGTCTTCTCAACGAAGAGCAGTGGTCCAGATATCCTATTTATAGTTCTGTATTCTCTGAGAGACATCTCATTCCACCTTGTATTTCCATTCCTCTATCAGGGATTCGAACTCTTCAGTCATCTCTCCGATGATTTTCCTAAGCTCTTCAACGAAGTTCTCTTCGTACTTTACCCTTATCAGTTTCTCTTTGCCCTTGACGGATAAGATTCTCTCCACAGGAACTCCGCTCCTCAAAGCCTCGTATGCCATCTCTTCATATCTCTTAATCGCTCTTATGTATTCTATTTGTTTTTCTGGTGGATAATAAGTATCTACTGGATGAAACGCATTCTGTTGGAGAAATGCTAATCTAATTAACCTTGCTACCTCTAGCAATACTCTTTGATCTGGTGGTAGCGCCTCAGGACCAACCAATTGGACTATCTCCCTTAGTTCAGCCTCTTGCTGTAGCACATGCTTTGTCCATTTCCTGAGATTCGTCCAATCTTCTCCGAATCTATCCTCAAACCACTTCCTGAGTGTATCCTCATAAAGGGAATAGCTCTTTAACCAATTTATTGCAGGAAAATGCCTCCTGTAAGCTAGATTGTAATCCAATGCCCAAAACACCTTTACTATTCTGAGAGTATTTTGAGTAACCGGCTCAGACATGTCTCCACCTGGAGGGGAAACCGCTCCTATGACAGTTACTGATCCTTCATCTCCGGAAAGAGTTCTGACTCTCCCTGCTCTTTCATAGAATTCTGCTAACCTAGCTCCTAGGTATGCCGGATATCCCTCCTCCCCTGGCATTTCTTCTAGTCTTGAGGATATCTCTCTCATTGCTTCTGCCCATCTTGACGTAGAGTCGGCCATTAGTGCTACAGAGTATCCCATGTCTCTGAAATACTCAGCTATAGTCATTCCAGTGTAAACGGAGGCCTCTCTAGCAGCTACTGGCATGTTAGAGGTATTAGCTATTAGAACTGTTCTCTCCATCAATGGTCTACCAGTCCTAGGGTCTTCAAGCTTAGGAAACTCCTCAAGGACGTCTGCCATTTCGTTGCCTCTCTCTCCACATCCAACGTAGATCACTACCTCTGCGTCACACCACTTCGCCAATGTCTGCTGAGTCACGGTTTTCCCTGTTCCAAACCCTCCAGGTATTGCAGCAGTTCCTCCTTTTGCTACTGGAAAAAGGAAATCTAGTATCCTTTGGCCTGTTATTAGTGGTACCTCGGGCGAAAGTCTCTCTAAAAATGGCCTAGGTCTTCTCACAGGCCAGACATGGTACATAGTTATTTCCCTACCGTCTTCAAGTAGACATACAGGTTCTTCCACTTTGTACTCTCCTTCCTCTATCTCAGTTATTACTCCTGGTTTTTCTCCTGGTGGGACCAATATTTTGTGGTTGACACTCCCCTCTCTCACTTCTCCTATGATCGTGCCTCCACTGACTTTGTCTCCTCTTTTCGAAAGAGGGACAAAGTGCCATTTAGTGGTTCTATCTAAACCAGGGGCCATTACTCCTCTCCTGACAAAGTCTCCAATTTCTTCTCTTATTTCCGGGAGAGGCCTCTGTATTCCATCGTATATATTTCCTATGAGTCCTGGTCCGAGTTCTACCGATAAGGGCTTTCCTGTGTCCCAAGCAGGCTCTCCAGGCTTAATCCCATAAGTGTCTTCGTATACTTGAACCATGCACTTCTTTCCCTCTATTCCAACGACTTCTCCAATGAGTTTCTCCTCTCCTATCTGGATCACATTGTACATCTTCGGGTTGAGCCCCTTGATCACCACCAAAGGGCCACTGACCCTAGATATCACTCCTTTCTCCATAGATCTACACCCATTACTCTTTTAGTCTTCTCCCTAATCCTTCTTTCTCCCTCTTCTCCCAATACAAGGAGTAATTTGTCTGAACTCTCCAATTCTGATTTTAAGTATTTCGGAATCCTTTCGTATTGGTCTCCAGGCATTATTACTATTGAAATATTTTTTTCCGTCAGTATGTCTCTAATGGACTCTGAGAGATCATCCTCAGAATGTATCTCGTAGACGTTCTTTATTCCGGCCAGTCGAAAGCCGAGTACAAACCCAGGAGGGCCCAGCACGCATATGTCCAAGTCAAACCACCACTAGGTTCTCTCTTATTAGGTCCTCTCTCAGATTTAGTTCCTTCCCTCTAGCTATTAGTCTGAGATTACTGACTTCGTTTTCCTTTCTCATTAAATAGTTGATTACTGGAAGTATGGATATTGGTCTATAGTATGCCAGTTTCTCAGCTTTTTTAAGGATGTATCTCTTTAATCCCTGCTCTATTTTAGATAGATCTCTCTTTTCTATTCCTTCCTTTATGTATTGGAAGAATGGGTAGTTCTTGAGATGTTTGAGAATTTCGTCAAACTCTTCTCTAATGAGCAATTCCATCTCCTTTCTGGGTATAGCTCCATTCTCTATTAGTCTCCACCTTATTTCCCTAGGAGTGGCACCATCGACCTTCATTCTCAATACTGTCATGATGTTTCTAGCGTCTATCTCGGTGGATACCACTTCCCTAACTATTCTGTCTTCCCTGCTTCTTCCAGAAAATCCCGAGGCTAGTCTCTCATAGTAAAGCCTTATTAGTTCTTCTTCCATCTCCACTAAGCTTTTTCTCTCTGCTACCGCTCTGTAGTCTCTGTGTCTTCCCAATTCGTCTCTGATTTCGGACAAGTTCATTTTTAAGAGCCCGTATATGTCGAACTCCATTTCGAGTGGTTCTGCTTCTACGGGAACTAAAGATTTCTCTATCTCTTCAATGGGAAGGCCCCTTCCGACTCCGACTATAATGTTCCTCACGTTGATTACCTCGTACTTGGAGGAGTATGCTACTATCTTCCTCCTAGCGTCTCCTGTAGATATTTTAATGAGCTTGTTAATGGTCCTACCGAGATTTAGGTTCAAAGCTTTCTCCAATAGGTCAATTCCTGAATATTTACCAGCTAATTCATCTATTTCCTTCTTATAGTCAGTTTCACCGATAAATCTTATTATGTCCTTCAATCCCATACCCATTAGCCTTCCATATACGTCTCTTTTGAGTAACCTGCCTTTCATTGCCCTTACTCTTGCAACTAAGTACGGATAATTCCCTCTTCTGAATATCATACTTTCACCTACTTCTTCGATTGCCGAATAAGCGGTACCTGATCTCAGGTAAATTTCTCTGGAAGAAGTCTTCCAGAAGTAAATCAAGGGTCTTATTGACCCTAATAGATCCATCTGAACTCTCTAATATAGCTCCTCCCGATATTTCCTCTGACTCTATTACCTCAAGCCCAGCCTTTCTCAGTTCGATTGCAAGTTCCCTGTCTCCCTTAGCGACATATGCTCTTTCAAACGATTCGTTTTCTATTTCTTGGAGTATTCCCTTCAGTACTTTGTCTATTTTGACTTGATACTCTGTCAAAATCGCGTCGAAGAACTTCTTCTTTAGTATCTCTATTATCTCCGTTTCTCTGGTAAGTCTATTCTTTTTCATCTCCAATTCTGCAATGGATTTTTCCATTTTCTTTATTCTCTCTAGCTCTTTCTCTGCATCTTCTATTTTCTTCCTTTTCTCTGCATTTACTTCGTTTTCGGCCTCTAGGATTAACTTCTTAGCTTTTTTCTCGGCCTCAGATATTATCCTATTTACTTCTATTGTAGTTCTCTCTTGGATCTCTCTGATTATCGATTCCAGTCCCATAGGCACCACTGGGCTATGGTAAGAGTCTCATGGCAATTATCAGTCCGAATATGACTATCGTCTCAGGAATTACTGTTAATATTAGTCCTTTAGCGAAAAGTCTTTCTTCTTCAGCCATGGCTCCTACTGCTGCTGCCCCTATTTCTTTTTCAGCTATTCCTGCTGCTAATCCTGTGAGGCCTATTGCTAGGGCTGCTCCTATTGCCTTGTATCCCTCTACCCCCACTTCCAAATATCGCACCCTCCGAGTGAGAGGGGGTGGGAGTAAAAAAAGGTTATCGTCTAGGAATCGTGTATTTCCTCTCTAAACCGAATGGGGAGAATCTCCTCCCTCCTCCAAGATAAAACTTAGTAAAGAATTCGACATACTGTAATCTCAGTGAATGTAATCCTGGGCCTATTATTCCAAGAGCTAAATTTATACTATGGCCTGACAGGAGTATGAGCCCCCCTAGAATCTCATTCCCAGATAATATCGACCCTATTCCCATTTCATTGAATGAAACTGCTATAACTGCGGACGAAATGCCTATGGCCATTAACCTAGTGTAAGATAGTATGTTGCTCAGAATAGACGGTATTTCAACTATTTCTATTCCTAACCCTCCAGATACCAATAAAAATGAGCCGGAGATTATTAAAAGTACGAACAATTCCATAGAGCCACTTATGCCCTGTGAGCCTGTTACCATTGGAAGTATTAAACCGTAAACGAGTACAGTCATCCCTGTTAGTATTAGCAGCCATCCTCCTTTTTCGTGAATGGCTTTTCTCAAACCTTCCTCTATTGCTTTGTTTCTGAATCCCATGATCAGTCCTAGGTAGAGATGGGCAATTCCTATAGTCACAGTTATCAAAAACAACTCCTTTATTCCTTCCTTCCCTAGTCTATGCACTGGCAGGAAACTAGGATAGGGAAGTATATTCCTCAAGATTTCAAAGCCAAAGAACTCATTATAAACGTAACCGAAGATTATCGTCCAGACAGAGGATACGAGTAATATCTTGGATATCACTCTGGATGATGAACCAAATCCTAACTTCTCTAAGAACGACTTCAGTATTCCGGAGGAAGTTAAGATCAAGAGTAGCATTCCATATCCAACGTCTCCAAGCATTAATCCGTAAAAGAGGGGGAATGTCACAAATATTAGTGAAGAAGGGTCTATTTCGTGGTATCTTGGTACAGAATATGAATTAACAAGTGCCTCAAATGGCTTAATCAATTGGGGATTTTCGAGTAATGTAGGAGGTTCTGAATTTTCATCCTCTTCTATTTTAGTGAAGAAAATATCTTTTAGTGATGACAGAGAATCTATAGAGTCAGAGGGGACCCATCCTTCCAGCAAAAAGGTCTCTTTAGTAACTCCAACCCAAAGAGGAGCCTCCTTGACAATACTTTTAGCCTTGAGATACTCCTCATATGCTAGAATCCTGAATAGATTCTCCTTCAAAATCGACAGAATCTCAGCTTCTAATCTGGATGCATTCTCCTTTATCTCGTGTAATTCCATCTCTAATGAGTTTATTATCTCAGAAGGGTGTCCACTTCTATATTTTTTTGTTATTTTGTAGATTTCCTCTAATTCTGAGAATCCAAATCTATCTAGTAGTCTCTCTACACTTTTGCTTAATTCCTTTCTGTAAAAGATGGCCAATATATTTTTTCCGTCGTGAAACCCAGTGAATATCTCAAATTCATCACTGTTGAGCTCTGACTTTAACATTTCTTCGTTTAACTCTGTTTGAGTAACCCCCACTTTGTAATCTATTGTCTCATATTCGTGAAACACATCAAGGCGTATATCCAACGATTCTAGGATTCTAAGCAAGTTTATCTCTGATTTCTTATCATTTAACGTTGATTTAGTCTTGTCCCTCTCCTCAAGCAATGATTGCAATCTAGAGATTATATTTAGGATTTCCTTCTCTTTCTTCTCTATCTCTTCCTCTGTGATTTTGTGAATTGGGTTCAATTCCGAGTAAACTTGTCTTATCTCCTCAGATAGCCTAGATAGAACAGATCTAAGACTAATCAATTTCTCTGATATTTCTTCGCTCCCTTCTAACGGTTTTCCTTTTTCTGTCCCTGTGAATTCCTCTAGATGCAATACTCTTAACTCTCTGATCGTCTCGAGGACTTCCTCCAGTCTTTCCTTACTTCCTACGAGTAATACCCTCTCCATGCTCTTAGGCCTTAGCATAGCGGGACCCCACTAATCCGCAGCTCAGAGTTCGCCTTTCTTCATTTTGTTTTCAACCACTATGGTTATTATTCTACCGTATGCCGGTCTAGTCACTAGAACTCCGGCTAGTACTCCAACGATAGTGGTCAAGGCAAACCCCTTTAGCCTTCCGAATCCAAGCACCAGAAGAGGTGACATGGCTGCTACAGTGGTTAGTGCTGCTCCGAGTATGACGAAGAAGGCCCTACTGACTAGAGCAGAAACTCCCCTTGGTATTCTCTTTTCTCTTAATACTTCGTCTGTTATTATTATTTGCTGGTCTACTCCAGTTCCAACTGCCGCTACTATTCCAGCTATGGATGGGAGATCCAATTCCCATCTTATCATGGACGCGAATCCCAGTATTATTATCACTTCAGATAGGAGTGTCAATATGACTGGGAGACTAATCCAAGTCTTCCTGTAGAAGAAGAAGACTACTAGGGCTATTGCTGCTAGTGCAACTAAACCGGCTATGCCTGCTTTTTTCTTGAATCCCTCTCCTAGTCTGGGAGATATATATTCCTCTCTAGCTAGACTTACTTTTACTGGCAAAGCTCCTGATCTGAGTAAGACCTGCATGTTTCTTCCATTTCTGTATGCTTCTTCTCTATCTTGAGCTGTTCCCTCAACTACAACTTCTCTTTGGGTTCTTCCTTTCAAATCCGCAGATATTCTGAGCCTGTCCTTGAGTTCGTCGTCAACGTATATCTCTAGGTATCCATCCAGATACTTGGGGTCCGTCTGTAGAAGAGCCATGTTCTTGGTGGCCTCCGCGAATCTCCTAGCTCCTTCCTCAGATATTGTCAGAGGGACCCTCCACTCCTTATACTCCGGAGGGATCAGCTGAACAGCTTCAACTCTCTGGATATCTTTTCCAGTGAATACTAGTGAATTTACCTCGGTCCCATCGACGTTTCTCCCCACTACTTTCGCTTCGAACTTTCCTGTTTTAGTTAGTACGTCTCTTGCCTCTTGGAACTCTCTACCTGCTATTTCTATTGATATAAAAAGTGTGTATTCTTTTTCCTTTAGAGGCTTTATGGCAATGTCTTTGACTCCTATCCAATTCGCCCTCTGTTGTAGTGTTGATATTATTTGGTCAGATGTAATCGGGAAAACTGCTCCTTTCTTAAACTCAACAATTTCTCCTTTACCTTTGAGAATAGACTCTAGTTCTTCTTTATCGACCAATTTCATTATTTCTATTGGAATCAAGTGATCTTCTCTCTTGTAGACATTCACAAATACCCCTGTTTCTTTTTCCAGTAGGTCCTTTAATTCTCCTTCGTCCATGTTCGTTTTTATCTTAGCACAGGTACCTTCTACTTTCAGTATCACTGAAGTGCCGCCAACTAGGTCCATTCCGTACTCGAGGCCATGTCTTTCTATGGAAAGTAAAGAGAGGAAGACTACTAGTAGCAGAAGTATTACTCTGCTATCCCCTAGGATTGCTGAACTAACTCTCATGCTTTTATCCACCTCCTCTCAACTAGGAAAAGTATTACTCCAGCATTGAATAGCCAGGTGTTTATTAAGTCAGAAACTAGGCCAAATAGGAGTACTGTCGCTATTCCACTTATTATTCTCTCGCCTTGGAAGAGGAAAAGGAGAACTAGGAGTGCTATTAGAGTAGTAGTAGTCATTTTCAGACCTGTTCTCATGGCTTTTACTACTCTGTCTTGGGGTTTCCCTCCCCTCCTCTTGATTACACTCGTAGTCAGCAATATGTTGCTGTCGACTGAGTATCCTATTACCATGAGCAAGGCTGCTATGGATGAAAGTGAGAGCTCCATTCCAGCTAAGGCCATTAGGCCTAGGGCGTCTATTCCGTCCATTAAAACAGCTAATATCATGCTCATGGATATCACTGGGTATCTGAACAGTATGAAGATCACTAAGGCCATGAAAGAAACAGCAAGTACTATGGCTTTCTTCCCTTGAGAAAAGAAGTACTCTCCTATTTCTGCTCCAACACCACTTGTACTTACTTCTTCTGCCTTTAATTTGTTTTCCAAGCTAGATATTAACTCGGTTTCTACTTCAGATATGTCTTCTTTCGTTAATATTACTACAGTGTAAGTCGGGGAGCCTATTTTACCTACTACTCTTATTTGAGATGACTTTACTCCGTGTGAAGCGAGAATTCCTTCTATTTCCGACTCACTGGGTTTCTCCTTCAGTCCCTCTAATTGGATTAAGGTTCCACCTGCTAGATCTATACCCAGCTCTATTCCCTTCAATACCAATATGGATGAGGAGAATGCGAGGAATAATATCGGTATAAGCAGAAACTTCTTGTAATCGTATTCTAGCACCCCGTCCACCCCTCACTCTTCTTAACACGAGCACTTTATCGATGTCGTGTTAAAGCGCTGAAGAGAGACAGAGACTTATATAGGTTTCTGAGGGAATTGCATGTGGGTCTCATGATCCTAAAGGGGAAGGACATAATATCCATAAAGGACTTCTCAGTAGATGAAATAAACGAAATTTTGAAAGTTTCAGAGGACTTCGAGTCGGTAGCCAGGGGAGAAAAGAAATTAGACATAATGAATGGAAAGGTATTGGCATTATTATTCTTTGAGCCATCTACCAGAACTAGATTCTCATTTGAGTGTGCAATGAAGAGATTGGGCGGAGAAACCATTGGATTTGAGTCCGTGGAATCAGTCTCGGTCAGCAAGGGAGAGACACTAGCAGACACGGTCAGAGTGATGGAGAAGTACTCTGATGCATTGGTCATAAGACATCCTAAAGAAGGATCTGCTAGGCTGGCAGCCATGTTCTCAGATAAACCTGTGATAAACGCTGGAGATGGAGCTGGACATCATCCAACCCAAACTTTACTGGACTTATACACTATAAAAAGAGAGAAGGGAAGAATACGTGGCATAAAAGTGGCTATAGTGGGGGATCTGAAATATGGGAGGACTGTTCACTCTCTAGCATATGCATTAGCTGAAATGGGTGCAGAGATACTGCTTGTATCTCCTGTTGGATTGGAAATGCCTCTCGAGATAAAGAAAGACATAGAAGAAATAAATGGAAAGATAAGTGAATTTCACAGCTTAGAAGATGTAATAGGGGAGGCAGATGTCCTATATGTCACAAGGATACAGAGGGAAAGATTCCCAGATCCGGAAGAGTACTTAAAAGTTAAAGGTAGTTACCGAGTGGATCTGAAACTCCTAGAGAGGGGGAAGAAGGGAATAATAGTCATGCATCCTCTTCCCAGAGTGGATGAGATATCTCCAGAAGTTGACTCGACGGAATATGCTGTGTACTTCAAGCAGACTTTTTACGGAGTCCCTGTTAGAATGGCCCTGCTCTCCATGGTCTTAGGGGTGATGTGATTGGATAGAGATAAGACGACTACCATGGTCGTGAGTAAGATAAGAAATGGGACGGTCATAGACCACATAGAAGCTGGACAAGCCCTAAACGTAGCTAGGATCCTGAAGATATCACCCAAAGATAAAGTGTTGATAGCCATGAATGTGTTTAGCGAGAAATACTGTAAAAAAGACATATTAAAAATAGAAGATAGAGAATTAAAGGGAAATGAGGTGGAACTGATAGCATTGATATCTCCAAGAGCTACCATAAACATAATCAGAGACTATGAGGTAGTTGAGAAGTTCGAAGTGAAGATTCCAAAGAGAATACGAGGATTACTAAGATGTTCTAACCCTAATTGCATAACAAATTCTGGAGAACCAGTTAATGGATCATTCACAGTAGTAATGGAGCGTCCCCTTAGGCTGAGGTGCGAGTACTGCGAGAGATTCCTCGATGAGAGGGAAGTAATAGAACAGTTAACAGGGAGAGAACAGGCGTAACATCCTAAAGGGGTTATCTACTTCGCTCTTTCCCTCATCCTCTTTCTCTTTCTCTTGAGTCTCCTCATTCTCTTTTTAATCCACTTCCACCTCATCCTACCCTTCTTCTTCCACTTCCTAGGTCTTTTCCCCATGAACCAACCCGGAGCGGATATCCACGGAGTTATTATAAACCTTATCCATTATGCTCTCTGAGAGTAATGAAACGAATTCAGGGAGATATACTCATCTAGAGGTAAAAGAGACTTCATCCCCTTCCTCTAGTTTTTCAGAAAGATCTTCTATATCCTCCTCATTTAGAGCAATTCTAACCAACCTCTTGATTTTTCCCTTATCTATTACTTCTCTCTCGAATTCTTCTCCATAGATGTCTGAGAGATAAGTTATTAATTCCATGACACTAGATCCCTCGGGAACTTCAACGTTTATTTCCTTTGCCCTAGTTAGTTTTCTGAGGGATCCATAGAATTTCACTTTGACCTGCAATACTCCCCACCTTCAGTATTGTTCAATGGAAGGGAAAAGAAAAAATGGGGTTAAAAAAGTTGGGGTCAGAACGTCCCTCTGGGTTTCATTACGTCTATTATCTCCCTCTCCACTTCTGGAGGTATAGAGCCTGTGAAGAATATCCACCTTATCTTGAACTTGTATTTCCCTAGGAACTCACCTACCCCCTCTGGAAGTTCTCTGTCTTTTACTAGTAGGACTACTCCGTCCTTAAGAGCAGCTACTTGTGCCCCATTAAATGCTCCAGGATCTTCTCCGTTTATGAGTGCCACTGATCTCATGTGAAGTCTCTCCTTCAGCCTATTAGCCACTAGTACTGAGGTCTCGTACTTGTCCTTCCCCGCTATGGTGTCAGAGTATATTCCCATTAGGAGTAGGTCTTCCGACACATTGGCTCCTATCACTACAGTCTCCTTGACTCCTAGATTCTCCAAAGCCTCCCTAGTGTATTCTGGTATCTCATCTCCGTTGGTGAATAGGAGCGGAGCACCAAGAGAGTGGGCATAGGGTACTGCTACTAATGTAAGAGAGACATCTCCTTCAAAGGGTGCTGGAGCTATCACTGCCTTGTCGGAAATACCCCAAAGATTCTCTGCTATTAATTTAGCTGTCTCGAACCTGTCTTTCCCTCCTATTCTCTCTACTTGGAATCCCATTGCCTTAAGCTCCATTTCGACTTCAGGAGAGACTGCCTCTGGTCCTCCAACTATTAAGGCTCTCCTAACAGGTAGACTGATTAAGAAGTCTCTGGATTCTTTAGGTATTTCGTCTGGGCTTACTAGTACTATTGGATCTCCAGTTTTAGATGCGTATGCAGATATAGCTGCTGAATCTACTGCTAGATCGTTCCTAGCTATTATCACTTTCTCCGGAGGAGAAGTGACCCACTTCTTCTCTATCAACCATTGGTTTAGTCCTTTAGATGCCTCCGTCTTAGAGAAAACGTGTTGGTTAACGTACCACTTCGGTATAGTCACTGCTATTCTCTCTCCAGAGACCTCCTTATACACCGAAATTTCCCATGGATACTTTCCACAATCAATGGATACTATCCATCTCCATATTGCCACTCCAGGGAATTGTCTGTCAAATGGTGCTTCTGTCTCGAGGTATACTTGCCATCTGTTGTGTCTTGGATCGAAATTGGCTGCAACCAATTCTAATCTCCTAGTTGTGTACTCCTGGAAGTCTCTGTTTCTTCTAACTTCTAACTTTGCTAAGGAAACCGCAACAGATTTATCAGGACAGGTCCAGACTCCTAAGTCTGGATAATCGTCATTCCCCACTGTGGAGTAATCTAGAGGTGTTTCTAATCCAAGTGACTGGAATCCAGCCCAACAGTCGTGGTCTTGGAAGATAGAATAGGACAATCTAGTCGTTCCGATAGCAATCTCTAGCATTGGAGCACCTGGTGATATATCTCCTACTTCTATACTACTTGGACCTCCCTCTCTTCCAGAAGTCCCGAACTCATAGGATTGGATTTCATTTCCGCCTTCGTCTAGCCAAATGACTACTGAATTGGTTAAGTCCATGACTAGGGGTGGAAGGGATTTTGAAGCAACAGTTCCTAGGGCTAGTACTAATTCGTCTCTTCCGTCTAAGTCGTGGTCTATGGGCTTCAATATGCTCCATAATAGAGGATCTGTCCAAGTAGGTGGTATTGCGAAGGAGTACTCCCAGACTTCAGACAAGCTGTTCCCTGATAATTCGAGAGTATACACCCTCACCTCGGCCTCGGTTGAATGAACAGAGACTACTACTATCTCGCCCATTTTATCTCCATCTATATCTGCGACTTTCACTGAAAGTCCTAAACCGCCACTGTCCCAAGAGGCTACTTGATCCAAGTCTGAGTTCAGTACTTGTAGTGTCGGGCTTCCCCACGTGGAAACTAGTACCTCATCGGTTCCATCTCCGTTCAAGTCTCCGCAATCAAATCCACCTGGAAAAGCACCTAGTGCTAAGTCCTCAAGTATGGATCCAGAAATCGGGTCTATCTTAAGTATGTGAGTTTGTCCACTTGAATCTAATCCCGAAACTACCAAGTACTTACTATTATCATCTCTCATGAACTTAATCCCGTAATTGTCTAGTGGGAGGAATTCATATCCTGTGACTTGCCATACTCTCTGTAGCCCGTTGCTTCTGACCTCAAATAGCTCTAGTGCATCTCCTGCAGTACTACCTAGCCCAGAGGTAGCTATGTCCATTAGTCCTCTCATTAGGAATATCTCGTCAGTCTCATCGTTGTCTATGTCTTCTAGCGTTACCCAATGCGACGGGGGCACGGCGATGCCACCAACTACATCGAAATTCGGATTCGTGTCCAGCTGATAAGGTTCGCTTATGACGTCCATACTGTTTTCCCTGATTATCCAGAGATAAGGAGGAGCTGATCCAGGTTGATTTAATATCCCCTCCACTACTGCCTCCACTAGACCGTCCCCATCTACGTCTCCCAGATCTACGCTCGTGGGGTAGTAATTGTCTCCCATCTCGTACACTATGGTATTTATGCCGTTGTACCAGACGACTTTCCCTCCGGGTGTAGGTGATGTTATGGGACAATTCGCATCTAAGAAAACGACCACTCTCTCTCCTGGGGTCCAATCTGCTTTAGCTTCATTTATTGGGAAAAAGGGCACTAATACGATAAACACTGTCAATAGGACTGTGGGCTCGGTCAGTTTCTTGGGCATAGCCCCACCTCCTACCACGCCGACTTTTGCTACTACATACGTAATACACTGGTATTTAAAGTTAGTGGTCTCACGTATTACTTGGATCTAGAGGTCCTAGAGAGTGAGGAGAGGAAAGTTATATAACCTCAGTCAGACTTTACAATACTTGAACACCCGGAGGGAAGGGAATGGGAGAGGAGCTTTGGGAGGCTCTCGTGAGAGGAGACGAAAAGAGGGGAGAGCGAGAGGTAGATATATCACAACTTACTAAAGAATTAGAGAAGCTTAAGCGAGAGAATTCCGAGCTCTTATCTGAGATTGATCGATTGAACGAACGTCTAAATGAAGAAATCTTGGAAAAGAGATCGCTATCAGAGGAGAGGGATAAGTTATCAAGAAGGATTAAAGACCTCGAGAGAGCAATAGAGGAGGCTTCCAGCAGTATTAAGCAAAAAGAGGAGCTAGAAAATTACATAGATGAGCTTAAATCTAAACTCTCATCCATAGAAAGAGAGAATGTAGAATTAAGGAGAAAGAATAATGATTTGAGCTCTGAATTGAGTAAAATCAAGAGCGAATTGGAATCCAAGGACAAGGAAATCGAGCGCTTAACAAGGGAGATCAAGCAAATCCGTGAGAGGTATAATGAGGTAAACAGGAAGGTAGTGGCCCTGAAGAGTAGAGAAAGCGAATTAATAGAGAAACTGAATGAGAAGAACGAGTCTCTAAAGGAGAAAGATGAGGAACTATCCAGAATGAGGAATAAGATTGTCGAACTAAGAGAGAGAACGTCCAAACTAGAAGATGAATTGAACAATAAGGATGAAGTGGTAAATAGGCTTAGAGAGAACTTCAACTCCTCAATAGGAAAATTAAAGGAGTTGGCAAAGAGAAACTTAGAGATGAAGTACAAAGTGTCCGAACTAGAAGAGAAAGTCTCAGAATTAGAGGAAGAGAGGAACAAAACATTACAAGAGAAAGAGTCGCTTTTAGAGGAGACTAGGAAATTGGAGGATGAGATCTCAACTTTAGAAGAGGAACTAAAAAGACTGTCAAAGGAAAGAAATGACCTAAAAGAAAAGATTTCAGAGCTAGAGTCCGAAAAAGAAAGACTTAATAGGGAATTAATTTCTAAAAACGAGACGATATCCAAGCTATCATCTACTATTCACGAAAAGGACTCCAGAATCAATGAGCTGGAGGAGATGCTCAGAAATGCTGAACAAAAAATAAAAGAAGCTGAACAATCATCTAACGAACTCATATCTGAAATAAACCGTCTGAAATCTGAGCTGGCAGATTCAAACAGAGAAAATGAATCTTTAAGAGTAGAAATACTTGACAAGGAAGATGAGATAAAGAATCTTAAAAGGGAAATAGAGTTCCTCGGAAAGAGAGTTGAGGAGCTAGAAAGGGAAAAAGAAGGCCTATTGGAAAAGATTGAAAGATATAAAAGAGAGCTAGAGAGAGAATTTCTGGAAAAAGAGGGGCTTACAGCCGAAATAAACTCTCTCGAAGAGAAGGTCTCTGAGTTAAAGAGGACGCTCGAGGAAACTCAGTACGAACTAAAGGAGATGGAGATGGAACTATCAAAAACTAAGAGAGAGAAGGACGAAATGAGAAAACAAATGCTCATGAAAGAAGAAAAAGTGAAGGAGGTCAATTCCGAAATAAACCTGCTGAGATTAAAGATGTCAGAGAAAGATAGGGAGATAAATGAACTCAAGGAGAAGGTGTCCAAACTGAAAGTAGACCTAGGTAGGAAAGAGGGAGAGATGAAGGCTATTCTAGAGGAACTAAAGAGAAAAGAAAACAGAATACTAGACCTAGAACGAGAAAGAGAGAAAGTCATTTTAGAAAGAGAGGAGCTCCTTAGCAAATTATCTGAATTAGATGAGAGAAATAAGGAGCTTGAACTAGAACAGAAAAAGCTTCTTAGTAGAATAAAAGAATTATCCAGAGAGATCGAAGAAAAAGAGGAAGAACTGTCCAGAAAGAACAAGGAAATATACTTCCTAAGAGAGGAATTGAGCAAAAGATTAAGAGAAGAGAGTAAAGAGCCGGAAGAACTCGTAACAGAGGCTAAATTGGAGATATATAGACTTTTAGCTCTTAAAAATAAGGGAATGATGTCTAGGATAGAATTTTCAAGAGAAATGAAAAGAATAGAAGAAAAATATGGCAGAGGAGTAGTACTAGAGGCTGGAAGAGGATTGGTGCTATTCGACGGATCTGAATGGAGGGCAATATGAATAGGGGATTCGAATGCCATTAGTTGGAATATACTTCACGAGGGCTCTAGCTGAAAGGAGAAGAGAATTCGTGTACGAGAGGATAAAATCGTGGAACGTGAACAACAACCTCTCAATAGTTTCGATATCTAAGGAGGAAGTGCCTCTACATGGAGAAGTGCTTTCAATAAACTTCGTATTTAGGTGTATTTACGATCCACCTGTGGGACATTTGGAGATAGATGGGACTGCCTTGTACTCTCACGAAATAGTAAAGGAAATATCAAAATCTGGAAAGGAAGTGATTTCCCCAGGAGATATTCCAAAGGAAATAATGTCTGAAGTAATGGGATCGGTGTTAAGTGTGTCTCTCGTGAAGGCCACTATTCTGTCAGACCAAGTGAACATACCTCCACCAATACCCTTGCCTCCTCCAAGGAGACAAATCAGATCCACAGGAGGAGAAGTGGACAAGTACAGCAGTGGAGGAGAAATGTATACTTAGAGAGGTAAGCAGTCAATCGAGGTACTTGGACACATATGGACCTTCCTTGAAATATCCCATTTTGTAGTAGTACTCCCTGACTCCTATGCCACTCAAAACAGATATCTTGCCAGATTCCATGGATATTTCCTCGGCCATTTCAAGCAATCTTCTACCTACTCCTCTGTGCTGCCACCATCTCCTCTTTCTTTCTCCTATAGGGATAGATTTGCCGTAAACGTGTAACTCTCTGACTACGTGTGTCCCGGATAACTCTTCCCTATGTGCTTTCCTAGAAACTCTCCTGAGTCTTAGATATCCTATTAATATCTCTTCCTCCGGATCCTCTGCCGATATGAAGTATTCCTTTCCTTTTCCGGCTTTGTACTCCTCTATCAAGTATTCTACTCTTTTAGGCCTCCTTCCCTCTTTCAGATATTTATGACCTACCTCCCTGCATCTTATACAATTACACTTCTTTCCTTTCTTCTTCAGTTCCTTGAGAACTACCTCCCTCAAGTTAGATAGCTTCACTCCGTCTACTATAGCTTTAACTGGTATGTCTCTTTGTATTCGCATAGTTCTGACCCATTTAGGGATTAATTCTCCCTTAACCTTAGATATAAGCTCAATAGCTTCTTTGTCCCTAATTGGTGTGTATTCGCCCCTTTTCCACTCATCATATAACTTAGTTCCTTCTATGACTAGGCAAGGATATATCTTTATCATGTCTGGTTTGAATTGGCTATCACGGAATATCCTCTCGAACATTTTGTAGTCTCTTTTCAAATCAGATCCCGGAAGCCCAGGCATAATGTGGTAACATATCTTAAATCCGGAATCTCTCGCTATTCTAGTGGCTTCGACGATGTCTTCCACAGTATGGCCTCTATTCACTCTTTCCAGGACATCCTCGTATATTGATTGGATTCCCAGCTCTATTCTAGTGGCTCCTAGGGATAATATCCTGTCTATTTGGTCCTCCTTAGCCCAATCTGGTCTGGTCTCTACAGTCAGTCCAGTGTTTCTTATCTCGGATTTCTCAGCTATTTTCTGCGCTTCCTCGATAGAAGAAGTTGTTTTTCCCGTTAGCCCATCTAATATTTCCTTGACAAACCACTTCTGGTAATCGTAAGGCATAGCAGTAAAGGTGCCTCCCATTATTATTACTTCAGCCTTTTCAACTGGATGTCCTATTTTCCTGAGCTGATTTATTCTGTGTTCGACTTGCTTCCTAGGATGGTATTCGTTTTGAATTGCTCTCATAGTAGCTGGCTCGAGACCAGTATAACTTTGTGGTACCCCTCGTTCCGGACCTCCCGGACAATAAGAACACTTTCCATGTGGACAAGGATAGGGAGAGGTCATTACTGCTATTACCGCTATTCCAGAAATAGTTCTGACCGGCTTTCTGACTAATACATCATATTTTTCCTCTTTTATTACTTTTTCCTCGCCTATGAAGGATATTATCTCTGAATTGGACGGTATTCTCCCTAATTTGTACTTCCTCGCTATCTTTATTTTCTCTCTGTGTAGATCCTCCTTCCTCTTTATTCTTCCCTGCTCTATGGATTTTATTATCTCGAGCATTGCCTTCTCATTTTCCAAGTAGAACACCCTTGATCAGCTTCATTGCCCCAGGTCCTATCTCCATGGGTCCTATAAATCTCAAAAACGTTGGATTTGCCTTGCTCCCCATTCTGATTAATAAGTCTTTTCCTAGGAAAACTTCCACGGTGTATTCTAGGTTGTCTAGCTCCTTAGCCACCTTAATGAGTTTCGAAATCGAGAATGTTGCCATACTACTATTTCTTCCGCTTATTCCTTTCTTCCTAAGATAATACTGAATTCCTCTCTTTAAATGGACTCTGGTCTCGTTCTCTGAGAATTCAATAGAAAGTATCTCTCCGTTTGAGTCTTCTAGTTCAACAGCTCCCCTGATCTTCTTAAGGAATGTGATTGCTTCCTGTAAACTCAAGCACTACCCTCCCTTACTACTAGATTTAGCTTCCCACTAATTACTACTGATTTTTCTCCTAGTTGTACTTCCAAATTCCTTACTTTCAGATTTATCTCTTTCTCTGAGGCTAGAACAGACAATAGTTTAATGATAAATGAGTTCAAACAATTTCCCTCCTTCCTGAGGATGTTCTGAATACTCCTAGGTCCTGATGATTTTCCATTATCTCTTCTCTGGACAGGACTGGCCCTTCTATACATGTGACTATTTCACCAAACGAGCAGTGCCCACAAAGTCCGATTCCGCACTTCATGTACCTAGAGAAACTTACTTGATAATCAGTGAAATTCTTGTTCTCTAAGACTTCGATGCAAGAAACTATCATCGCCTCAGGTCCACAAACTACTACTTGGTCGTATTGATCTAATTTCTCTGAGTGTAGGGCCTCGGAAACTAATCCTTTTATGCCCAATGACCCGTCTTCAGTTACAATTACGACTTCAGACTTCGATCTCAACCTATCCAAGAAGAACACGTCTTTTGACGTTTTGAATCCCATTAGTGTTTTCACCCTTATCCCCATGGATCTCAACTTCTCTGCTAGAGGAGCTAGTGGTGCTATTCCAACTCCTCCAGAAACTAGAAGGACTTCGCTCCATTCTTTTTTCACAGAGAACCCATTTCCGCATGGTCCTCTTACTCCAATATAGTCTCCAGGTTTTAGTGCGTGAATTGAAGCTGTGAAATTGCCTATTTTCTCCACTGAAACTCCTGAAATCCGTCCTATGTAAGAATATGCCATTGGTTTCTCTCCCTTTCGTGGAATCCAGATCATACAATATTGTCCTGGATTCGGAGTTTTTCCCTTGAAGAAGATTGTCTTTACCTTGTAATTCTCTCTTTTCACTTTTAGGATCATGACCTTGCTCCTAGTAGACGGACACTTGAACCGAAGTTCCATTAGAATAACCTCCTCCCTATGACTAGATATGCCGTATGACCTATCAATTTACCCATCGGTTTTACTTTTCCTTTGGATAGTGATATCTTCCTTTCTACTGTCTCTAGTGCACTAATTTTCACTCCCTCTGGAATAATTCTGGAGAGATTGACTAGCTGATCCATCGTTGGTAGATAAAGCGAAAATCTCCCCCCTGGTTTCAGTGCCTCGATTACTTTCTCTATTATCTCAAATGGATTTCCGACGTCTATTACAGCAGCATCGAATTTCTCATCTGTGCTACGAAACTCTTCCTCTCTCAGATCTACTCTATCTGACAATCCCAAGAAGTCTAGATTCCTTTTTATTATTTTGGAAAAGTCCTTTCTCTTCTCATATGAGACTACCCTTCCGTTTTCCCCGACTAAGTAGGCTAGTATGCAAGTCATGTATCCGGATCCTCCTCCCACCTCTAGTACTTCTCTCCCAGGACCTATCGATAGGTACCTTATTATCTGGTACGCGTCTTTTGGATGTATTATCTGAGGTCCTCTCCTTATTCTGGACAACTTGTCCTGGAAATCTGGTTTAACTACCAATAGTTTTTCACTGGTGCTTGTAGTTATTACGTCTCCCTCTCTTCCTCCTAAGATATCATCACAAGATATCTTCCCTAAGTGCGTATGCAATTCTCTTCCTTTCTCCAGTTTAACCAAGAACTCAACATCTCTGGAGAGTAGTAATGCCAGATCTCCCTCCCTGAATTCCCCAGACATGTAATCTGATAGCAACATAGAAACCTTTAAATCTTAGGTAGTTCGTCTCGCACCGAGACGGTGAAGAGGGGGTATAACCATAGGAAGAGTGAGATCATTGTACATAAAGTCTGTGGCTAAGAAGCTAATGGAAAAGTATCCCAAACTATTCACGGAGGACTTCGAGAGAAACAAGGAGATAGTCGAGAGAATAATCATTGGTGGAAGCCCCATAATAAAAAACAAAATTGCTGGGTACATAACCAGTGTAATTAAGAGCGAGAGATTAAGAGCAGAGAGAGAGCTCAGAATGTGATATCGAGCACCCAGTACCCCCTAAGCACTGGATTCTGGTAAATGACGCTGTGTACAACACTTCTCCTAAGTACCGCTTTGACTCTCAAGTCCTCCCAGGGATACATTGACTTAGACTCTACTTCCCTTTCGTCTTTTACAATGGTGCGTACTCCCTTAGGAAGGCCCAAGGAGAATTTACCTCTCTCTTCCTGATCTGAGAGTAAAACTATTGAGTATGTCGCTGTGGATATCTCTGCCAATCTGACTGCTAGACTCAACTTCCCGAGGCCAAGGACCCTTATACCTGTTTCAGATTCGAAATCTCTTATCTCGGAGATTAGTGGAACATCTCCCTTTTTTCTGGAGAGTCTTCCTCCTGGTATGTCTAAGTGTACCTCGTCTGCACCCTCTTCTCTAGCTAACTTAAGAGCTAATTCTATTTCTCCTTCTATCACTCTCCTTTTACGGGCTTTCTTGTACATGACTTTGCAAGGAGTGTTATACGGTGCTTCGACTTTCACAGCACAAGTTACGAATGGTCCATCCCCTTGAAACCTCTCGTTCAGTAATGAGGTGCCCGAATCTGCGCCAACTATTATCATCTAGCTGAATCCCCCCTAGCTAGCGGAAGTAATGTTCATATATCTCCCCTATTATCGATTTCATCAGCTTCTTCCCACCTTCGACTCTGGAAGACTTCTCTGCATCGTTCCAGCTCCTGTTCTGTAAGCCCTTGGATATCAGGAGAGCTTCCTCCTCTTGGGAAATGTTAGGTCTCTTCTTGTTTGAGTCCAAGAAGTACATCCTGATTAGTTTGAGAGCCACATCGTATATGGTCTCGAAATTAAAGAAGTAATCTTTAACATATCTGTTCATCCTCTCTTTTTCCTCCTCAGTCAAATTAAGTTCCCATGAGGAGATGGCTTTATCGTCGGATTTAAGTAGCTTAGATGCGACGAATGGGTCTAAGTCCCTGTGTATTACTTTCAAATAGTCCAATAACCTCCTCCTGAATCTCCTGTTCGCTTCTCTCACCATGTTCTTGGCTTTATTGCTCAGGGGTCTTATTGAAATTATTGAGTACTCTCCGCTGACTGGGTTTCTTTTCGGGCTTAGATGGACATGTATGAAGCCATTTTTCTCCCAAAAGTCAACTAGATAAATGTCTGATCCATATCCCACTCCTATCCAATCGTACTCCTTTGACTCCTTTAATAGTTCTGAGAGCATCCTAGAACCTATGCCCATTCTCATTGCATCCGGATGGGATGCTATTCTAACCACCCTAAGACCCTTGAGTCCGGAGAATTCAATCATTCCGTAATACTTGACCATGACATCTGGTATTATGTTTCCAGGTGGTTTATACCTAGTAAGCATTTTCTCAGCTATTTCTCTCGGGACATTTCCCTCTTTACATATCTGGAGAGCTCCTACTATTTTTCCTGTTTCCTTGATCTTTAAACACCTTGCTTCATGATGCGGTGCATCTGCAAGTAGTGCAGCATCGCTCGGCCTATTCCTATAATGTGCCAGAACGTATATGCCGAAGAAGTGCTTCAACTCCTCTTCCTTTTCCCCACTGAACCATGAGTTTAAGTCGGGTTTCTCATAGTGTAGGAGGGACCTCTTTATTCGTTCGTAATCCTCCTGAAAGAGAGGTTCTGGTTCAGAATCCAAAAGGAGGGCATCGAAGAGCCATCTCTCAATTGGGTCCCCTGGGCTATACCTTATCGGTTCCTCCATCTCGGCTTTTATAACCCTTTTCTCTAATTTTCTTAGGAACTTGACAGAAAAACCTCTTCCAGCTCCTTCATATCCGTGAAGTGTAGACGAATATATTGCTCTCGGGTACTTATCCATGATCTCATGTAAAATTGGGACGTGGACTCCTCCAGCCTCATCGACCCCAATTAGGTCTCCTCTGGATTCCGCTGCTGTCAATGGTGAGCAGTACACAATTCTGATCCTATTCGACAATATCTTCCTTTCCAAGACTTCGTGTTCTACTCCCAGTCTCTCTAGGGTTATTGAGGCAAACTTCATTAATTCTAAGACGTTTTCAAATTCGGGGGAGGTAACTACTACTCTAATCTCTCTTTTTCTCTCTAGTCTCTTGGACAACTCATGTGCCAAAGCAGCTAGAGATATACCTAGCACAGCAGACTTCCCCCTCCCTCTATCTGCTGTGATCACCATGTACCTCTCTTCGTCCAGTAACTTCTCGGCAAGTGAGATTGCATTCACTTGGTCCTGAGTTATGGCTAAATCGTAAACTTCCCTGGGAAAAACAGTTCTCTCTGGTATCATCAATTCCCTCCTTTTGGTATCTCCTTCTCGCCGATACACTCCTCTCTTGATCCATCTGAGATTTGGACAGTCCATTACCCATATCCCATCGTGTTCCATTATCTTGCTTGCTATTCTCCTGAGAAAAAGTCTTCTAATGTCTTTCATCTCGTATGGTGGTGTTATCATTTTTTTGTGGAATCTGAAGTTGGTCTTGTGCAAGTTCTCTAGTCTAGGAGTAAGCATCAGGATTAAGCCTCCTCCCCTGACGGTCTCTATTAGTCTCCCAAGGACATCTGGGTCGAAGTCATCAGTTAAGTCTAATACTGCTAAATCAAAGGTTCTACCCATTGCCTTTTCACTTTCTTCAAAGGAAAGCAAGGTCACATTGCCCTCTTCCTCAAGAGAGTTTAGAAAAACATCGAATCTCTCCTTGGATTGTTCACTTTCTCTGAAAGGAGTGCAGGAGTATAGTATCTCTACGTTCTCCCCTTTAATTTGTGAGAAATGTTTTGATATCATACCTGCTAGTTTGCTTTTCCCCTTTCCAGTTAGAACTAGCATCCTTCTATGATTTAAAGCTTCCGACTCTGAAATCATTTCCTCTAACTCTCGAAGTAATTCCTGAGTCATCTGCCCCACGGATTGGGGTGGGGGATAAAAAGTCTTTCATTAAACTGGCGGAACATGATCGTGCTTGGCATACACGATGGCCACGACGCTGGTGCTGCTTTGTTAATAAACGGAGAAATAGTAGCGGCTGTAAATGAGGAGAGATTCTCTAGGAAGAAATGTCATAGAGGCATACCTTTGAAATCCGTAGAATTCTTGCTGAATTCTCAAGGTGTTTCTCCCCAAGAAATAGATGTTGTGGCAGTATCTGGTCTGTTTAGAAGGGAAAAGAGGTTTAGATTGTTAGAACGTTTTCTAGATAGATTAGGATTCTGTAGGAGAACGTTTATAGAACATCACACGTGCCACGCCTCTTCAGCTTATTTCACATCTGGGTTCAAAAAGGATTGCCTAGTTCTGACAATAGATGCTGCCGGAGATGGTCTATCAATGACTCTGAACTTGGCGAATGAAGAGGAGGGCATAAAGAGAATGTGGTGCTCAAGTAGCTATAACTCTCTGGGAGATTTCTATGCCTCAGTGACAAAGATATTGGGATTCAAGCCAATGCTTCACGAAGGAAAGGTAATGAGTTTGTCCTCATATGGAAGACCCACTTACTTAGAGGCTCTCAGGAAACTAGTTTGGTTCGACCGAGAAGAGAAGAGCCTAAGGGGAATTGGTGTGCTAGGTGAGAGATCCATTAAAGAAATAATGGAGAGGATAGGTTCGAACTACGTTCCACGAGATTTGGCCTCTTCCGCCCAAACCCTCCTGGAGGAAGTTGTGACTAGCATAGTGGAAGTCGCTATGGAAGAAACGGGTATCAAGAGATTGTGTTTGGCTGGAGGAGTTGCACAGAACGTCAAGGCCAATATGCTCATTAGAGAATTAGTAGACGAGCTATATGTCTTTCCCCACATGGGAGATGGAGGATTAGCTGTAGGTGCAGCTCTTTACCAACAATGGGTTGAAGAGGGTTTAAAACCATATGAGCTGAGGAGTTTATTCCTGGGTCCAGAATACGAGTACGACTCTGGGGAGGAAGTTGACCCAGGGGAAATCGCTGAGTGGATTTCAGAGGGAAAAGTAGTGGCTCTGTTCCAAGGGAGAATGGAGTATGGGCCTAGAGCTCTAGGACATAGGAGTATATTGGCTGACCCAACCTCTAATGTTAAAAGAGAGCTCAACGAGAGGCTTGGGAGAGAATGGTTTATGCCATTTGCTCCAACAATAATAGAGAGGAAAGCTGATAGATATTTAGAGAATGCCGAGAGGTCTCCATTCATGACTCTCTGCTTCAGAGTGAAAGAAGAAGTAATAAACCAAATACCTTCTGTGGTCCATGTGGATGGTACTACTAGGCCACAAACCATAACTAAGGAAGATGACCCGTTCTACTATCAAGTGATAAGAGAGTTCGAGAGAATAAGCGGTGTGCCATTAGTTCTGAATACTAGTCTAAACCTCCATGGAGAACCTATAGTTTGTAGACCTGAAGAGGCTATTTCCTCGTTTAGGAGGGGTGCAGCAGACGTGCTTGTTATAAACGGAAGAATATACCGGGGGGATGTTCGATGAAATTCGTCTCATCTGAAGAAATGGGGATAATCGAGGAGAATGCTTCTTACTTTGGGATAACTCACGATCTTCTAATGGAGAATGCAGGAAGGAGTGTTGCTGAGAAGGTTTCAGAAATGGGTGATAGGTTCTTGGTTGTTTGCGGTCCGGGAAACAATGGTGGAGACGGTCTATGCGCTGCAAGACACCTCTTACAAAACGGAAAGGAAGTTCGTGTCTTACTTTTCGGGAAGAAGATGAGTTCCCCTGAAGGAGAAAAGAATCTCAGAATATGTTCTGCTCTCGGTATAGTGGACAGAATAAGAGACCAATATGAACTAATAGAGAAGGCGAAGGAATTCAGGCCACAAGTTCTGATAGATGCTCTTCTTGGAACTGGAGTAAGAGGTGAGATTAGGGAGCCGTACCTTTCCCTTATAAGAGCCTTGAACAAATTAATAGATGATGGAATTACAGAGAAAGCGATAAGCATCGATTTGCCTAGTGGTATGGATCCAAATACTGGAAAAGGGATTTTCGTCAAATCTCATATGACCATTACCTTGCATAAACCAAAGATAGGACTCAGAAGCTTTGAGGGAGACGTCGTCATCGGAAGTCTAGGCATACCTCCAGAAATAGAGACTCTCTGTGGTCCTGGGGATTTAAAAGCTGCAATTCCTGTTAGGAGGGGGGACTCACATAAAGGCGAAAACGGAAAAGTTCTAATCGTGGGTGGAAGCAGAGACCTAGTTGGCGCTCCGGCACTGGCTGCAATGGCATCTCTCTCCGTTGGAGTAGATCTAGTCAGAGTTATTTGTCCGGAGAGAGTTGCTTTCACAATTAACTCTCTATCCCCAGATGTAATCTCATTGAAACTCAACGGTGAGTTCCTATCCTTAGAACACGTTGAAAATATTCTAGAGGAAGCAGAGAGAAATGACGTGACGTTAATCGGTCCTGGAATAGGTAGAAGAAAGGAGACCGTGAGAGCACTAGAGGAGCTTCTCTCCCACGATTTAGGAAGGCTCGTGATAGATGCTGATGCTCTCAGAGTTCTCGGGTCCCTTGAGTTGGGTTCGGAAGAAGTGATAATAACCCCGCATAGAGGAGAGCTCTCGTCAATACTCGGCAGGGAAGTTTCTAATCCTCTCTTAGATGCTAGAGAGATTTCCAATAAAATGGGAGTGGTGGTTCTCCTGAAAGGTAGAGAGGACTTGATAGTTCAAGGTGAGAGATACAAGAGGAACGTAAGCGGGAACCCAGGTATGACTGTGGGCGGTACTGGAGACGTTCTAGCTGGAGTTACGGCCGGAATTCTCTCCAGAGGGAGAGATCCCTTCTTAGTAGCCTGTGCTTCCGCTTTCCTAGTTGGGCTGGTAGGGGATACCATGTTGGAGAGGCGGGGATACTTCTTCTCTGCCTCTGAATTGATAGAAGGAATACCAAGCGTCTTAACTAAAATGGGGATAATGGGATGATCAGCAGTAATAGTAGGAAGGAGAAAGCAACCGTTCGTCTCTACATATACAGTCTAAAGGAGTGTAATCCCAAGGCTTGTACCGGGGAGAGACTAATAAGGTCTGGAATGGCTAAGCTCGTTAGGAGCGTTCCGAAGTCCATTGTGCTAAACCCGTTTTCTGAGAAGTACGTATTCCCAGGGGATAGGAGACTAGTGTTGTGTCATGGCATAACAGCAATAGACTCCTCGTGGAACAAAGTTAATCCAATCCTCTTCTCTAAGTTATCTAGGTATGGATTTCCTAGAGTTTTACCTTACTTAATTGCAGCTAACCCTGTTAATTTTGGTAAACCAAATGTATTGAGTACTGCAGAAGCCTTCATGGCCTCTCTGTACATAGTAGGTATGAAAGAGATCTCGCTGGAGATTGCGTCTAAGTTCAAATGGGGGGAAACCTTTATTAAATTGAACGAGGATCTCCTAGAAGAATACTCTAAAACGAAAAGCAGAAGTGAGATTTCATCGTTAGTCAAGGAGGTGCTAGGTCTTGGCTAGGTTCGAGGTAGCAGAGAAGAGACTCCTCATCAAGAAGATATGCATGAGATGTAATGCTAGGAATCCACCTAGTGCGACTAGGTGTAGGAAATGCGGCTATCCTAAACTAAGACCAAAGGCCAAAGAGCCGAGAGGTTAGGGAGGAGTAGGTGGGGACCATAAGCCCCCTTCTGTTTTGAGGCGACATTTGGCTAAGCACCCTACCACCCACCTCTCCAGGAAATCATCGGCGGTAATTTGGGCTTGCACCCCGCGGGACCGAGCCGTTTCACCGTATCCCTAGGGATTCTCCGAGGGTTAACTCGGCCCTCTCGCGAGGACCTTCTCCCCATCACGGACATCCCCCTAGGGGCGTGTCGTTTCTGCTCTCGGTCCAAGACCTCTCGGCCTGTCCCTTTGGGGACCGCGGTTCCTGGAGGTGGGGGGACTTTCCTCAGGCTTGAGGCCCGGGAGTCGCCTATCCCCTCCTACTCCTCCCTAACCCAACGAAAAGAGGTTTTGCGAGTAAGTGAATGGCGGCTGATCACCGACTTAGCCCGGCAAGGCTGACCTCGGGCGATTGGGGGCGGCGGGCTGAGCGCCTCGCTTTCGCTTGGCGCTTACACCCCCGCTCCATCAAACCCGTCTTCTACGGGAGCCCTCGTCCCTGGTTAGAGGCTACCCGACCCGAAGGTCGGTTCACCTCGCCAGGGAATGGCCGCCTCTTTTCGGGGGCCGCTTCGGGCTTAGATGCTTTCAGCCCTTATCGGCATGGGGCTTAGCTGCCCGGCTGTGCCCTGTCGGACAACCGGTAGACCAGAGGCCCCGGCGCCCCGTTCCTCTCGTACTGAGGGCACCTTCCCCTCAGGCGGCCAACACCCCCGACAGATAGCATCCAACCTGTCTCGCGACGGTCTAAACCCAGCTCACGTTCCCCTTTAATGGGCGAACAACCCCACCCTTGGGCGCTGCTGCACGCCCAGGATGGAGAGAGCCGACATCGAGGTAGCAAGCCGCGGGGTCGATATGGGCTCTTGCCCGCGACCACCCTGTTATCCCCGGAGTACCTTTTCTGTCGTCTCCGACCCCCACCGGGGGGGACACGGAGGTTCGCTAGGCCCGGGTTTCCCCCCTGGACTCCTCGCTTTTCGGAGTCCAGTCAGGCCGGCTTTTGCCCTTGCACTCTACGGCGGAGTTCTGACCCGCCTGAGCCGACCTTTGGGCGCCCCTGATATCTTTTCAGGGGCGTGCCGCCCCAGCCAAACTGCCCACCTACCGCTGTCCCCCCTTAGGGGTTAGGGATACAGTCGAAGGAGGGCGGTGTCCCATGGGCGCCTCCACGGCCCCTAGCGAGGCCGCTTCGACGGCTCCCGCCTACGCTGTACACCTTCGACCGTACCCCAACGGCAGGCTGCAGTAAAGGTTCACGGGGTCTTCGCTTCCCGTCGGGGGTCCCTGGCATTTGCACCAGGCAGCGGGTTCACCGGGTCCCGGCCGGGGACAGTGGGGGTCTCGTTAAGCCTTCATGCAGGCCGCCAATTAAGCGGCAAGGGATTACGCTACCTTAAGAGGGTCATAGTTACCCCCGCCGTTTACCGGCGCTTCACCCCGTTGAACCGGGGTTTCACGGACCGGCACTGGGCAGGCCTCAGCCCCCGTACACACCCTTACGGGCTAGCGGGGACCTACGTTTCTATTAAACAGTCGGACCCCCCTAGTCACTGCGACCAGCCGTCTGCACGGCTGGCACCCCTTCTCCCGAAGTTACGGGGCCAATTTGCCGAATTCCCTCGGCCGGGTTGTCCCCGACACGCCTTAGGCTACTCACCCAGGGACACCAGTGTCGGTTCTCGGTACGGTCGCCTGGGATCCTTCCCAGTCCCCTTTTCACGGGCCCCGGAGCTCGGCCGAACCCTCCTAAGGGAGGGCCATTCCTGCTTTCACCCGGTTCTCGCCATTACGGCTCTCCCCGGGCTTATACAGTTAGACGCGGCGACAGCCGCGCTCGGCCTACCCCGAGGCGTCGGAGACTGGGCTTGCGTTGCCGCGAGTACCCAGGCGGTACCCGAATATTAACGGGTTTCCCTTTCGGCGGCTCCCTGTTAGGGGCCACCTTAGGACCGACTAACCTGTGGCCGACGAACGTTGCCACAGAACCCTGGCCCTTTCGGCGGTCGGGATTCTCACCCGACTTTGCTGCTACTACCGCCGGGATTCTCGTTCCCGCGTGGTCCACTCGACCTCACGGCCGAGCTTCTACCCACGCGGGACGCCCCCCTACCGGATCACCCCTCTAAGGGGTGCCCCGAGGTATCGGCGGCCGGCTTAACCCCTTCCATTTTCGGGGCCCTTGGCCTCGACGGGTGAGCTGTTACGCACTCTTTAAAGGATGGCTGCTTCTAAGCCAACCTCCCCGCTGTCTAAGGCCAAGGACGCCCTTTGACTTAGTACTTAGCCGGCTCTTTGGGGCCTTAACCTCGGTCTGGGTTGTTCCCCTCACGGAACGGGGGCTTACCCCCCGTCCCCGTTTCCGACGGTCTACGGCGCCGGCAGGTTCGGAGTTTGAGAGGAGGCCGAGGGCTCTCGCCCCCTAAACCCCCATTCAGTGCTCTACCCCACCGGCTACCTCGCGTCGGACTGGCCTGCGGGCCATTTCGGGGGGAACCAGCTATCTCCGGTCTAGATTGGCCTTTCACCCCTAGCCGCGGGTTAGGGGAACGAATTGCACGTCAGAACCCTTGCGGGCCTCCACCGTCCGTAGGGACGGCTTCACCCTACCCACGGCTAGATCGACCGGTTTCGGGTCTCACGGCTGTGACTTCGGGCGCTTTCACACCCCGTCCCTCACCCGAAATGGGCTGCGGACCTGTCGGTTTCCCTGAGGCTCCGGGGTTGAACCCCTTAGCCTCGCCACAGCCGTGAACTCCCCGGCTCGTGATACAAGACGAAAGACGCGACCCTGGTCCACCCCCCTCGTACTACCCTGTTGCCAGGGGTTCCTTCGGGAGGCTTCTACCCTTTCGGGCCGCGCCCGCCTATAACCGCCTGGTTTCAGGCTCTTTTCACCCCCCTCCCGGGGTACTTTTCAGCTTTCCCTCACGGTACTAGTGCGCTATCGGTCTCGGGGAGTATTTAGGGTTGGGAGTCGGTGCCTCCCAGCTTCCCACGGGATATCCGACCCGTGGTACTCAGGTCACGACCCTGACCCAGTCAGGTTACGCCTACGGGGCTTTCACCCTCTTTGGCGCCCCATTCCAGGGGACTTCGGCTTCCCCGACTGGGTCAGTGCCTAGGGCTGGTCGTGACCTACAACACTACATCCCCTCTCCCTCACGGGAGAGAGTTCAGTTTGCCCTCTGCCGCTTTCGGTCGCCCCTACTCACGGCATCGCTATTGCTTTCTTTTCCTCCGCCTACTAAGATGTTTCAGTTCGGCGGGTTCCCCCTCCCAGAGGGAGTGTCATCCCTTTCGGGATGACAGGAGGTCCCATTCGGCAATCCCCGGTTCTACGGCTGCATGCGCCTCGCCGGGGCTTATCGCAGCTTGCCACGGCCTTCCTCGGCTCCCGAGCCGAGCCATCCCCCAGGCGGCGTCCTCGTCAGCCTTGCCTATGGGCGTCGGTGATCAGCCTCTACCGACCTCACTTCCCCATAGGGGATCGGTCCTTCACCCGCGACTTTCATCGCGAGTTGCATCTCCCGAGGTAGGACAGCCAATCGGAGAGAACAACCAATTGGAGGGAGAGCATGGTGGACCCGGCGGGATTTGAACCCGCGACCTCTGCCTTGCAAGGGCAGCGCTCTCCCAGTCTGAGCTACGGGCCCGCTAGGGCTCAACGACCCTATACCACCGACCAACCCAGTCTTGCGCACCATTAGGAGGTGATCGAGCCGCAGGTTCCCCTACGGCTACCTTGTTACGACTTACCCCCCCTCGCCGAGCCCAGGCTCGACCCTCCCCACTGGAGAGGGGCTCGCCCAGGCCCGACTTGGGTGGGTTGACGGGCGGTGTGTGCAAGGAGCAGGGACGTATTCACCGCACGATGGTGACGTGCGGTTACTAGGGATTCCACCTTCACGAGGGCGAGTTACAGCCCTCGATCCGAACTTAGACCGGGTTTAGGGTTTCCCTTCCCCTTTCGGGGTCGGAACCCTCTGTCCCGGCCATTGTAGCGCGCGTGTAGCCCGGGGGATTCGGGGCATACGGACCTACCGTCGCCCCCACCTTCCTCCGCCTTATCGGCGGCGGTCCCCGCAGAGTCCCCGGCCTCCCCGAAGGGAGCCGCTGGCAACTGCGGGCGGGGGTCTCGCTCGTTACCTGACTTAACAGGACGCCTCACGGTACGAGCTGACGGCGGCCATGCACCACCTCTCAGCTAGTCCGGCAAAGTCGTCAGCTTGGCCTTCATCCAGCTGTCTCCCCCGGTGAGATGCCTGGCGTTGAATCCAATTAAACCGCACGCTCCACCCCTTGTAGTGCTCCCCCGCCAATTCCTTTAAGTTTCAGCCTTGCGGCCGTACTCCCCAGGCGGCGGGCTTAACGGCTTCCCTACGGCACTGCGCGCCCTCTAAGGACGCGCAACACCTAGCCCGCATCCTTTACAGCCAGGACTACCCGGGTATCTAATCCGGTTCGCTCCCCTGGCCTTCGCCCCTCACCGTCGGACCCGTTCCAGCCGGACGCCTTCGCCACTGGCGGTCCCCTCGGGATTACAGGATTTCACCCCTACCCCGAGAGTACCTCCGGCCTCTCCCGGTCCCAAGGCCTGCAGTTTCCCCAGCAAGCCCCACGGTTAAGCCGTGGGATTTCGCCAGGGACTTGCAGGCCCGGCTACGGACGCTTTAGGCCCAATAATGGTGGCCACCACTCGGGCTGCCGGTCTTACCGCGGCGGCTGCCACCGGACTTACCCAGCCCTTACTCCCCCAGCTTTTTAGACTGGGGAACAGCCCTTGCTTATGCAAGGGCACTCCGGGTCCCCCCGTCGCGCTTGCGCGCATTGCGGAGGTTTCGCGCCTGCTGCGCCCCGTAGGGCCTGGACCCTTGTCTCAGGGTCCATCTCCGGGCTCCCACTCTCATGGCCCGTACCGATCGTCGGCTTGGTGGGCCGTTACCCCACCAACTACCTAATCGGCCGCAGGCCCATCCTCGGGCGCCGGAGCTTTCGACCAGGGACCATTCCAGGTTCCCTGGCCTATCGGGTATTAGCCCCAGTTTCCCGGGGTTATCCCCGACCCGAGGGTAGGTTGCCCACGTGTTACTGAGCCGTCCGCCGGGCAGCCGAACTGCCCTCGACTCGCATGGCTTAGTCGGACCCGGATAGCAGTGGCCTCCGGCAGGATCAACCGGAGTCTGGCCGCAAGGTCTGGGTTGGTCGGTATTGGCGGGTCATTGAGCCCTTCGTCGGACCCGAACCCATAGCTCAGGTCCCCATGTGCCTGCGGTTGTGGACAACACCTCATCCCTCGAGCTCAGCTCGACCTCAGGGTTGGGGCCGCCTGCACCGCAGGCATCCCTGCTTTTCAATACACTAGATATATAAGCCTTATCCTCCCAGCCCCGAGTCTCCGGAATACATTTATCTATGGGGATTTCGTCACACCATCTCGATATAAAGCTTACTGGAGGGTACGTCATGAGGTTGCTATATGTCGCAATACTTTCCTCATTAATTTTGTTCACACTCAGTCCAACGCAGGAGCCATCCTATGGCATGAACTCAGTTCTATTGAAAGTTGGGATGCAAGACGAACCTAAAACTCTTAATCCGTTTAAGGCAAGTGATGTATGGACTTGGAATGTAATAGGATACTTCTACGAGTCCCTTTATGCATATAAACCTTTAACGTTCGAAGTAATACCCTGGGTCGCAGACGGATACCCGGAATTCTCAGATGACTACAAGGAAGCAATAGTCCATATAAAGAGGGGAATAAAATGGGAAGATGGGACCGAGCTCACAGCACATGACGTAGTTTTCACTGCTAAAATTATGATGGAATTCAAAATTCCCAGATATTGGTCTTCTTGGGAGTTCGTAGAGAGCGTGGAGGCTCTGGACAATTACACCGTGAAATTCAAACTGAAGGAGTGCAGAGTCACTTTCATGGAAGGGACTCTGATGAGCATAATAGTCCAAAAGAAGAAGTGGGAGAAAATCGTAGATGAGGCCAAGAGAAGCGAAGACCCATTCAACTACCTGACAGAATACAAGAACGAGAAGCCCATTAGCGCTGGACCCTTCGTGTTCGGTGAGTGGAAACGAGGATCATACATTTTCATAAAGAGAAACCCGAACTACTACTTCTCTGGGTATAAATTCAACTATACTTTCCAAACTCTTGAGGAAATGAGAGAATTTCTGAGCTCTAGACCAGGATTAGAGCAATATGCAGACTTCGAGGAGAAAAAGATAACTCTCACCATAGGCCCCTTCGTGGACGGGATCTTATACAAGATATACAGAACTACGGACGCAGCCATATTAGCCTTGGATAAGGGAGACATAGACTACATATGGTGGCCAATCCAACCAGGATACGTGAAGTTACTCAAGGAGAACGAGAATGTTTCAATGATTTCTACGCCAGAAAACGGAATAAGATACCTCGCATTCAATTTGAGAAAGGATCCATTCAGGATAAAGGAGTTCAGACAAGCCATGGCCTACCTCATCGACAAACACTTCATAAGAGATAGGATCCTCCAAGGACTAGGGGAGTATCTCTGCACTGTAGTTCCTCCAGGAAACAAAGCTTGGTACAACCCCAATGTCAAGTGCTATGGAGATGAAGGCCAGGGGATGAGCAGAGCTGAGAGAGTGAGGAAAGCTGTAGAGTTATTGAAAAAAGCTGGATTCTCTTGGGAAGTAGAACCTAGAATAGAGGGGGATAGGATTATACCAGGGAAAGGTCTGATAATGCCCAATGGAGAGAAAGTACCTGAATTCGATATACTCACGCCCCCAGCTGACTACGACCCGCTTAGATTCGAGACCTCTAGGAGAATTCAAGAGTGGTGGAGAGAGGTCGGTGTTCCTGTTACAGCGCAACCGACGTCCTTTGCCACAATAACTCAGAGAGTGTTCAAGGAATGGAACTTCGACGTGTATGTATTAGGATGGAGACTTTCTCTTCTGCCAGACTATTTGAGAGACTTCTTCCACTCTTCTCAAATAATAAAAGATGGATACAACCCCATGGGATACTATAACCCAGAACTGGATAAATTGGCAGACGAATTCGTAGCTTGTGGTCCTAGGGAGGAGAAAGTGAAGATAGCCTATAGGCTCCAAGAAATAATAGCAGAGGATCTGCCGTACATACCCCTCTACTCTCAGAGTAATATAGAGGCTTTCAGGACAGATAGATTCAAGGGATGGTTCTCCCAAGGGCTTGGGAGCATCTCAGCCTCAATATCGTATCTAAAGCCAGTGAACACAACTACATCAGAGGTGAGCGAGCAAGGAGGTGAGAAGGGGATAGGTTATGAGTCATATATTTGGGCTTTAATCTCAATATTAGCCATTTCGCTTGTGACAACCCTTGCATGGAGGAGAAACAGGAGATGAGTCTGGCCACTTACATTATCAAGAGAACTATTCAGATTGCGATAACGCTCTTCGTAGTAATAACTATACTCTTCTTTCTATTCAGAGTGATGCCAGGAGATCCAACAGCTTTTCTGCTCGATCCTAAAATGAGTCCTGAGGCAAAGGAAATAATAAGGAAACAATTTGGATTGGATAAACCTCTCTACGTGCAATACGTACTTTACGTGAGGAACGTCTTAAAAGGAGACTTCGGTACATCCTTCTATTACGGAGTTCCAGTCTTCGAAAGGATAAAGGAACTCTTGCCAAATACCCTTCTCCTATGGGTTCCTGCCATTCTGCTATCTTATTTCATAGGGATAAACGTTGGGAGAAGGATTGCTTGGAAAAGAGGCAGCAAGGAAGAGTACATAATGATCGTCCTAGGTCTGTTCTTCCTAGGAATGCCGATATTCTGGTTCGGCATGATAATGATTTGGCTCTTCTATCACGAGTTAGGAATATTTCCGGCTGGTGGAATGATGACTCCTGAGCTTTGGCTTGATCCATCTACTCCCTTGTGGAAGAAGGTAGCAGACATAGTTTATCACCTTCTGTTGCCAATAATAACCCTGTCCATAGGAGGATTCGCTGGCTCCATGTTACTGATGAGGAACAGCATGTTAGACACTCTCAGAGAGGATTACATAACTACTGCTAGGGCTAAGGGGCTTAAAGAAAGTGTAATAAGAGATAAACATGCCGCTAGGAACGCTATGCTCCCAATAGTTACAGCTATGTCCATTTCCCTCGCCTTCTCTGCTGGTGGTGGAGTACTAACTGAAACCATATTCTCTTGGCCTGGACTAGGAAGAGAAATAGTGCAAGCCGTATTGAACTACGATTATCCTCTAGCACAGGCTGCCTTCTTCTATATCTCGGTAATAGTTCTGTTCGCCAATTTGGTTGCAGACGTCCTCTACGCATACCTAGATCCCAGAATAAAATATTAGTGTGAGGAGGTGGAGACCTTGAGATTCAGAGACAGCTGGGAGACATTCAGGAGGAGTCGAGTAGGACCAATAGGGCTAATGATACTCCTAGTTTTCGTCCTCATGGCTGTATCTGGCCCAATTTACGTTTATATTCGTGGAGAAGAGATATACCACCCACTTAAGGGAGTGGATCCAGTAATAAAAGGCGTCTCTCCTCCTTCGATTAGACATCCTCTAGGCACCGATCACTTGGGAAGAGATTTGTTAGCTCAACTCATGTACGGTGCCCAAACTTCCTTCCTAATAGGTATAACCGCTGCTGCCATGGCGGTTTTCATAGGCACCTCAGTTGGATTAACAGCCGGCTACTTCGGAGGAGCAATAGACAATCTACTAATGAGAATAGTGGACATAATGATGGTCCTCCCAGGGCTTCCTCTGATCATAATAACTGCTGCAGCTATAGGAAAACAGAGTATATGGATAATAGTATTTCTAATAGCCATTCTAGGATGGGCAGGCACTGCTAGAGTCATTAGGTCTCAGACCCTATCCTTGAGGGAGAGGCCCTTCGTGGAAGCAGCCAGAGTAGCTGGCGCATCCGACACTAGGATAATATTCAAACACATCGCACCCAACGTCTTGCCGCTAACCACTTTGTACTTGACGCTAGGAATACCAGGTGTCATAATAACTGAAGCCGCGATAAGTTTCCTCGGATTGGGAGATCCCAGTAAAGTGAGTTGGGGTATGATGTTGCAGTGGGCCTTCACTACGGGAAACACTTACAACCCCTACTGGCTTTTTCCCCCTGGACTATGCATAACCCTGATGGCCTTAGCGTTTTACCTAATTGGAAGGGGCATGGAAGAGATAATAAATCCAAGGCTCAGGGAGATTTAATTGGGTGATGAACATGCTACTGGATGTCAGGAACCTGAAGATGTACTATAGAACTAGGAGGGGTCACGTAAAGGCCGTAGATGGTGTTAACTTTTCCCTAAATAGGGGGAAGGCTTTGGGGCTAGTTGGAGAGAGTGGTTGTGGAAAGACTTCCATAGGCATAACCCTCCTGAGA
>QMUK01000003.1 GCA_003660555.1 Thermococci archaeon
CCTCCGTGACCCTTAGGGAGGAGGTAGTGAGGCTTCTAAGGGAGGAGAGCAAGAGGAAAGGAATAGGCCTAAACGAACTGATACTGAAGTTGATAGAGGACCGTCCTAGGACGGTCCTAGGTGACGTAGACAAAAAATCTGCTTTGAGGATTAGAAGACCCTACGGATTCCCTCCTACTGTGAATCCCCAAGAATCGGATTCTGGTTCATTCCTATGGTGCGGGGGACGGGATTCGAACCCGCGCAGGCCTACGCCACGGGACCCTCAATCCCGCGCCTTTGACCTGACTCGGCCACCCCCGCTCCACATCGGTGAAACTCCCCACGATTTAAAGGATTTTCCCATCTAAGGGAGATCCACTCCAATTGATATCTCCATCTCAGCCCATTTTAAAAGCGATGAGAAGATTCAGGGAATCATGGAACCTATTGATACCGTATAAGATATTTATTCACTATCTCCTCTTCCGACAGTCCCTTTAGTAAGTACTTCAGACCTCTGGTAGTGAAGAACCAGTCTTCAAAGAATCTATCTAGGTTCTTGCCACTCACTTCCTTTGAAACTTCCATGAAATCTTCTAACTCTGCTCCATCTTTGAATTCCCTCAGGAATCTCCTGATAATCTCCTCGAAGCATTTCTCTCCGACAATGGAATTGAGAATGTGGAGTATCCAGACGCCGAGAAAATAGGAGGCATCGGTGAGTTTATATTCTCCATACTTAAAAAGAGGAGTATCCTCTAAAACAGGAGTCTTTTCACACATTTCCGAAATTTTAGCCCTTGTTCTCTCGAGTAACTGGTCGAGATCCGCTCCTAAAATGTTTTTCTCTGCCAGTACTTGGAAGTAACTAGCAAATCCCTCATCCAAGAATCTAGATCGATCTCTCGATCTCACGTTCCATAGGTGAGCTATTTCATGATAGAGATTTCTAACTCTCCTAGGGTCAACGAACACGTCTCTGCTCAGTAGAATGCCACAAACGTCAGCCTGTCCACCCCAGCCGGAGGGAATCTCAATTATTGTGTATCCTTTCCAAGTCACTGGCCTTCCGAATTTACTGACGTAGAAATCTAAAGCGGCTTTCGTATGGTTCAGGATTCTACTTGCATGTCTTGCATCTTCTTTCATAGAGAAAATTAATATCTCGCCATCCGAAGAGGAAATTACATCGAAATTTCCTATTGCTATGTCAATGCGCCAGCTAGGGAACTTACTTTCGTATACATACTCGATCAAATCATCTTTCCTCCTTTTGTACTTCAATTCCCCGAGATTAGCCACCACGTATCCTTCCGGAACTGACACCCTTACCCTGTAATCGAAGGATTGAGAGAGGATCGCATCCAATAGTTCCAAGAAATTTAAAGCACCTATTATTGGATATGAAAAAGAATCTGGCCTAATTAGTGTGTATTCCTCAGATATGTGGTCTTTGACGTAGTTGAACGTTTTCTCATATGGTCTAATTTCACCTTCGTATCTGATTTCAAGCACGTTGCGTGAACTATCAACATCGATTCGAACTGAGTTGACTTTCAAATCTAAGTCATCGAAGGAAGAAACTAGTTGGGTAAACGGAACCTCTTTTCCTTGAGAAGTGACTGAGAGGACTCTTAGACCCCTGTTCAATATAACCTCTAATTCTCCTTTCCTCTTGACACTTAAGTCTATAGAGCAATTCCCTTCCAAAAACTCATTTGAGGGGAAAACGTTCAGTTTAATCCAATACTTATTCACTCTCACTCTTGCGTCATTCATGATTATCACACACTTACAACCTCTTCCTCTGAAGGATCATCAGAGGAAATCGGATTGGTCAGAGAACTACAGCTAAGAAAACTTTCTTATCGAATGCTAAACACCTGTACCTTCTATAGCAGCTTTCAGTTCTCTCAAGAACTCCTCTGCCTTCTCCTCTAGTATTTCAGATGCCTTAATAACTATGACCTCTGGTTCTAGGGATCCTGTGCTTTCTACCTTGAATATAAAGGATTCTTTGTCGTGAAACGGAATTATTGCATCTAATTCGCAAGCTTCTGAGCACTCCTTGCAAAGAGTACATTTCAAGACGTCTTTCACAATCAATTTCTCATCTCTGATTTCGAGTATTTTCTTGGGACATCTCTCGACACAGTCTCCACAGAGATCGCAAGATTCCCTGTCTATCCCTATTAGTGGAACGTTCTTATATGAGCAAGAGTTCGTCGCCTGCCACTTCGCATGTTCTTTCCCTCTCCCCAGTCTGGCTAATGCCTCTAGTTCGATTTCCTGTCCCTCTCCGAGTTTGACTATTGGGATTTGGTCATCCACAGGCACTATCTCCTTGTCCTCCGAGATGAAGTCTCCGGAGTAAACAACTCCAGGACCCCTTTTGTTTAAGGTCAAGCTCACTTGACAGAGTGGGCACCCTCTTCCCTTACAATCACATTCCTCTTGAAACACGAATCTCTCTAAATCTGTTTTTATCGGAATTAGCCCCAATCTCAAAGCCAATATCTCATCATACATTACAGAGGAGTTCTTGTGTATTATGACCTCATCTATGGCTAAGACTGGGACTTCAGAGATCATTATTCTCCTGAGAGCATTAGCATAGCCTGTCTTGAGCCCCTCCACTTTGAAAACCAGTTCTAAGTCATTCCTCTGGAGGACCTCTATTTTCACTACACTCTCCTCCCTCTTCTCCCTCCGGGCCTTCTAGTGGTGTCGTGGGGTATCGGCGTTACGTCCTCTATTCTACCAATCCTAAGTCCAGCTCTGGCTAAACCTCTTATAGCAGCTTGAGCACCAGGTCCTGGAGTCCTAGGTCCATGTCCACCTGGGGCTCTGACCTTCACGTGTACACCCTCTATGCCCTTTGCCATGGCCTCTTCAGCAGCTCTGAGAGCTGCTTGCAATGCCGCATAAGGAGAGGACTCCTCCCTATCGGCTTTAACGATCATTCCTCCAGACCACCTACTGATCGTCTCAGCACCAGTCAAATCGGTTATGTGTACAATAGTATTGTTGAAAGAGGCGTATATGTGGGCAACTCCCCATTTACCCTTCCTCCTCAATGGGCTACACCCCCTCTGCCCTCTCAGGATGACCTAGTTTAGCTATCGGAGAAAGCGGATAATAAGAAATCAGCTCTTCCTCCTCTCTTTTGACCAAGTAACTTGGACAGGTTACTCTTCTGTCTCCAATGCCAATGTGTCCGTGAACTATGAATTGTCTAGCCTGTTTGATGCTTTTCGACAACCCTTTCCTGTAAACCATGGTTTGCAGTCTCCTTTCTAGGAGATCCTCTACAGTGAGAGAGAGGACGTCATCGAGGGTGCTTTCCTCCTTGAGTAGCCCTAGTCTCTCTAGCCTCTTCAGTAGCTGTTCTTTCTCTTTCTCTGCCTGCTCTGTATGTAGAGCTAAAAGTCTCCTGGCATTTCTTCTTATTCTTCTTAGCATGGTTTCGAATCTCCAGAGTTCCCTCTTGCTCTTAAGACCGTACTTCCTGACTATCTCAGCCTCTCTCTCCAACCTCTCTCTCTGCCAAGGGTGAGGAGGAGTGTCGTATTTCTTCCTAGGTCTCTTAGGATCACCCATTGGATCACCTTCCCTCATTCTCCATAAAATCTAGCTACTACTTCTTCTTCCTCCTTCTAACCCCTATTACGGGTCCTCTCCTGAAATTAGCTCTAGTTCTTTGTCCTCTTAGGGGAAGACCTAGCTCGTGTCTTATCCCTCTGTATGATCTTATTCTCTTGAGTCTATTGACGTCTTCTCTAATTTGCATCACCAAATCAGAGCCAATTAAGTGTTTATCTACCCCCTCCTCGTAGTCCTTCTTCCTGTTGAACATCCACTTAGGAACTGTAGTCCTTCTCAGATCTCCTATAGCATTCTCTATTTTTTCTATTTCCTCTTCAGATAATTCTCCTAGCTTCTTGCTTGGATCTATCCCCAAATCTAGGGAAATAGCTCTAGCCAATCTCCTGCCTATGCCTTTTACTCCAGTGAGAGCCAACTCTACCTTTTTCGTCCCATCTAAGTCTGTCCCAGCTATTCTGACTATGTATTTTATCTCTCCTTCTTGAGGCATTCCTGTACCTCCTCGGCTTGGCGCCGGGGCAGGGATTTGAACCCTGGTGGCCAAGAAGGCCACGGGCTCTCAAGGCCCGCGCATTACCTCTCTGCCACCCCGGCACGTCTTGAGACCCTAACGTACTCTAGTTCATAAACCTTATCCTCAGGTTTACCCAGAATTCAACCGGACTGATAGTCCAATGGTGTCACTGAGAAATCCTCCCATCCAAGTGATTCAGACACTTTCTTTCTAGCGAATTCTGTCAACATTCCTAAAATCTCCTCTTTCCTACAATCAACTCTCGTAGGTACGTTAATTAGCCTATGGTTGGCACAAGCACCGAAGCAGGATGGTAATAGAGGACACTCCTTACAATCCCTCAGGGACGTGGCGTCATAGCATAGGAACTTCATTAACTCTTTGGAGTAGAAGTTGACTCCTTCTCGAATGCTTCCCACGACTCCCTCTTCACTAGTTACCTTTTCCCAGCACTTACCTAGGGAACCATTTGGCAAAACCGTATATGCCCAAGGGTGTGTGGCAGTACAAACACTCGTCCTCATGGAAGGTAAAGTCGCAGGAAGTGGAAATTCCGAGCGAAATCTTCTTGAGAATTCCCTGAATCTATTTTCCTCTTCAATTTGTAATTCCGGATAACAAGCTCCTCTTCCTAGGTCCCGGTACCAATATCTGATAGGAGCGATTGAGAGGAATACCTCTTTGCCCCTCTCTTCCTTTAAGAAGTCTAACTCTTTCAGAAAGTTAATAGTAGACTTCAAACTTTCTTCATTGGCATCTCTCTCATCTAAATTCAATCTTATCAAGACTTTCAATCCTTTCCCGAGTATTGATTCAATTCCTCTTAGTATACTGTCCAGAACGCTTTCCCCATTCATCGTCCTCCTAGAGGAGTGTCTCTCTGGTGGCACCTCTAGGGTGACCTGCACCCACTCGATTCCCAAATCAGAGATTTCGTCACAGAATCTCTCCAAGAGGACTCCATTGGTTATTAATCCCGCGGAATATCCACTAATATTAGACAATTCATTAGAAATGAATTCAATGGCCTCCCAATTTAGTAAAGGCTCTCCACCATACCAAACGACGTTTATCCCTCTGAACCCATCAATTACACCATTCACCCACTCTACTAATTTCTCGCATGTGTCTAAGTTCATCTCTTCGAATCCAGACTTATCCAATCCTTGGTAGCAATAGGGACACTGCAAATTACACTTGAGTGTAGGGAGTATCACCAGGTTCAGGATCCTGGACGAGAATCTGTAAAAGTTCCATTTAGCGTAGCAAATTCTCCTCTCATCTATTTCCTTTTCAACTAAGAATCCGTGATCTATCAAGAATTCTAGGTCTTCTTTGTCTTTGGCTAGAGATGGTTTCTTCAAGACGCTGAGTAATTCATCATTTATTATCGCAGCACTCTCTCTAAGAGAGTTCCAAACGAAGAATACCTCCTCATCCTCTCTTTTAACTGATAAAATAACGTTGTATGTGCTTGGTCTCAGCTTCATGGATCACACTGCCTCTTTGACTGGACTACAGTATATTCCACAGGTGAATTTACATGCTGGAATCTCGACAGTCAAGTTAGAACTACAGTCTCCGGCGGCATCGCTGGATATGACTCTAGCTGGGTCCAATGTCAAAATCAAATCAGGCCCCTTGTATACGGATATTCTCTTGTTATACTCTCCTATGGTCATTTCACTGTCTTCCTCTTGATAGGACACTCGAGAGAGCTTGAGTCTGTTCCCTTCCGGAACTACCACACGAATCACCTCATTTAGTTTTGATTTCCCGCGAATACAAAAACTTTTCTATCAACACTATATCTGATTTTTTCAAATTTAAGCGAAACTATTGGAGAAAAATCATTTTTCGGACAGATACACACCAAAGCCAGACTCCTTCCCTATTTCTTTAGCGTTACCAAAATTTTCCTCCATTAATTCCATAATTCTCCTTCCACCCTTTCTCCTCCTTGCTACCATTTGTAGCACTCCACCTTTAAGGAGATGCTCCTTTGCTCCAGAGATTATCTCCTCGATAAGGGAGAATCCGGCGGAGATAGGAGGATTACAAATTATGGAATGAAATCTCTCTTCTTCAATGGGGTCATAAAGGTGTCCTAGTCTCACCTCTGCATTCTCCACGGAATTCAGCACCAAGTTCCTTTTAGCTAACTCCACGGCCCTCTGGTTTACATCGGTCATCACCACTCTCTTACAAAATCTGGAAAGAACTATACCTATCACTCCATATCCACATCCTAGGTCAAGTATCTCCCAATCTCTGCCCAATATGATATGTTTCAGCAAGACTCTCGTTCCAGTATCTATTCTTCTATAAGAGAACACCCCAGGAGATGTTTGAAACGAGAAAACAAGTCCACGAAACTCGAACTTAATTGTAAATATTTTCTCTCTACTTTTAGGTCTCTCTGAGAAGTAATGGTTGAAATCCATTCATCAGGTCCCCCAGAACCTGGGATAAGTTCCAGGTTCCATTAGCACTTTCCAATTCCTTATCATCAACCCTCTTCTAGCTTCGAAGATTTCCTTTGAACTCTTTAGGCTTTTCCCCAAAGCCACGAGCTCGCCCTTTAGGGTAAAGATAGCGACTACGTCCCCCTCTTTTATCTTGGGGCTCAGCTTAACTACCCCAGGGGCTGTGAGACTTGCTCCATGGCATATTGCATCTACAGCAGTGTCCCTGATGTATACCTTTGGAAGACCAGAAACAGCGAATTCAACAGGCTTTATCATTTCCCTGAGGAATTTCTCTTCACCATCTTCTTTCCAAAAGAAATAGGCATCAACTAAGTCTTGTAAAGTAACGGAGTCCTCCTCCGAGAAAACCCCAGTCTTAGTTCTTCTCAACTCAGCCATGTGTGCTCCAACTCCCAAGACGTCTCCAATGTCCACGCAAAGTTTCCTCATGTACGTACCGGCTTCACACCCGATTCTCATTAGGACATCTCTCCCTCTAATTTCCACATCTTCTATGTAGTAGATTCTCCTTCTCCTCAGTCTTCTCCTCACTGCTGATTTGAGAGGAGGTCTCTGGTAAATGACACCTACGAATTCCTCTATTACACTCAGTATTTTGTCCTCTGACACGTCTCCGTGCAATCTCATTACACAAACGTATTCCTTATCAGATGGGAGCAGAACATGAGATATCTTCGTACTTTTCTCCAAGGTAACTGGTAAAACTCCTGAAACCTTGGGATCCAATGTGCCTCCATGCCCGGCTTTTCTCAATTGCATTATTCTCTTTATCCAAGCGACTACTTCGTGAGAACTCGGTCCTCTCGGCTTATCCAAGTTAACTATTCCTCTCTCTATCAGTTCCTCTATCTCCCTCTCCTCTGGTTTCTTCCCATAAGAGGGGTCTGTCTCAGCTTCAGCCTTTATTAGCAACCCATCTTCATTTAATCTCTCCTTTTTTATTCTATCACCCCGTTTCTTCTAGTTTTTCAATTTCTTTCTTTATCTCTTCATCGCTTTTGCCCTTTACCTCTATCACCTGTGGTAAAGGCTCTAGGTGCTTGACATTACATCTCCTCTTTCTGACTTCTGGCCCAATTACTAAAACGAAATTCTCATCTATTCTCTCCAAGACGACACACTTCTTCCCAGCTTCCCTTCCAGCAGTCTTTAAGCAAACCCTACCTATCTCTAACATGGAGATCTACCCCCTTTTAGGAATTTCAGGGCACATTCGATGATTTTCAGGAGACCCTCCGGTTCCCATTTCTCTGAGTTTATTATTAGATCGTATGGGGCTATGTCCTCGAGATCTATACCATATGCCCTCATATATCTCTCTCTTTCCATACATTCTCTCTTCCTTATTCTTTCTATTGCTTCCTCCAACGGAATGCCATCTCTTTCAGACACTCTTCTGCCCCTCACTTCCAAGGGGGCGTGAAGATACACTTTCAGGTCAGCGTCCTCCAAGATCCACCCTCCGAGTCTGGAGTCAACCACTAAATTCTCTTCCTTATCCCTAAGGGATTCGACTATCTCCTTTTGCTTCCTATCCAGCTCCTCATCTATTCTCAAATCTCTCAACGCCCTCTCACTAAATTCCTCTAAGCTCATGCCTCGTTCTCTGGCCATCTCTCTGAATATTTCCCCTATGCTTATCAGTTTGAAACAGTCCCTTTTAGAGAGAAGCTTGGCTAAGGTGCTCTTTCCACTTCCTGGTGGCCCACTTATCGTTACAACTAGACCTTTACCCAAGCCTCCCTAGCCCTCCTGATCAATTCTCTCCTCAAACACCTCGGACAAAGGTATCCTCCATATGGTCTGTTCGGTCTCCTCTCACTCTTTGAAAGCTTCCTCATTTCGCTAGGTCGCAATCTAGGAACACCATTTAGGATAGAACCACAATTGGCACATTTAGCCCAGTCCACCTTCTTCCTCCTGTAGTGGATTACTGTTCTCCCTCCTGGAGTCCTCCTGTATACTTTCCTAGCTGAACTACTTCTTTGCCAAGGCTTAGGCATGTTCGACCCCCACTATCTTATTCCAAATAATTTCCTCCAAAAACTACTGAATGCCCAAAAACACAAGAGATACCAACCCAGATAGCCTAGCCATTCCCTGCCACCTATTAGGGGCAAGAAGGAAGGAATCTTGAAGGGAAGCATCACCACTTTTCTCTGCCCTATGAGGTCAAACAGAGGATTGGCCATTCCTCCCAGAGAGATGCCTTCTTCCATTGATATCCAACTCAGAGAGTAGTTGTGTCTTAGCCAGTAGAAGAACAAGAATAGCGGGACTATATAGATCAGTGTAGGTTTGAAGTTCTCCTTCATCATTTCAAATTGTAATTCATTCATTTTCTGCATCTTCTTTTGCATCTTCATGACGTTCTTCTTTTTGTCCTTGATTCCCTCCTTCCTCAGAGAATTCAGCTCTTTCCTAAGCTTGTCTAGCTCCTCTCTTATCCTTAGTACTTTCTCCTGATCCACGACCTTCAGATATATTAGAGTGATCACTAGAGTTATCGCTATGGAGAAGATGAGTATCAGCGAGGCGGGATATGGAAGCAAAGGTCCAAAGATCTTGTCCATGAAGGAATAAAAGGAATCTAACATTCCTTATTCCCCTCCTGCTACCGACTTACTTCAAATACCTTCCTTATTGCTGGGAACATCTCACTGAGCTGTTCTGAGGCCATTTCTTCGTATAGTCTGTACACTATCCCAGTAGTAAGCAATATACCTGTTCCTGTGCCCAAGGCTCCCCATAGGTCAGCGAACGAGGCTATGAACCCTATGAAGGCTGAACTCATTAACGTTATAGGCGGGATGTATCTCCCAAGTATCTTCTCCATAACTCTGATATCCCTTCTGAATCCTGGTATCTGCATTCCAGCCTTATGCAGTTGCTGAGCTACGTGCTTAGCATCCATTCCAGTTATGTCCACCCAGAGCCACCCGAACATTATGGAGAAGGAGATCATTGCTCCAACGTAAACTAGGAAATGGGGGAGATTCTCCATGAAAGTTCCTGTGTACAAGGAGTGATATAGCTTGGGCGGAGAGCTCAGATAATAGGCTAGCCCACCGACCAGGTTTCCTTCAACGTCCCATTTAGCTATTAAGTCTGCACCCGGGGCACCCACTTTGTGCAATAGGAATCCCCACAGCCTCACGTTTTGGAACAGGGCCACGGTGAGTATTACTGGTATATTGGATACGTATACGAACCTCAGAGGATATCTACCCCTTGCACCCCTCACAGATCCATAGGTCAATGGAATCTCTATTCTCATACTCTCTGCGTATACCACCATCACGAATACTGCTATGGTTGCCAGAACTCCTATCATGTCAGGATATATGCCAGGTTTTATGATAGTTTCCGATATTGGAGGGGATCCCTTCAATAGAGAGTTGACGAAATCAGGAATGGCTCCAATTTTGTGTCCAGGCAATCCCTCTGTCTCGAGAGGAGAGAAGGCCATCCACATTATCTGTTTAGAAACACCAGCTGCTATGAAAAGGCTAACACCACTACCGAATCCCCATTTGGAGACGACCTCGTCCCAGAACCATATCATTATTCCTCCTATGAACATCTGCAAGGCTAGGATCCAAGTGGTCATGTCCATCTGAGGAGCGTACTGAAATCTAGATAGAGTAAAAGCCTCGAAGAGTGTGAGAACTATTACCAAGATTTTCTGTGTTCCTTGAAAGAGTACTCTGTCCTCTGGGTTAGTGTAATCTATGTTAATCATTTTTCCTCCGACTAGAAGTTGCATCACTATTCCGCCGGTGACTATGGGTCCTATTCCAAGTTCTATTATGGATCCCCTCTCCGAGGCCATGACAGTTCTCATTAGATCTGTGAATAGAGCAACTCTCGGCAGTTCTTCTGGTAATTTCCACATTTTAACCTCAGACATCACGTAGAACAGAATTAATACTACTAGGGTCCAAAACAATTTCTCATTGAAGGAGACATGTCTCTTAGGAAGAGAGACCTCAGGCATTCTTCTTATCACAGGCATCAATACTCTGAGTTTTGACTCAGGCATTCTCATCCCCTAGCCGCTCTATTGCGCCACCTACCTCCTCAATCTTCCTTATTGCCTTTTCGGAAAAATGTCTGGCAATTATAGTCACAGGCTTCTTTAACTCCCCTTTTCCGATTACTCTGTCGTATCCCAATGAAACGAGGTCTAGCACAAGAGTGCCATCTTCCCTCTCTTGAGCAACTCCTCTATCGATCATCTGGCTTATCTGCCACAAATTTATCTCACTACTTGGTCTTCTCCTAGGGGGGGTAAACCCATGTTTTCCGAAGTGATCGGGGTCATACTTCACGATCCAAGTCCACTTGTGTTTATGACTTCCGGCCATCCCTCTCCCACCTCTGTGTCCTGCCCCTTTTCTCTTCTTTACGCTACCTCCACCGCATGTTCTACTCCCTCTGAGTTTCCTTATTTTCCTCCTCTTTCTCCTCAATTCAAGCACCTCACTAGATCATCCTAGATAACAAGGAGTTTATCTCTTCTCCCCTGTATCCGAGAGCTCCACCTTCAGAGAAACTTCTTTTAATTCCTCCAAATCCCTTCTTGGGAGGTCTTAACCTGAAAACTGGCTTCAAATTAGGTATATCGGATAACTCCGCTTTAAATGACATGAATTCATCCACGAACTCATCTATGGAGGAAAATCTCGTATTATCTCTTAAGTATTCGTCAGTCAGTCTCTTATTCCCACTCAATCTCCCTCTTTTTCTCAGCAATTTGATCATGGAATCTCTGTTTATTTCACCCCAAGTCAGACATTCCTTAGCCCTTTGGAACATCCCTAGGTAACTAGGCCTATTGTCTACCACTACAGCGTGATTGGGTTTGTTCAATCTCAACATCTTCATGGTGTCCTCTGCTCTGAAGTCTACTCCAACTGTGCCTCTAACTCTAATAACACAAATCCTCCTAATTTCAGTCACTTCTAATCACCATGTCCGAAGTTTTCTTGAGAGCATCGAATACTGCTTTAGCGAAGTTTATGGTAGTTTTAGTTTGCCCCAAGGTCCTGGACCAGACATCTTCTATACCAGATAGTCCGATAATTACTTTTCCAACGTCTCCTATGGCTAACCCCAATCCCCTAGGGGCTGGCAAGAGGACGACTCTCACGCTGGAGGACTTCCCCTCTACCCTGAATGGTATTGAATGAGGTCTGTCACAACCACATTCCCAAGAGCCACATCCTCTCCTCACCTGGTATATGTTGAGCTTAGCATCATCGATTGCTTTCTTTATCGCAGGTCCAACCTCCTTTGCCTTTCCCTGACCCAATCCTACGTATCCTTCCCTATTACCCACTGCTGCCACTACCCTGAACTTAACTCTCCTACCGCTGTCGGTCATCCTCTGAACCATACTTATGTCTATTACTTCTTCCTCCAAGCGAGGTAGAAGCGCGTCTACTATCTCTGGCTCCTTTATCGGTATTCCTCTCCTCATTATTTCCTCTATGCTCGTTATTTCTCCTTCCTTGACCATTCTACCTATTTTGGTCCTCGGGACCCACTCCTCTAGGGACGCCTCTGCCAATGGATCACCCCTCGAAACTCTCTAATATTTTTTCCTTTATTTCGTCAAAGTGTTTTGGAAGATCTCTTGGATCCAACCCTCTATTAAAGTAATGCGAAAACCTCTTCTTGGAATCCTCTCCTAGAAGTTCAGCATATGACGATATGTGTTCTCCTCGGATCCTTGATTCCTCCGGTAAAACTTCGCTATCGTGGGGGACATCTAGACCAGCGTCGATTACTCCTTTTAGGGCAGCGTAGATTTTACTACCTTTTACCGATGGATAAAGTCCCATGTCCAAGACTACTTCTCTTATTCCCTTTGATATACCTCTTAGTCCGCACAATAGTCCCGTTAGATAAGCAGCCGGCAAATTAGAGCAATATCCTTTCCATCCGAGTTTCCTGAGTTCCTTGGAATGAGCTGAGCATATTACTCTATCTCCTTCAGGTTTTGCTTCAATTATTTGGACAGTTAGGTGTCTAAGCGACTTTCTTATGACGAGACGAGGTTTTCCAGAAAGAAGTAACTTGTACCTTAGCCTGTAGTCCGTCTTACCCTCTCTCCTCCTCCTAAACATTACCTTATACCTAGGTCCCCTTGCCATTTCTCTCCCTCTCAAGAAGCTCGTGTTCTTTGACGTACATCAGTAGGTGAGATTTACTCCTGAAGAATCCTCCCTTAGCCATTAAGTACAATTTCCTATAAGTTCTACGTTCTATCTCTCCTTTATCCCTCATTTCCTTCAACAACTTTCTTATTGGCCTTATACTCTTCATCCATGCCTCCTTTCTCCTTAACCTAGCGGTTTTTCTCCCTTTTCTTCTGCCGTGCCCCCTTCTTCTACCTTTTTTTCTTTTGACATCTCTTTCTCTCGCCCTGTGTCTGCTAGTCCCTTTCTCTTTTTTGACTTTTATAACACCTCTTTTGACCAAGAGTTTAATGTCTTCTCCAGTGACAGCAGACTTCACTCTATCTAGTTCATCTGGATCTATCCAAATTCTCTCCATCCCAACACCTAGGATTCTGGAGGCCATCCTTCTCTGTACCTTGAGGTTCAACGCCATCACCCGTTCAATACTCTAATTCCCAGTTCCTTGGCCTTAGACAATATCTCAGCCCTCTTTCTCTTTCCAACGGAGGAAGATATTCTTACTGCTTCAGCTTCTGGATTAACATCGCTCAATTGGGACGGGCTAGATACCAAAACTTCCCTGTATCCACTGGGGTGAAATCCCCTTATGGTCCTTGGCTTTCTGTATCCCACTTTGACTCTAGGGGGCTTTTCCTTCATCCCAATCCTTACCTTGCTGTCCTTTCCTCTAGGTCTTCTCCACTTGTCACCTAGTTTCTTGAACCTGAAGTACTCGTATCTGACAAATTTGGGGATCTTTCTGGCCTCTTTTTCCTTTTTTCTCAGTCTCTTTACTTCTTCTGGCCTCATAATACCTTCTCCCCCTTCCGAACTATGTATATTCCGTCCTGGAATACTCTGTGGTCTAAACCGACTATTCTGGTGGCCTGTTCTATATTGGCTGCTGTTTGTCCTACTTTCTCCTTGTCGATCCCCTCTACGAGTATAGTGTCTCCTTTAACGGAAACTTTGACTCCATCTAGGATTTTAGCTCTTCTAGGGCTCTTTTCTCCAAGGAAGTTTTCTATTATGACTTGGTCCCCCTCTACTTTGACTGTTACAGGGAAGTGAGAGTAAACCAACTTCATTTCATAGGTGAACCCCTCTGTGACACCCTTTATCATGTTCCTCAGGTGGGAAGAGTACGTTCCTAACATCGCTTTGTCTCGCCTCTTCGGCAGGATTGATTTCAGAATGACCTTCTTCCCTTCTGTGGATATCAGTACATTGTGGTAGTCCAGTACCCTTCTAATCTCACCCAGTTTCCCTCTGACTATTACTTCTCTGTTTCTCCCCTCTCCGTGCACTTCCACTTCTACACCATCTGGAATCTCTATTTCTTCCTTTATTTCCAAGGTTCTAGGCATTTGTACACCCCTAATATGCATATGCTAGTAACTTACCTCCTATTCCCATTTCCTTGGCTTTTTTATGAGATATAACTCCATGAGAAGTAGTCAAAACTAGGACACCTATGTTTCTAGCTGGCAGAAATCTCTTCTCCCATTTTTCCATTTCCTCTACTTTGACGGAGTATCTAGGTCTTATCACTCCACACTTGTTTATCCTTCCAAGCAATTTCACCCTGAATATCCCAGCTTTACCATCGTCTATGAGCTCGAATTCTCCTATGTACCCTTCTTCTTGCAGAACTCTCAGGACATTGCCTATTAACTTAGAGGCCGGCTTTATCACACACTCTCCGTGTCCAACCCTTTCGTGGTTCAATATGTTAGAAAGAGCGTCTGCTAGAGGATCTACCAAGGACAATTGTATCCCCTCGCTACATGTATTTCTTGAACCCCATTTTACGAGCGACTTCTCTGAAACACTTTCTGCATAGCATCAGTCCGTACCTCTGCATTACTGCTATGTGTGTACCACATCTGGTACACTTCCTAGATCCCTTCCCTAACTTCTTGCTACCTTCAGTCTTCAACCACATTCACCCCCAGCTCCTCAGATACGAACTCTATTGCCTCTTCTTTACTAACTCTATGCCTCTTCGGTATTTTGCCTCTCTTTATCTTTCTCCTCTTAACTCTATGCCCGGGTTTTTCTAGAGTGACGCACACGTCCATCCCGAATATGCCAACTTCTGGATCGTACTTCATTCCAGGTATGTCTATGTGTTCTCTTATTCCGAAGGAGAACCCCCCCTCCAGAGAGAAGTTCTCTCTCCTGAGGTTATAGTCTACTGCTCCTAACAACTTTTTCAAGACTTCTATTGCCCTTTTGCCCCTTAAGGTTACCTTACAACCTATTGGTTCTCCCTTCCTTATGCCGAAATCTCTGTTAGTTCTCTTAGCTATAGTTCTCACGGGTTTCATCCCAGTTATTTCTTCTAGCAACTTCTCTGCTTTGCTTAACCTCTCCCCAGATTCTCCCACACCCATGTTAACGGTGACTTTCTCTATCCTCGGTTTGGTCATCGGCTGCTTCTCCCAAGCTTCCTTGAACAATTATTCATCACCTCAGCGTATTGTCAACACAGGCTCTTTCTCTCCCACAGGGAAGGCGTACTCCATTAGAGTCTCCATTGGTCTCCCATCTAGTTCATATCTAATTACGTTTGGTTGGGGCCCTTTTATTATCTTAATTTCGGATAACGTCCCTATCTCTCCGAAATGTCTCCCTCCTATTATCAAGATCTTCACTCCCTCTTTAAATCTCACAGACTCCAATATTTCCTGTTCCGGTATTCTGATTAGTAGAGAGTCCATCGTCTTGTACTTATTGACGTCGCTTTGATCTATCAGTATGTTCCTTCCATCGTGTAGGTTTAGCTGTATTCTTCCCCCTTTGACGTATCTTTTATCCTCAATTCTACACAATTTCAATTCTTTCTCTTTTTCTGGTATTTTAATTGGCTCCAGCCTCCCATTGCTCATGGAAACTATCCTGAACACGTCTCCGGTATCAGGTATCTCTACTACATCCATGAGTCCAACGGGAAATTTGTAATCCTTCCTGACTCTACCATCGACGAGTATTTTACCAGATTTTATTATTTTTTTACCTTCTCGGGAATTTCTGGCGTACTTCAATCTATCTCTTATTAGAACAAGTAGGGGTATGCACATGTCTTTTGGATGGGGGCCTGGAGATGGCTTCACTGCCCACTTATGCTCCTTCCTTGGTATTTTATAGTGATCTGGGGAGACGAGCCTCTTCAAATGGGGCAAGGAATCACCTCTTTCTCCTCTCTACGATTTTCCTCCTTTCTTCATCATCCAAGTTCACTTTTGTTATTAGGAGATTAGATGGATGAATTGGATAGTAAACATCAGTTCCGTCAGCTTTCTCGAGTATCGCTCCCTCTACGAAGACCCTCATTCTCTTCAAGTCTACTTTAGCCACCTCTCCCTCTAAACCTTTAAAGTCACCTCTCGTTATTGTTACTCTGTCACCGGCTCTGACGGGCAATCTCTTTACTCCCAACTCCTTTCTTAGTTCCTTAGATAACTTAACTGACATTAGTTTTTGTCTTAAGTGAAGTGGGGACCTGAAAAGCCTCTTCCTTTGTTTCCTCGGCTGACTGCTCTTCTTTACGCTCATTTCATCTTCCCCCTAGACTACTATGCTGGCGGCTCCTGCTATCTTAGGCCACCTCTCAACTGCCTCTCTTGCAACTGGACCCCTTATTTCCGAGCCCTTTGGGCTACCGTCGGGATTCGTTATTATAGCTGCATTGTCTTCGAAGAATATTCTTATTCCATCTTCTCTCCTGTATTTCTGCCTCTGTCTTATTATCACAGCGTATAACACTTGTTTTCTCATCTCCGGAGTACCTTTTTTTACGGAAACTACAACCATGTCCCCTATCATAGCTGAGGCCCTTCTTCTCAGGACGCCTTTGTATCCAATTACTGATATTATCTCCAACTCCTTAGCTCCAGTGTTATCTGCGCATATTAGCCTAGACTTCGGCTGCAATCCCCTTGTCCTTCTTGGACCAGGAACAAATGAGGCTTTACTACCTTTAGGCAATTAGTTCACCCTCTCCCAAGTTTTTTAATTATAACAAAGTGTTTCGTCTTACTTATCGGTCGAGTCTCCATGATCAGTACCCTGTCTCCTTCTCTCGCATTTATGCAAGGAGGATTATGAGCTGGGATCTTGGAAGTTCTCTTCTCATATCTCTCGTACTTCCTGACGTACTTGTAGTACTCTCTCTTCACTATTGCGGATTTTCTCATCTTCGCACTCACTACAATACCTTCAAGTACTCTACCCCTCACTGGTAAGCTACCATGGAATGGACAGTTCTCATCGTTACATTCCTCATCTGGTGGCTCAATTTGGATTCCTATGTCCCTCATATCTTATACCTCTTTTTGAGTCTTTCCTCAGGTCTACCAAGCAGTAATTTCCCATCAACCCTTAATCCATCTATTAGGAGCACGACGTTCTCCTTAGCCAACACCACCGCCTTACTTCCACGAAGTATTTTAAGAGTTTTCCTAGTTTCGTCTATTACCTCTCCTCTCACGCCAATCAAGGATGGGTCTGGGCTAGCCAATACCTCCACTTCTTTCCCTATTATGCCCGACCTTAGTACTGCCAGTATTTTTCTCGCACTCATTATCTCACGTCTATGGAGTCACTGGGGAATCCCATTTCCACAAGTATTTCCTTGACTTTCTCTCTGTGATCTCCTTGAAGCTCTATTTTCCCGTCCTTGTACGTTCCCCCACAAGCCAATTTCGACTTAAGCTTTTTAGCCAAATCCTTTAGGTCTATTTCCCTTTCGTCTATCCCTTCTATTATGGTCATTATTTTTCCGAATCGTCGCTTCAGTGCGTATATCCTGATGCTCTGCTGCTCCATTGCTATCTGGTTGCACACACAGAGCTCCTCCGGCAGACCACAAACCTTACATATCTTAGACATCTGCTATCTTACTCCTCCTTTTGGTTTTTTTACTTATAGGACACCTCTTTCTCTCTTTATTGTTATGAGTCTAGCTAAAGTCCTCCTAATTTCCTTCATTCTACCAGGATTCTCTATGGAACCACCAGAAGCTCTTATAGTCTTTTCCCTAGAGAGTTCATCTCTCATCTCTCTTATTTTCTCATCTATCTCCTCAAGACTCATGGCTCTGATTTCCTTGGCTCTCAGTATCGCCAATCTCTTTCACCTCTTTATCAACATCGCTATTTTCAGTGGTGAGTGAGTCCTCAGATAGGAATCCCACTTCCTCAACTATTTTAGATTCATCTATATCTAACACTTCGACCTCATCGGGCAACCTGATGTCAGGTGGCATTATCTTCACGGTCACACCTATTACGCCAGGTTTCAGCCTAGCCACTGCGAAACCACTTCTAACCAATACTTGTGCAGGTTCTCCAGCCTTCTTGAGATACCCGTCAGAGAACTTCACGTATCTGGCTCTCTCACCAGTTAGCTTACCAGCTATTTTTATCTCAGCACCTCTTGCTCCAGCACCCATTATTCTCCTTAAGGCCGAGTATGCAGCTCTCCTGAAGTGAACTCCCCTTTCTAGCATCCTAGCTATTCTGTATGCCATTACTTCTGCATTTAATTCTGGGACTTCTATTTCCTTAACTTCTACTTGCGGATTGTCCAGACCGAATCTTCTCTCGAGTTCCCTAGTTATGTCTCTTATCTTTTTCCCCCTTCTCCCGATTACCAATCCAGGCCTCTCTGCATAGACTTTGACTCTAGTACCTAGAGGAGTCCTGTGTATCTCTAATCCACCAAATCCAGCCCTCTCTAGCTCCTTTCTTAGGAATTCCTCTATCTCCATGTTCCTAATTCCTTGCATAACGAATCTTCTCTCGGTATCCATGGAGTCATACCTCCTCTGCTATCACTTCTATGTGGGTCAAGGGAGTATTGAAGGGAGTAGCCCTTCCGAATGCTCGTGGGATTATCCCTCTTATAACTGGACCTCTGTGGGCCGAAATGTGTATTATTTTCAATCTATCTGTATCAAGTCCTTTATAGTCGGCATTGGCCTCTAAGTTCTCTAAAACCTTGAGTATTTCCTTAGCTGCTTTCACTGGATATCTTCCTGCGAACCAACCCTCTAATCCCCTTCTGTGCCCCACTTTCTTCTTGTGTCTCTTAAATGGAACAGGCCTCTTCATTGAAATAACGTCCTCTAGGAACGCCTTAGCTTTACTCAGACTCATTCCTCTTATTACATTGCATATTTCCCTAGCGTGTTTTGGTGAAATTCTTAGATCATTTGCCCTAGCCTTAGCAATTTTCCTTTTAGACAATTTTTCTTCAGGAATTGAATACCCGAAGTGAGGCATTTTCTCCCCTCTCTGTTACTTGATTGGAACGTACATGCTAGACCTAGTCGCTCCTATTCCAGGGTCTCCGTGTTCGACCTTCTTCCTAGTCGGGGAGAACTCTCCTAGGTAGTGTCCTATCATCTCTGGCTTTATCTCCACTAGATGAAACTCCTTTCCATTATGGACAGCAAAGGTAAGTCCAACCATTTCTGGAAGAATAATCAAATCTCTACAGTGGGTTCTTATTATCACTTTTTTTCCACTTTCTCGCATCTTTCTCGCTTTTTTCACCTTTTCTAGTACTTTCTTGTGACTCTCTGGCAACCCTCTTTTCAGAGACCTCCTCTGTCTAGAAGGTAGGAGGTTTATGAACTCATCCATAGGCATCTTCTTCAATTCCTCTAAAGTATATCCTCTATACCTGAATTCCTTCCTTGTCATTCACCTCACCTCTTCCTCCTACCGGTCCTTCTAGCAGCAATGTGTCCGACCTTTCTTCCCGGGGGCGTACCTCTGGAGACGGTAGTGGGCTTCCCTGGGCTATCGTGGTGTCCTCCGCCGTGCGGGTGATTCACTGCGTTCATGGCCACTCCCCTCACTATAGGATATCTCTTACCCCTAGCCTTCATAGCATGGTATTTCTTCCCAGCCTTGACGAATGGCTTCTCTTTTCTCCCCCCACCTGCCACTATACCTACGGTAGCTCTACACTTCGAATCGAATTCTCTCATCTTTCCAGAGGGTAGTTGGACTATGGTCTTTCCGTTTTCGTGCCCTATTATTACTGCGTAAGTTCCGGCAGCTCTCACTAACTTACCTCCATCTCCAGGAGTCACCTCTATGTTGTATACTGGAGTCCCCTCGGGTATTTCTCCAAGTGGGAGGACATTCCCCAATGATATTTTTGATCCTGGACCGAATTCTACTTCTTGTCCAACCAACATTCCCTCCGGAGCAATTACTAGTCTTTTACTTCCGTCTTCTAACTTAAGGACTGCCAAGGGAGAGGTCCTCCCAGAGTCGTGTATTAAGTCTATCACTACGCCTTTGCCCCTGCTACCACCCAGAGGATAGGGATGCCTAACGGCCCCTTTGAATCTGTGACTCGGAGACCTATAGGTGGGAGAGCCCCTTCCCCTTCTTTGTGACTTAATTCTCTTACCCAAACTCATCACCCGCTATAAAACACCTATTCTACTCGCAATTTCCGAAGCGGAATATTCTGGACTTAACTTGACGTATGCCTTTTTCTTTCCCTTAGGAGTATTGACGACATTCACTTTAGTCACCTTCACCCCATAGAGCTCCTCCACAGCCCACTTTATTTTGTGTTTGTTTGCATCTCTGGACACAATGAATGTGAGCTTGTTCTCACTCTCCATGAGTCTTATGCTTTTTTCGCTTACTAAGGGATGAAGTATCACCTCTCTGGGATCCATTCAATCACCCAATCTCTCTTTTAGCGACTCTATCGCTGCAGGAGTCCAGAGAGTCAGTCTACCTGGGTGCCCTCCAGGGGCTAGGTGCTCAACTCCCAATTCCGTAGCGGAGACGACGTCAACACCAGGTAGGTTCCTCGCTGCTAGGAAGAACCTCCCGGGACTTCCAAGTACGACTAACGGTCCCTTAGCCTTTTTATACTTTCTCCCCCTCGTCTTCCCCTTCCCAGCCCTGATTTTCCTCCTCTTTTTAGCTCTCAGCACATCATCCATGACACCTATCTTGGAAAAGACATTTACAACATCTCTGGTTCTCTTCACCTCGGATATAGAGTCGTCGCATATTATTGGTAGATTCACTTCGCCTAGTACATGTCCTCTTGATTTAACCCATTCCTTACTAGCTGTAGCAGATATTGCTGATCTGATTGCCAATTTCTTCTCTTTCCTATTTATCTTTTCCCATATTCTCTTCTGGGGTTTCGGTGGATGTGCTCTTCTACCTCCATAGGTCCCTGGGGCAAGTGCCCCCCTACCGGCTGCGTGATATCTGGATCCCTTTATTCTCGGAACTCTTGAGACCCCATGCCTTGGACCCCAAGATTCGGCCGTAGTCCTTTTCCCTGCTAGCACGTTAGTTCCCCATGGTTGTATTCTAGCGCTCAGAGAAGATAGAAAGGCTCTCCTTATTAGATCTGGTCTTATCTCCTCCTCAAAGAACGATGGCAGCTCTATTTCACCGAGTTCCTCCCCATCTATTGAGATCACTTTCCCAATCATTTAGCTCCAACTCCGTGTATGTATTTTATCTCTGGACTGCCTACTGGAGCTCCCTTAGGTGGCCTTATGGCAGGCCTCATTCTAATTAATCTCTTAATTGGACCCGGAACACTGCCTTCTATTAGTAGAAAGTCGTTTCTTACGACACCGTAATGGGGGAATCCGCCTTTCGGGTTTATGTCAATCCATTTTTCTTCGTCTTCAGACTTGTAGAACATCCCCATAATTCTCTTGTTGTACTCCGTTCTCTGATGATAACCCATTTGCCCTGCCTGAGGAACTGTCCACATGGTCCTGGCTGGATGCCAGGGTCCTAGGTTGCCTACATGCCTCCTCTTGTCTCCTGCTTTTCTGGGCTGTATTTTTATTCCCCATCTCTTAACAGGCCCTTGGAATCCCTTCCCTTTTGTTACTGCTAACACGTCGACGAATTCCCCATTGCTAAACACGTCATTTACTCTTATTTCCTTACCCAGACGCTCTTCCGCTATTTCCATTCCCTTTCTCAAATCGCCTATACCTATTTCCATGACCTCAGGCCTCTTCTTCGGGAGAGTAGTAAGCCTAGGCTGTGTGTGCACCAAAGCTCTTAATTCAAATGACTTGCCATCGTCTGAGACCATCTCTTTTATCTCATCTATGTCTTTATTTCTAGCCCTAGTCTTTGGCAATGTTTTTATTTTTCTCTTTAGATCTCTGTGAAGCTCTTCTGCCCAAGTCTCCGTTACACATCTCAACCCATATTTAGTCTTCTCATAGAGCCTTAATCCAAACATAACTATTGGAGGAGTCTCTATTATAGTGACAGGGCTGAATATTTCCTTTCCATAATCATAGCTCCCTTCCCAATCGTCAACATATATCAGGTGGGTCATACCAACCTTATATCCGGCGAATCCCAATAGTCCATCCTTCGATTTAGCCCAAGTCCTAATCCTCGCTACTTGGCTTGATGCCCTCTTTCTCGGGCTGAACGCCAGCGACCCTCTCCTAGGTTTGTTCCACTTAGACATTTCTCCCCCTCCTGATGTAATTGAGTATTGAGAGGCAGACGATTACTGCCTCCTCAGTCCTTATTGTCTCAACGCCTTGGTTAGGGACGAAGTTAAGCGTTAGGTCCAGCGCTTCCTCCAGTTCGAAACCCTCCCTATTTAAAATTTGCATCAACCCCTCTCTTGGTGATCCGAACACTAATGCAATAGACTCGGCGGATGAGATTAATTCCCTCTCTTTTTCGCCAATATGCCTCCCAAATTTAGAGGTTCCAACGAGAAAGTCATATCCTTTCGCTCTTATTTTTTTTATCGTAGTCCATAGGCCAGAATTCGTGGAAATCACTCTATATCCCCAATATTTACCATTGACACTAGTTGGAGTGACTTCGGGGGGATCAGACAATCTCTCTATTTTGAACGTCATTCTCTTTCTGACAGGAAGTGGAATGGGGCACCAAGCGAGTCTCTGCAAACCTATGTCTATCATAGAACCTCTCCTTGTAGACCTAACTACAAAACCATCCCTTATTTCTCCTTCCACTGGGGCAGATGTTGGATGATGCGGGGTTCTCAATGGAGGCAAGGAACCTACTTCCTCTAATGACTCATCAATCGGGAAAAGGTACTTCCTTAAGTATTGTGGTGTCTCCATGTACTCAAGGATTTTTCTAAGAAACTCCCCTTCTCTCCTTTTTCTTTCACGATCTAAGTATATGAACACGTCCTTTACACGGAAGATAGCGCATGCCCTTCCAATTAGCCCAGCTCTTTGAGTCGAAACCCTCTTATTTCCCAAGTCGACGACTGAGGAAGGTATGGCTATGGAAATCAACCCTTAGCCACACCCAGAGGAGTCATCCTAGCCACTTTCCTCGAGATACCGGCTAGGTCAACCGATCGGACGACCTCATCTACATCTTTATATGCATCAGGCACCTCTTCCGCCAATACTACCGGGCTTGCAGCTCTTATTACTTCCCCCTTGCTTTCTAAGAAACTCTTAACTTGCTGACCTCTGTACATTCTCTTCGCTCTAGCTCTAGAGAGAACCCTACCTGCACCGTGGCAAGTGGATCCAAATGTTTCCTCCATGGCCTTCTTGGTACCGACCAACACATAAGAGGCAGTCCCCATGTCCCCTGGAATTAGGACAGGCTGCCCAATCTCCCGATACTCCTTCGGTATGTGCTTGGATCCTGGAGGAAAAGATCTAGTAGCCCCTTTCCTGTGAACACAGACTTCCATCTTCTCTCCATTCACTTTATGTTCCTCGAACTTTGCTATGTTATGGGCCACGTCATACACTAATTTCAGTCCCAACTCATCTTCGTCAGCCCTGAAGACGGATTGAAAGCTCTCTCTCACCCAGTGAGTTATTACTTGCCTGTTACAGAAGGCGTAGTTTACAGCAGAATACATGGCAGCTATGTAATCCTCAGCTTCTTTAGACCCCAATGGAGCAGAAACTAGCTGTTCATCAGGCAATTTTATTCCGTATTTTCTCACAGCACTTCTCAGCACGTTTATGTAATCGTCACATATTTGATGCCCAAATCCTCTGGATCCAGTGTGTATCATCACCAGTATTTGACCTTCTTCTAATATACCCATCTTAGATGCCGTGTTGGGATCGAATATTTTGTCTACCCTCTGAACCTCCAAGAAATGATTTCCCGAGCCTAAGGTACCCAACTGAGGTCTACCCCTCTCCTTGGCCCTCCTACTGACCTTGGACGGATCAGCTCCATCCATCATACCTTTCTCTTCTATGTGTTCTAGGTCTTCCTCTCTACCGAATCCCCTCTCCACCGCCCAAGTAGCTCCGTTTATAGCGACGTCATCTAACTCACTTTCGCTTATTCTCAATTTACCTCTGCTCCCAACACCGGAGGGAATATTCCTGAATAGAGTATCTACTAGTTCCTTGAGTTTGGGTTTAACGTCCTCTTCCCTAAGTGTGGTAGTCATTAGTCTTACTCCACAGTTTATGTCGTAGCCTACGCCACCTGGGCTTATCACACCATCTTCCAGACTGAAAGCGGCAACTCCACCAATTGGAAATCCGTATCCGAAGTGTGCATCTGGGAGCATTATCGAATACTTCTGAATTCCAGGGAGACATGCTACGTTTGCTCCTTGGGTGAAAGCCCCCTTCTCTATCTTGTTGATTATCTCGTTCGTGGCGTAAACTCTAAGTGGAACTCTCATACAGCTTTTATATCCCTTCGGGATTTCCCAAATCGCTCTACCTATCTCCTTGGCATTTATCATCAGGAGACACCTCCTTAGATATCCAACAACACTTTGGTTTCATACCCCCCATTCACAGACTCAATTTCCATCATGTGATACGTGACTGCTTTCACCTCTGTCTTAAACTGATGTTTTTCTGGATTTATTTTTTCTCCCCAGACTTTACCTTTTAACAAGTATTTCTCCCCGTCTTTTATTACCTTTACCGCGAACTTGGAGAACACCATTTCCTGGGTCTCCACCAAAAAGAGGAGTTCTGAAAGCCAATTGTGAAGCAGTTCTTTTAGGTCTGACCCTTTGAGTTCCACTTCCACGGAGTTTTTCACCTCTACTTTATCTAGGTCTACCATCACCGAGATCATTGCTTCAGCAGCCTTCTCAAATAGTTCTTCTATTGTACTTCCCCTCACTCTGTAAAGAACGTCTGCCGTATGATCCAAGAACTCATACATCCAAAAACCCTCCTTGGCGCCGGGGCAGGGATTTGAACCCTGGTGGCCAAGAAGGCCACGGGCTCTCCAGGCCCGCGCATTACCGCTCTGCCACCCCGGCTCACATCTTGTGGAGAGACCCTAGTATAAAAGAGTGACCCTAAATTACTTTTCTCTTATTTCTATCTCTATTCTGACATCACCTGGGATGGTAACTCTCATTATCTGTCTCATAGCTCTTTCATCAGCTGCTATATCAATGACCCTCTTGTGGACCCTCATTTCCCACTTCTCCCAAGTCTCGCTCCCCTCTCCATCTGGAGATTTCCTCACCGGCACTACGATCCTCTTAGTTGGGAGAGGGATCGGTCCAGATACATCTACTCCTACTTTCTCTGCAATTTTCTTGATGTCATTGCACACTTGCTCTAAACTTTTTACATCAGTGCTACTCAGTCTTATCCTAGCTATTTGCATCCGTAGCACCTAAGGCTTTTACTTTAACACACAAAATTATTGAGCTAGGCAGGAGTAATGTCTATACAGACTCCTGCCGCTATGGTTCTCCCCATGTCTCTTATGGCGAATCTACTCATTGGAGGTATGTCACTGGCTTTTTCTATTACCATAGGTCTAGTAGGTATTACTTTCACGACAGCAGCGTCTCCTGTCTTGAGGTGTTTTGGGTTCTCCTCGACTACTGCACCAGTCCTAGGATCCAGCTTCTGAAGCAGTTCTGAGAACGTACAGGCAACTTGGGCTGTGTGTGCATGGAATACCGGGGTATATCCAGCAGTTATTGCTGTAGGGTGATAGAGAACTATTATCCTAGCAGTAAACTCCTTAGCTACAGTGGGAGGATTGTCTGGATGACCAGCCACGTCCCCTCTCCTAACGTCCTTCTTTCCAACACCTCTGACATTGAAGCCTATGTTGTCTCCTGGTTCTGCTTTATCCATTCTCTCGTGGTGCATTTCTATGCTCTTTACTTCACCTTGAATCGATCTGTTCAACCTGTGGCTGGCTGGCTCGAAAACTACGGTATCGCCGACCTTCAGTACCCCGGTTTCTACTCTACCAACGGGAACTGTTCCTACACCGGTTATTGAGTAAACGTCTTGTATGGGTATTCTGAGAGGCTTGTCTATGGGTTTCTCCGGAAGCTTGAATGTGTCTATAGCTTCTACTACAGTAGGTCCATTCCACCACGGCATTTTATCGCTCTTTTTAGTCACATTGTCTCCATAGAAAGCAGAGGCAGGTATATACAAGAACTTGTCTGCATCTCTGTATCCCATTGTTTTAAGCAGCTTGACTAAGTCGTTTTTCAATTCTTCGTAATCTTCCTCCTTATAGTCAACTAGGTCCATTTTGTTTATGACTACGATCATCTGTCCAATTCCTAGGGTAAAACAGAGGGCTGCGTGCTCTCTAGTTTGCGGCATTATTCCGTCTTTGGCATCCACTACTAGTATAGCTGCATCTGCTTGGGAGGCACCAGTTATCATGTTCTTAACGAAGTCTCTGTGCCCTGGGGCATCTATTATTGTTATGTAGTACTTCGAAGTCTCGAATTTCCTGTGAGCTACGTCTATGGTTAGACCCCTCTCTCTTTCCTCTTTTAGCTGATCCATTACCCAAGCGAACTTAAAACTCTCCTTCCCCACTTTCTTTGCTTCCTCCTCCAATCTCTTTATTACCTGCTCATCTATGGCCCCTGTTTCATACAGGAGCCTACCCACTAGGGTCGATTTCCCGTGGTCCACGTGTCCAACAAATACAACATTCAAATGTGGTTTCTCAGCCATCTAAATCCCCCCTAACGAGCTGATCTAGCGATTCTTTCAATTTCTTCTTTTCTACTTATCGCATGGCTTTTCATATCATATTTAGATGCGAGTATTATTTCCTCCGCTAGACATTCCTCTATTGGTGCTGGATTTCTAAATGATCTTCCAAAGGCACCTAAGGCTATATTTCTCAAGGCTAAATCTACTCTCCTTTGCGGAGAACAATCTACGGCTATCGGATATGTTATACCACCGAAGGTAACTCTAGTTATCTCTTCCCTCGGAGCGGCGTTCTCTATGGCACGTACTAGCACCTGCACCGGATTCTCCCCCGTCTTCTTCTCTATTATTTCGAACGCCCTTTCTACTATTTTCATAGCCTTTATCTTCTTTCCACAGGCTTTTCTACCCCTTATGAACTTGCCCATTATCTTTCTGGTTCCAGGCCCAGACCTCATTACTTTGTTGACCAGCCTCTCGACTACAGACATCTTCGACTTCCAAAACTGTTTCTTAGTATGTCTTCCGGATGAGTGAGGGACATAGACCGGCCTAAGGTTTATGTATCTCTCTAGCCCTGGATCGCTAACTCTAACTTCACTTAGATCCCATTTTCCGAAGAGCTTCATGACAGAGTTCACCTCATAGGCTTCTGAGCTCTTCCCTCTACTATCTCCTCTAGGGAGACACCGTTCACTTTGACCACTTTCCATCTAACTCCAGGTATGTCACCCATTGATCTACCCTTGGCCCCACCTATTCCCTCTACGATCACTTCATCGTGTTCATCTATGTAGTTTATTGCACCATCTCCGGGGCAGAATGCGGTTATCTGTCTGCCGTTCTTTATCAATTGTACTCTGACACATTTTCTGAGACCAGAATTCGGTTGCTTTGCCTCTAGTGCGACCTTCTCTAGTACTATCCCTCTGGCCTGTGGGGCACCCTCTAGTGGGTCGTACTTCTCCTTTAGTCTAAGCACTCTCCTTTTGTACTTTTTATCCTTCCACCTGAATCTCTTCCTATCCCTCATGAGTTTCCTAGCAGCCATTTCTCCTCTCGCCACTTTCGGCACCTCATAGTATCAATATATCATCTATTTCGTGATGCCTCTTAACTAGAGCTTTTGCCCTCTCTATGTTTTTCCCACCTTTCCCTATGGCTCTTCCCTTATCCCTTTCGGACACCTCTACTAGGGCCACCTTCCTCCCGTCCTTCCTGTCAGATATATGAACCTTTTTGATCTTGGCAGGTTGGAAGACGTTTACTATGAACTGTTCCGGATCGTCCGAGTATTCGATTATGTCGACTGGTTTGCCTATTAGCTCTCTTAACCTCCTTATTTTACTCCCGCCTCTGCCGATAGCTTTCCCTATCTCTCCCTTGCTTACCACAAAGGTAACCCTATTATCTTCCTTGTTCACCACACAGTCTTTGACAGCAGCGCCTGTTATGCTCTCGAATATAGCGATGTATCTTATTTGATCAGTGTCGAATTTTATTCTCAACCCATTTCCACCTCTTCTTCTAGTATCTTAGACTCCCCAGGATTTACTATTCCTAGTACAGAGACAGCAAAGGGTTTACCACAGGCAGCCCCTAATCTGTGGTTATCCCCGTTGAATTCACGGAACTTCGCTCCTGAAATGGAGCAGTAGTGTCTTATGTCTTCTTTGACTTCATTCGGACAATTATTTGACACAATTACCATCTTTATTTTCCCATTTTTCAGACCTTTAATAGTTCTTTCACTCCCAAGGATCACCTCACCAGTTTCCACAGCTTTTCTAATTAGAGATGCAACGTCAACCATCTCTCTTCAACCTCCTGAATACCTCCGGACTCATTGTCAGCTCAACACCCCCGGTACCCAGAGGTATTTGTTGTCCCACTATCACGTTCTCTACCACACCTCTAAGGAAATCTTCCTCCCCTCTTAGTCCAGCCTCCATCAACTGCCTAACTGTAACTTCAAATGCTGCTCTAGCCAATACTGAGTGCTTCTCTCCACTAACTCCGTGTCTTCCTATTTGTTTCACTTCACCATCCATCGTCATCACATCAGCCACCAGCATTATGTGTCTTATGTCAACGTTGAGCCCCTGTTCTTCTAAGGTGTTCTTTGCCTCCCTTATTATTGCTGCCCTAGCCGCCTCTATCCCAAGGACCTCTTCTATTTCTCGTATGTTGTTCGTTGTAGTTCTCCTCCAGTCCACACCTTTTACCTTCAGCACTTCTTTGAGATTGGATCCATCTGTATATATCACGTACTCTTCGCCCTCTTTCCTCACCATAACCCTCCTTATTCCCTTTATTCCCTTTATTCTAACCTCTTTCGATTTCATAGCAACTCTCCTCATTTCTAGAGGGTCTATTTCGTCCATCTCTATTACGATCTTATTTCCTTTAAGAGACACCTTCTTGTTCCTTAACGACTTCTTAATTTTGTTCAGAACATCTTTGGGAGAAATACCGCTTTCTCTCATCAGGTCTTCATCTAGATATATGACCAAGGAATAGTTCACCACATCCACTTCTGTTCTCTCGGATATATCACCCACTGTGGTTGATTCTATCTCCCTAGCAATTAACTTAGCCTTTTCTCGATCGTATCTGTGTTCTTCGTCTAAGTATATTGTCATCATTGGAGTGGAAGGTTCTTTTTTTGCATCTACTATTTCAATCAGTCTAGGTAATCCTAAAGTTACGTTGAACTCAGCTACACCAGCGTAGTGAAAAGTTCTCAACGTCATCTGGGTTCCTGGTTCTCCGATGGATTGAGCTGCTACTGTCCCAACTGCCTCGTTTGCTTCAACTAGACTTTCCTCGTACTCTTCCACTACTCTCTCAACTATCCTATTTAGTTTCTCTTCACTCAATTTGTCTTTCACTCTTTCTAGCTCGCTTTTTAGCTCTGATAAAATGGACCAAGGAATCCTACCGTCCAATTCTTTTAGTTTGTCGCTTATTTCTTTCTCTGTGACCACATCGAACACCCCATCTAATTCCCACTACTTTCTTCCTTGATTTCAACCTCTATTATCCTCTTTATGTTCACAGCTACACCCCTATCGCTTTTAGCTGGATCTACGCCATCTTCTCCGTATCTCAGCTGTACTATAGCACCTCTGGTATCTCTTACTGTACCATCGTATTCCACCTTCAGATCTTGGAGAGCGTTTATTAGTCTCCTCTGCATGTATCCACTCTGTGCCGTTCTCACGGCAGTATCCACTAACCCCTCTCTCCCACCCATTGCGTGGAAGAAGAATTCTATCGGATCTAGTCCCCTCTTATAGCTCGATTTCACGAATCCTCTCGCCTTAGCACCTATGTCGCCGCGCTTAAAGTGGGAAAGTGTTCTATCTCTGTATCCCCTGGAGATTCTTTCTCCTCTAACAGATTGCTGCCCCAAACAGGCAGCCATTTGAGTTAGATTTAGCATACTTCCTTTTGCTCCAGTTTTAGCCATAATTACAGCGTGGTTATCCAGACCTAAATATGCACCGGCTATCTCACCAGCTCTGTCTCTAGCTTCTGCAAGCACTTGCATGATTCTCATTTCCAGAGTTTCTCTCAGAGTCTTCCCTGGAAGGGGCTCCAATTCTCCTCCCTCGTAAGCTCTTATTAGATCTTCTACTCTCTTCATTGCCTCGTTTATTATTTCGTCTATTCTCTCTAAGGCCTCCTCAGGCAAGTCCTCGTCACTGACTCCAGTGGTGAATCCTTTTTTCATGATGTACAGGAGAGTCATCTTTCCGAAAGCATCTAGGAATCTTCTTGCTTCATCATTCCCATATTCCTTGGCTATTACGTGCAGTAACTCACTCCTCTCCAAGGCTCCTGTCGCATTTTTATCTAACACGCCCCGAATGAATTCTCCATTCCTTATCTCCACTACACCGTCCTCTTGGTCTGGGGGAAATACGTTCGTCTCGAACTTTATATTCAGTGTTTTAGGAAGCAGTTTACTTATTAGTTGCCTCCCGGTCCAATATTCTCTTCCGTTTATCACGTAGGCAGGTTTCGGAAGACTCGGGTCTATTCCGGACTGATAGAGGATGTACTGAGCCTCCTCCTTCGTAAGTAGGGAGTCTTTCAGGCTCAGCAGGTAACCTCCAGAGATGTAATCCTGCACCGTTCCTATTATGGGCCCACCGAATCTCGGCGAGATTATGTGCTCTTGGACTAACATGAGTATTCTAGCCTCAGCCCTAGCCTCTTCACTCTGAGGTACATGCAAGTTCATTTCGTCACCGTCGAAGTCTGCATTGTAGGGAGGACAAACGCACAAGTTTGGTCTAAACGTCTTATAGGGCATCACTCTCACGATGTGGGCCATTATACTCATTCTGTGCAGAGATGGCTGTCTATTGAATAGGACGACATCTCCATCTTTCAGATGTCTCTCGACTATGTATCCTGGACCCAGCTCCTCCGAAAGCTTATCTCTATTTTTATCGGTTATCTTCACCCTTTTTCCGTCAGGTCTTATTATGTAATTTGCTCCCGGATGATTTTCAGGTCCCCGCTTTACTAGCTCTCGCATCTCCTCTATGTTCCATTCTGTGACCCTTTCAGGCACGGTTAGCTCCATGGCTATCCTGACTGGCACACCAACTTCATTTATGCTAATCCATGGATCTGGAGATATAACTGTTCTAGCAGAGAAATCCACTCTCTTACCAGAGAGGTTTCCTCTGAATCTCCCTTCCTTCCCCTTTAGCCTCTGGGCTAGAGTTTTGAGGGCCCTACCGGATCTATGCCTAGCCGGAGGAACACCTGAGACCTCGTTGTTTAGGTATGTGGTGACGTGGTATTGCAATAGGTCCCAGAGATCTTCTATTATCAGCTGAGGAGCACCAGCTTCTATGTTTTCTCTTAATCTTTGGTTAATTCTGATTATGTCGACAAGTTTATGCGTGAGATCGTCTTCTGCTCTAACCCCGGATTCTAGTGTTATAGATGGTCTAACGGTAACAGGTGGAACAGGCAGAACCGTTATGACCATCCACTCGGGCCTAGAGGTTTTAGGATTTATTCCCATTAGTTGTGCATCCTCATCTGTTATCTCCTCCAACCACTCTCTTATTTCATTCGGTAAAATCCTCCTCCCGTCAACTATGTACGTGGTAGGTCTCTCGAACTTTATTTTCGGCTTTTTCTCACCGCAGTATGGACAAGTCTCTACCGAAGACGCCTCTGAGAGAACTTCGTTTGCTACCTTCTCAATTAAACTAAGTCTCTTCGTCTCGTGCTGTTTCATTCTATTCAGGTATTCCCTCTTCTTCTCTTCGGGTATCGTGAGCCTTCTGCAGTTTGGACAAGTGGCTTTCAGAATCTGATATATGTTCTTGGCAAATTCCACATGTATTACTGGCCTAGCTAGTTCAATGTGACCGAAGTGTCCTGGACACTCTCTCATTCTTCCCCCGCAAGTCCTACACTTTAATCCTGGATCTATCACTCCAAGTCTGGTGTCCATTAATCCCCTCTCTATGGGAAATCCATCCTCATCATAGGTGTCTGGGTTGGTTATCTCTAATACAGAGATCTTCCTTATTACTTCTGGAGGCAAAAGTCCGAAGGATATCCTATCTATTACTTTGGTGGAGTAACTCTCCATCATTTACATCACGCCCTATCTCTGAGTCTCATCTTTGGGAATATCAACATAGAAATGAGTTCATCTATCAATAATTTGAATGCATATGATACAGGGACCTGATATGCTTCCGTTTCTTCTTTACATATGGGACACACCACTACGTCCTCTCTCTGCTTCTTGTATGAGAAGGACCCACACTTGGAGCAGACATAGGCTAAGTACCTGTCTGATTCATCTATGAGTCTCTCCTTAAGTAATATTGCCGTACCATGTCCAACTAAGCAATCTTTCTCCATTTCACCAAATCTAAGTCCTCCTTCTCTTGATCTGCCCTCAGTTGGCTGTCTAGTAAGCACTTGCACAGGACCTCTAGCCCTAGCATGTATTTTGTCCGAGACCATGTGGTGCAGCTTTTGATAATAGGTTATACCGATGAATATCTCAGCTTCTATCATTTCCCCAGTTCTCCCGTCATAAAGGACTTCCCTACCATTCGGCTTGAACCCATATGCCTTCAAAAGCTCTCTTAGGTCAGACTCTCTTTCCCCCCTGAAAGCAGTCCCGTCAATTCTCCTCCCTTGGAGAGCACCAACTTTCCCTGCTATGGTCTCTATTAGTTGACCCACAGTCATTCTAGATGGTATTCCATGCGGATTCACTATTATGTCTGGAACTATTCCATCTTCGGTGAAGGGAAGATCTTCTTGAGGGACTATTAGCCCTATAACACCCTTTTGTCCATGTCTTGAGGCGAATTTATCTCCTAGCTCCGGGATTCGCTCGTCCCTCACCTTGACCTTCACGAGCCTAGTTCCCTCAGAGGTAGTCGTTAAGACTACAGTGTCCACTATCCCACTTTCTCCAGGCCTAACGTTAACTGAAGTCTCTCTCCTCCCCTCCATTGCTCCAAACTCTGCAATTCTTTCTTCCAAGAATCTAGGGGGACTTGTTCTCCCTATAAGTACCTCTCCGCCAGATACAACTGTTTCAGGCTCTATTATCCCATCTTCTGCTAATTTTGAGTATTCTCTCTCATCTCTGTAACCTCTAACGTCTCTGGATGGTATTTCAAACCTATCCTCTTGGCCACCAGGGTACTTTTTCTCGTCCGCCTCATAAGTTCTGAAGAAGTGAGATCTGAACAATCCTCTCTCTATTGCTGACTTGCTTATGACTATTGCATCCTCCATGTTGTATCCGTAGTATGGCATTATCGCAATTACAACGTTTTGTCCCGCTGGCCTGTCATCGAAGCCTATCACCTCCATTGGATCAGTCTTCACTATGGGTCTCTGAGGATAATGTAGGAAATGACCTCTAGTGTCTAACCTGAGCATGAAATTAGCCGAACCCAGGCCAAGAGCTTGCTTTGCCATTCCAGCCTCGTAGCTGTTCCTCGGACTTTGATTGTGTTCTGGGTATGGTATTAATCCAGCGCAAATTCCCAATATGGCTGCTGGATCTATCTCTACGTGGGTGTGTTCCTCAGTGACTTCTTCATCGCCTATAGCAACATATGCGTTTTCTTCTTCCTCTGCATCCAGGTATTCCACTATGCCATTACGGACCAAATCAGAGAACTTCCATTCTCCCGTTTCTATTTTCTCTATGACTTCTTCAGTCAGTTTTGGTTTCCCATTCTCCACGATTATTAATGGTCTTCTCACTCTCCCAGCGTCACAATTCACGTATATTTCCTTCGTCTCCTCGTAATATGCTACATTTATTTGATCACTTATTTCTCCACTCCTTCTGAGCTCCTTTATTTTCTGAACTAGATCCAACCCGTCTTCGACCCTTCCTAGCAACTTACCGTTCACGTATACGGTCCAGTCCCCCTCTTTGACGCTACCTACACCGAGGTCTGTCAGCATTTGTTCTACTTCCTCCTCTGGGTATCCCTTGGAAATCTCAGCCATCATTGCTAGATTCTTAACTAGACCACAGTTTGGTCCCTCAGGGGTCTCGTTGGGGCATATTCTTCCCCAATGTGTGGAGTGTAGATCCCTTGCCTCGAAATGGGGCTGAGACCTGCTAAGTGGGGAAACTACCCTCCTCAAATGGCTCAAGGCAGACATGTAGTTCGTTCTGTCCAGTAGTTGACTCACACCAGTCCTTCCACCGACCCAGTTTCCGGTGGCCAGCGCATGCTTTATTCTATCTGATAGGAGATCCGCCCTAACAGAGGTTCTAACAGATGGTTCTCTGCCTCTAGAGTATGCCTTGGTAAGTTGATATCTGATATCCTTCACTAAAGCTTGGAATGCCGATCTGAATAGATCTTCCATTAAGTCTCCAGCTAGTTTGAGTCTCTTATTAGCGTAATGATCTTTATCGTCTACACTTCTCAAGCCTAGGTGTAGCTCAATAGCCCTCTCTGCCATTTTGCCTAGGAAGTATGCCTTCTTTATCCTGTCTTCCTCTTCTTGGCCAATGTGAGGCAGTAGATATCTATCTAAAACTTGTTCAGCCCTCTTAAGCCTATATTCTTTTGGCTGTTCTGCAGCGACACGCTTACCTATGTAGTCCAGAGCCTCTTCCTGTGTGTGGATGTCTAGTGCTCTCTCTATGTTGAACATTATATCAGACGCCATTTCTGGATTTTCCGAGATGGCTTGGAATATCTCTCTGTCCTTCTCCAATCCCAAAGCCTTCATAAGTATCACGATTGGAATGTAACCGGGGATTGAAGGAAAACTAACTCTTATTAGTCCAGTTTTCCTCCTCTCAACAGTAACAGGAGCTCTGAATCCACCACTCATTGATATAACTTTAGCTCTACAAGTCCCTTCTTTTTCATCCTTCTCCACCATTATCCTGTTGACAGCCAAATCCTCTATCGAGACTATCACTCTCTCTGATCCATTTATTATGAAGTATCCTCCAGGGTCTCTTGGATCCTCTCCAGCTCTTATTAGCTCCTCCTCACTCATTTTAGATAGAGGACATATTTCTGACTTAAGCATCACTGGAATCTCCCCTATCCTAACTTCCACCTCTTGTTGCTCCATACCATTTCTTATGGGAGTCATTTTTAGATATATTGGAGCGGAATACGTTAGATTTCTTATTCTAGCCTCCATAGGAAGTATTTCTTTCCCCTGACCATCTGCTTCTTGAATAAATGGTCTCCCAACTCTTATTTTGCCTAATTTTACCTTAAAACCCTCTATCTCTGGTTCAATATATCCAACCTCATCTACTACTCTTTGGAGTCCCCTCTTTATGAATTCATTGTAAGAATCTAGATGCTGTCTAACTAATCCTTTTTCGTCAAAGTAAGCTCTCATTAGGGACCATTTTTTCTTTTGTGAGATTAAATTGCCAGAATTACGAGAAGACACAGGAGATCACCCCTCTATTACATATCTATACGAGGTGAAGTAACCTGCAGTTGGGCTCTTTCTCTTTATTTCGACAATATCCCCGGGCTTAGCACCTATAGCTTTAGCAACAGGATCAGATGCTTTCATTAGAGGAAGTAAATCTGGCGAAACCTCCAGTTTATTCAATATCTCTTTAGCCTCCTCTACACTCAATACTCTATGCTCCGGAACCAATTCATGCTCCATTATATTAAAACCTTCTTCCCTACTAACACCATCTTTCTCCTCTCTCATTTTTTTCTGTCGTGTTTTACTTCTTCTCTTTCTTTCACTTCGATGAGATTTACTCTTGCTTTCAACTCCTTTATCCCTCTTTGCTTCACTGTCATCTCCAGCTATCTCAGTTTTCGGTATTTTCTTACTCTTCCTTCTACTACCCTTCTTAGCCATTCCTTCCCTCCTCTCCCCTTAAGCGGGCCCGCGGGGATTCGAACCCCGGACCACCAGGTTAAAAGCCTGGCGCTCTTCCAGACTGAGCTACGGGCCCAACAAAATAATTGCGAGTGGCGCCCTGGTCGGGATTTGAACCCGAGTCTCGGGAGTGACAGTCCCGAATGATAGGCCGAGCTACACCACCAGGGCACGGGCTGGCGGCGTCCCGGGCTTCCCGAGGGCTTCCGCACCTCAGTACAACCCGGATCGCTGGGGGACTTAACTTCCGTGTTCGAGATGGGAACGGGTGTGACCCCCCCGCTATGGCCGCCATACCCAAGTCGCACATTCCTGAGCCCTATTTAAGCTTTTCTCCCTTAGGTACTCCAAAGAAGATCAGACTGGAGCGGCTTCATCACTCCTCAGTGACTACCTCCTCATCACCTGTTAGTAGTGAGTATGAGAACAATAGTGCTCCAACTACAATCAACACAAAGGCTATTATGGACACTACGAAGCTCAGCCACCTGTCTATGTCCTTACCTTTCAGTATGAGGTTCCAGTCAACGAATCCAAGCGCTGATGATATCACTAAGAACATGGAGCCGGAGAGTATGTAGTTCCATCCCAATGGCTCTTTATCCCTGAATATTGAGTATCTGTACAATACACCCATTACTAGTATCACTAGGGCGAATGCCAGCTCTCTTGGTATGTCCATCTCGCGACCCCCCAGTCCCATAACCCAGTTAGCTTAAATACCTTTTTCCACACGGATTCTGTTAACTCATTGGTGGTGGGACGAAAAAAATGAAAATTTATTAAGTTTTCGTCTTCTCTCCATTGGAGACAAACATACCCGACTTAACGATAATATAGGTGACTTCTCTTGCCAAATCTTCCCTATTTTCCACTTCTTCAATAGTAAAAATGCTACTACTAGTCTTGCTCTTATTCTAGCTCTTCTCGTAAGTTCAACTCCACGTTGTTTATACATACAGTAAAAACTTCCTGAAACTTTTTCATAACCCAACAAGACACCTGAAACCCTCTTTGGTCTTTCAGCATATCTCTTTTGTCGTCAGACATTTTCGGCTTACTGTCTTGGAAATTACAAAGTATTAAAAATTTTCGCGGAGTCTTCATCATCCATACTGAAATTGTCGTGACTATCTAGACAGGATCGATGGGATAGGATTTGATATACTTTTCGAACAGCTGAATGCTGATATCCCTCCTGTAAAATGATGAAAGAGCACAGAGATTATGCCAGCGACGTTTGTGAACACCCAGTCGTTTTGGAAGCATAGAGTTTTAATAGCTTGCTGAAGGTGTAAAGAATACATCGGGGGAGAGGAAAAGAAGGCCTACGTGAATAGTTGGAGGATACATTTACAATTGCGTTTTACATACCTCTAACTAAGGGAGAAGTAAAGACGACTTCTTTTGATAGGAAAAGATGGAAAATGCAGTTAATGTTGTAAAGGAAAAGATAGGAGAGGATGTTGTAGCGACATCCCTTTATAGACAACGGAGGTTTAGATAAACTCCCATGCGCGTGTTTTCTCGGAAGCTAACTCATGAACAGCAGACAAAACCTCTGAAAGTGAGATGATTTTACAAGATCTCTTGAAGTAATCCGGTTTATCCTATTCGGGACGAAGTAATGGGGACAAACAATTCACAAAACTCTCTCATGGAACGCAGCAACTCCGATGCTCCAGCTCTTGAGTTCGATTACATAACACGATAAAGGAATTGTTTTGTCTCTCTGGAAAGACCATGGTTTTAATATTCCAGATAGGACTTGGGAGAGATCGAAAAAAGCTTAAAGGGAGATCGGAGAAAGAGGTTTAGAGACAATAAGAATATTGTTTTGATTTATTTGTCTGAAAAGACCGTCTTAAGCATAGTGGATTGGGTCGTCAAGAAGGAATTAGAGATACTTACGATGTGCTTTGGAGTTTCCAACTCCTCACGGAAACATTGATAAGTCGCAACATTCACATCACTTATAATAATGAGAGGTTCTGCGACATCATCTCTGTCTATGAGAGATCAATCCCAGAGAGCATGATGGAGTCGCATTAGCTATATCTCCTACACTGTAGTTCTACGATTAGATAAGAGACCTCTATTTTGCCTACCAAGCAATTACTGAGTTAGAGCTACTTTTGATGTAGACTTCCATAGCACCGAGCTCCCCATAATTGAACTTTTGCTACACCTCTACTTCCTCTATTTTTATATCCATCGGCTCGAGAGGTCTATCTACATCCACTCCTCTCTTGATTGCCCATCTTCTTATGCTACGTATGACCAATCTTGAGCCCAATTTTGCAAGAGGTGCGAAAATCAAGAAGTTCGGATTACCTCTAGTTACCATCTTCAAACCGTGGTCTACCTCCCACACGAGATGCCTCCATGCATGATAGATGTGCAGAATCCTTCCTTTTGTAAGGTGTTCCTCAATATTGAAGAATTCCCCCTCTTTTAAGCTACCCATCGGAACAAAAGCTAGCGGAGTTACAGTAAAATGTGCTCTCTTACCCAATTTCTCTTTTAACTTCTTTTCCATTGTTATTATCAGTCTCGCAGTCTCTATTCCATCCTCATCGGTTTCCCAAGGCAAACCAACTATAGTGGTATATGCCGGGAACCAGAAAAACTTATTAAATGCATAGGTCCCGTTCAATAAAACCCAAGGCCACTCTTCTGCGCTGAATGGTTTCATCTTGTTGTTCGCAAGCTTTTTTATCAGCTCTGGAGACGCCGTTTCAAATCCTACCTGTATGCCAATCCATCTGTTTATTCCCGCATGGTTTAGTTCGGAAACCCTTTTAAGAATCCTTGGAGCAGCAAGCGCACCCGCTACTGTTCCGTGAGTAGGGTTTGCGAACTCTGCCTTCTCAAGAACCCTTTCGAAGAGCTCTATTACTGCATCTTCATTCGGATGGAAATTTCTTCTATCTTCGACCATGTAATTAAAGATATCCTCGCTGTGGAGCCATATCTTTTTCTGCCCAACTTTCAGATTAACTTCAACCTCTTCCATTATTCTTTCCATGGGATAGAATCTTGCTACCCTCAAATTCGGAGAGCAGAACTTGCATCCTCTGCCACATCCACGCATGACCTCTACCATTCCTTTATAGGTTGGATTTACAATCGGAGGTATTTCATCAACCTTTGGCCATGTTTTGATCTCTATAAATTTGTCCACTCCCCCACTCTCTATATCCCTGAAAACATCTCCTATTACATGTTCCACCTCTCCAGATATCACATGGTCTATGCCTAATTCCTCGGTCAAATCCTGCTTTAATTTCAACTGCCACCCTGCCTGACCTCCAATGACAATCTTGAATTTGTATCTCTTTCTTTCCCTATAGTCTCTCAACCTCTTTATAAAGGAGGTAAAAAGGTATTTCGAATAGGATGTTTTCTTTCCACCACCAGTAAACATTAAGGTTACAGGTCCCAAGCCATAAGGGTCCATTGTGTGTACTCCAACTATTGTAGTTTTCTCGTCTATGAATTTTTCAACCTTTTTTGGATGGGCAACAACAATATCTTCTTTCTTAAAACCATGTCTGAGTAGCGCTGCTTCCACCTTTCTTATTGCATACGGAGCCTGAATTAGTTTGCCATCATCGTCTGGAAGTTGGGTATCCAGAATTTTGTAGATGAAGTGAGGTAAATCCTCAACAGGTGCACACGGTAAAAAGTCGAGCAAAGGTATATTCCTAAAGGTAGAGGTCAAACTCGGGTCAGAGGTTAGGACAATTCTCATTTTAATCCTCCTCTGGTTTTCCAGTCTTATTGACGGACCTCTTCAATTTAGGGTTTGTGTTTTTTGTTATATATGTACTCCCCCGTTCTTTTCCTGTGC
>QMUK01000004.1 GCA_003660555.1 Thermococci archaeon
AAGAGTGGTAGGAGATACAGAGAAAGGAGATTACAACGTTTACACGTTCGAGGATAAAGTTCCGATCAAAATATCCTTGGAAACAAGAGAGAGAAAAGAAAGAGTAGTTCCTCTCCTAGTAGTAATTGTCTTCATACTCATTGCGTTAGCCCTTCTGTTTTCAATGAAGTTCAGGAAATCAACGGGTTAATCGGTGAGGGAAATGTTAGAAGAGGCCCTCGAGAAATTGGCACTATTTCAGGTCAGAAGATATAGGGAAATAGTTCTCGCCTCTATTCTCTTCACCTTGGTGATGGCCCTCTTTGCCTCACAGATAAGGTTTGAACACGACATTTCAGACATGTTACCAGAAGATTTCGAGCCTTTTTTGGTTTGGGAGGATGTTTCATACGAATTGGGCGGTTTTTCCACCAATTTCGTAATTGTTACTTTTCAAAGTGAATACGGAGATGTCAGAGATCCGGAACTCTTGAAATCACTTGAAAGACTTGAGAAGAAGTTAATGGAAGAAGCAGAGATATTCGAAGTGCTCTCGTTCTCGGACTTAGTCAGAGAGATATATGGGGAAATACCAGAGGACAAGGAACTCATAGTGCGTCTCTCAGAAATAGGTGTGAGCCAAGGAATGATAAGTCGGGATTACAGAACTGCTATTTTGGTATTCAAAGGTGATGTCCCGAAAGAGAGAGAAAAGAGAAGAGACTTTGTTCAAAGGGTGAGAAAAGACATAGAGGAAGTGAGTTTCCCCGAGGGAGTCTCTACTTATTTGACGGGGACGGACGTTCAATCTGAAGACGTTCTAGAGAGGCTCTTTAGGGATCTCAAAGTCACTACGTTACTCTCCGTGTTAATCATATCCATTTTACTGGTCGTCTTCTTCCTCTCAACCAGAGGACTAATACCAGTCATATCAGTAATAATGGCTCTAACTTGGACTCTGGGACTGCTATCCCTCATGGGAGGATCTCTAAAGATTCAGACAGCTGCAGTGGGCTCTCTCGTAATAGGTCTTGGGGTAGAATACGGTGTCTTCGTGAACTCGAGATTTAGAGAGGAGCTCCTCAAAGGTAAGAGTAGGGAAGAGGCGTTAGTGAATTCCGTCTCTAAAGTTGGTAGGGGAATACTGGGTTCCTCTAGCACTACCATGGCTGGTTTTCTCGCTTTACTGTCTGGGAAAATGCCTCCTCTTAGAGAATTGGGGATGATAATTTCAGCAGGAATATTTCTCTCCATGTTCTCCGCGATATTCGTCTCACCGGCCTTCACTCTCCTGTGGTCTAGAGATGTTAGAGAGGAGAATATAAGGAAAGTGAAAGTGTTGAGCAAATTTTCAGATTTTTTAGAGAGAATTTCCAGATTTCAGGCCAGAAGACCGTTGCTCTTCATGATAATAGTGTTCCTCTTATGTTCCTATATAGTATCGGGCACGGAGAAGCTCAGAATGGAAACTGGTTGGGGGAAGGTGCTTCCTGACTATGTAGAGTCTCAGAAGGGAATGGAAATTCTCGAAAGCGAATTTCTTGGAACAGAGAGTATACAAGTAGCAGTATACTCGGAAGGAGATGTTAGAAGAATACTAGATTACTTAAAAGTGTTAGAAAATAGAATGCGTGCTATGGATTGGGTAGTGTCTGTGAGAGGCATAGCAGACCTCGTAAAGAGCGAATGGGATTGGGAGACACTCAAACCAGGGAGACTTCTAAGTGAAGACTTTTCCCTGACTGTAATAGATGTGAACTTGGACACTGGTGGTGTGGAAGACAGAGGAATACAACTCGTAAAAGAGATGAGAAGGGAAATAGAGGAGCTAGGTGAACCGCCTGGAGTAGATGTGAAACTCACAGGTAGTCTGGTTTTCATAGAGGAGTTAAGAGAGATCATGGAGAGAGATATGAACAGAGTGAACTCCATAGGAGGAATAGCCATATCTCTCATATGCTTCTTGACCTTCTTCTCAATTAGATACGGATTCCTTCCCCTCATCCCAGTTTCCTTGGGTTTGGCTTTGACTATGGGTACTCTGGGACACTTGGGAATGCCGATAAGTATGATGCTCACCGGAGTGCTCTCCATGATACTCGGGGTAGGAATAGACTTCGGAATACAACTCACCAATAGATTCAGGGAGGAGCTATCCAGAGGGGGTGAAGAAGTCTCGGTTAGGACTCTCAGGGGGGTGTTCAGACCGATGCTCATCTCAACTATAACAATGGTTTCGGGTTTCCTGGCCCTCCTCTCTGCCGAACTAGAATTGATGGACGATTTGGGGATTACTCTAGCTATAGGGGTAAGCTACTGCTTCTTGATATCAGTTCTGCTGTTGCCTCCTCTTCTGCTCATAGTTTCCAAAACCAAGAGGTAAGGCAGAAATGGTAGTGGTGATAACAGGCGTTTCCTCTGGACTAGGAGAACTTCTCTCCAAGGAGTTTTGTTCAAGGGGATGGGAGGTACTAGGCGTCTCTAGAAATTGGGATAAGCTCAGAGAAATGGAAGAAAATGTAGATGGTTTCAGAGGGTTTCATTTCGATTTCAGAGGAGAACCTAGAGAGATAATTAAGAGAGCTCTAGATTTAGGAGGATTGGACGTGCTAGTCAATAACGCTGGATTTGGATTGGCGAAAAGTATTTCAGAGCACACTCCTAGAGAAGCTGAGGAAATACTAAGAGTTAACCTTCTATTCCCAGTGAAACTTACCTTGGAAGCAATTCCCCATTTGAAGAGGGCATTAGTGAACGTTATAAGCGCCGGAGCCCTAATTCCTCTAAGAAATTACCCGATATACGGGGCAGCTAAGTCCGCATTAGGATATTTCTCTCTTCTCCTGAGGAAGGAAATGAAGGGGAAATTCGCTGTGATAAACGTTTATCCTGGTCCAATGAAAACGAAGTTCTTCGAGAGAGCTGGAGGTAGAACTCCGATTTTAGTATTCGATCCAGAGAAACTGGCTAGAGAGATAGTCTCCAATGTAGAGAGAGGTAAGTCAGGAGAAATATTTTATCCGAGGTTTCTCTCATTGGTTAAGTTGATCTCCAAGCTTTGCCCACAGATAAAGGTATAAGGGATGAATGAGAATCCCATTTGCATCCTGCTGAGTAGATGATTGAATTGACCTATATTTTTTATAACGTTCTCCTACATCTCTGGAGGGATTCGATGAGAGAGTTCATACTGGCCACTACTGAGGAAGTTCCCGGATATAGAATAGTCCAGACCTTGGGAATAGTTAGCGGAAATGCTGTGAGAGCTAGAGGAGTTGGTAGAGACATAGCCGCTGGTGTGAGATCTGTATTCGGAGGAGAAATAAAGGAATACTCTGAACTGATGAATCAAGCTAGAGAGAAGGCAATAGAGAGGATGATTTCCAAGGCAAAGGAAATGGGTGCTAACGCCGTAATAGGGGTGAGGTTTACTACCTCAGATGTCATGTCAGGGGTCTCGGAGATACTAGTCTATGGAACGGCAGTGATTCTCGAGGTAGACACTAGGAAGAGATGAGTGGTGCGGCCGCCGGGATTTGAACCCGGGTCACCGGTGTGGCAGACCGGTGTCTTAGACCAGACTGGACTACGGCCGCCCTCTGGTTCTGATGAGGGTTCCCATATATAGCCTTTCTGGAACTCAACGAGCGGACTGGATCTTTCTCCAACGAGTGAGGTAACGAGACCTCGCTAGAAGCAATTAAATTTAACGCTAGGAAATTAAGAAGACGACGTGTATACGATGAACGTATTTTCAGCTTGATCTCTTGAATGTAATGCCTAGAACTGACGTCAAATAGTTCGTGAACTGACGAAAACATGCCTTTCCATTTCATGGAGAAAGAACATGGTGATTCAGAAAATTTATCTAAACTGTTTTTTGTTAAATAGTGGGTTATATATCTCAACTCTTGAAGAATTTTCAAATCAGGAGAAGTGTGAAATTTCCAAGGTGGTGATCAGATGAGGGTTTACGTCTCGAAGGAGTTCTCACACTTAGTAGACAATGAAACAATATATAGATGCCTAGCGAAGTCTCCACACGCTCAATTGGTCTTTGACAGAGTGAATCTCTACTGTGTTGACAGTGAAACAGTAGATTCGCTTTGCCCACCTGAGCTCAGGAAATATATAGATCCAAGGTGTCTCTATGGACTAAAAGAGAAGATAAGAGAACCTCTTCTAAAAATTAGAGGAATGCTTCCTTTTGAAATAGAAGAACCAAGAATGGAAAGTCTTCTGGATGAAATTTGGGGAATGGTATCTGAGTGTGAGAAAACGTGGGGAATAAGTGTCGCTAGGGCGTGTTACATTAACTCGAAAGAAACGTCGAGGAAGTCATTGATCGAAATTGAACCTCCGGCAATACTGTTGCTATAGATAGGGAGATTGAGTCAGCAAAGGAGGTCTGCCAAGAAATCAATATACCTTTCAATAGGGCATTCTTGGATTTGCTAGAAACTTCACTGGTTCACGAGGCCTTCCATACCTTCACAGACCTTAGTGGTAAGAAGTACAGCCGAGAAACTTGGTACAGGTTAATAGAGGAGAGTCTAGCTAACTATTCAGTTTTCCTCTCGTTAAACGAGCATAGTAAGCCGAGTTATCTTGTGGACAATAGAAAGCAACCCCTCGAGTACAGAGCTTGGGAGTATTGGGCAACTCACGCTGCGGGAATGGAGGGATACACCCTAGTCAGTCGTTGCTGGATTTGGAGTACTCTTTGCCCCTGGCCAATTCCCTTCCCGATAATGTATCTACTTCGCCATCCGAAGCTTTGGCTAGAGTGGTGGTACGAAATCTATCGTCTACGGAGGAGAATTCGAAAAGAGGACACTTTTTGGAAAGTAATAGCAGCAGACATAATAGCGTATGCGCTCGGAATTTGAATCTGCGTGAGACAGGGGGCGCTGAATCATTCGCTATCCTTGATCTCTACCACGAATTTGGCGAACAAGTAAAGAGTAAACACACCAAGAGATCCAGAAATCCAAAACGGGATTACTACACCCCTTATATCAAAGGGTAAGATCATTTCCTCTGTCCTAGAGTATATCAGTGCTCCTATTATTGGTCCCAGGATCATCCCAGTGTTGAAGAAGGTTTGCTGTATTCCGAATACTCTCCCTCTTATCTCAGACGGGGATATGTCGGCTTGTAAAGCTCTCATCAGCGGAAAAGACACATTAAATGACATGTGGGTAGCTGACATTAGCAAGAAGAGCTCTTCTGGTGTGCTTATCAGGGGTATTGCGAATATCGAAAGCCTACTGATGACATAACCCAAGACTATTATTCCCTTCCTGCCCATCTTGTCTCCAAGCCAAGCCGCTGGATAAGAGGCAGACATTCCTAAGAGAGCTGATAAGCTCATTATAGCCCCTAAAGTCAAGGGATCCTTTACCACGTATTCTATGGCGTAAACGCTCATTACGGAAGATATTATTCCAACAGCGAATCCATTTATCAGCCCATTTAGAAACATCACGTAGAGTGATACTCTCTGGTCCCTCCTAAGGGACCTTATTCCCATTTTTTCTTCGGTTTCCTCTTCTCTTTCATCTGAGGCCTCATTCCCGCGTATTAAACTCTTCTCCTTGAGAGGGAGTGCCGAAAAAAGAGCTACTAGATTAAATGTAGCTATTAGTAAAAATGGGATCCTAAGGGCCTCTTGGACTTCTTTTACTCCAAAAAGCACAGTTGCCTTATAAGCAAAAGCACCTAGGGATGGTCCTATCATTACTCCAGCGTTCATGGAGCTGACATACAGAGCAAGAGCTCTCCCTCTGAATTCCCTTGGAACGCTCTCTGAGAGTAGTGCCTCTGCCACAGGCCAAACCATAGCTGAGGCAGCACCTTGTAGTGCCCTTATGTAAACTAGATCGGTCCAATTTCTCGCGAAGAAATACAGAAAGCCTGTGAGTATGTATATCATTGATCCTAGGAGTATTAGCCTCTTCCTCCCTATCTCATCGCTCAGCCACCCGAAAGCAGTGGCTAGTGGAGCTCTAACTAACATGAATGCAGAGGTCATTACCCCCATTTCCACGACGGCTTCGCTGGCCTCAACTCTAGAAGCCAACTCAGGTAACTCTCTGAGAACTCCCTTCAGGGAGAGAATGTAATACGGTATCAGTATACTCACGCTCGAGAAACCGGTGTTTATCGTAAAAGAGATTAACAACAAATAAACTAGATTCTTCCTTTCTCTGAGGAAGTTCAGCAGGTCTCTAAGTCTTCCTACCAAACTGAGTCCTCCCTGAGTATTAGCAGTGTGAAGAGTGAGCCGTGACAGGAGCCTAGGATTGGCCTTATGTCTTAAATATTTCCGTACCTAGTTACGAGAGGTGGTCTCTTGGAAAGTGAGGGCACCCTTCTCAAGATAAAAGAGTGGTTCGAGACAGGAGAAGAGGATTCCAAAGACATAGTTAAATCTCCATGGGAAGTGGAAGTATTCAGGGATGAAAACGAGAGAATAACTGGATTAAGGGCAATAAACCCGAAATTTCCAATAAGTTTCGTGGTTAGACCAATGCAAAACTCGATCAGAATATCTGCTACTCTCCCATTCGAAACAGCAACCCTAGGGCTCAGAGAGAGAGTAAAAGCCTACAGGACTGCTTTGATAATAAACGAGAGAATAGAGCTAGTTAAGGTTTCATTGGTAGGAGACGAAGAGGAACTGAACATATGTTGTGACCTGGACATGCGATCATTGGGAGAGGGAGAATTCGACGAGGCATTAAGCACCATATACGCTGCAATAGTCACTCTAGTAGACAGACTCGGATTAGAGGAGGAATTGAAGAGGGAAATCCTCCTAACAATGATATATCTAATTTCGAGAAAGAAAGAAGAGGGATATACCAGAAAACAGCTCTATGAATTTCTGGTGAAGAGGGCTGGGATGAAAGAGGAAATGGCCAGTAAAATAATAGAAGCTGCCTATCGAGGTTCTAGAGAAATAGACTACGCCTACTGAGGAATCAGTCATGAGCATAGAGGCAATTAACTTAGAGAAGAAGTATTTGACCAAGAAGAGAATTGGATTGATTAGTTCCGAGAAGGAGGTAGTAGAAGCTCTCAAGGGAGTGTCCTTCGAGGTCGGAGATGGAGAGATAGTAGGACTTCTAGGACCGAATGGAGCAGGCAAAACTACTACGGTAAAGATATTGTCCACTTTACTCATTCCAGATTCGGGAAGGGCCCTAGTAAACGGACTTGATGTGGTAAAAGAGGCGAAAAAAGTCAGGAAAATAATAGGAATAATGCTAACAGTTGAAAAGGGATTCTACGGCAAACTAACAGGAAAGGAAAATCTAGAATACTTTTCTGCCCTGTATGGTCTGAAAAAGGACTTTTCGAGGAGGAAAATAAGTGAATTGATGGACTTATTGGGTCTAAGGGAGTTGGGGGCTGAAGACAAATTATTCGAGGAATACAGCTTGGGAATGAAGGCCAGACTCTCCTTAGCTAGAGCTCTACTGAAAGATCCGCCTGTATTGATATTGGATGAGCCAACTCTTGGATTAGACCCACCTAGTTCTAGGAAGATAAGAGAACTGGTCATGAGTTTGGCTAAAGAGGAGGACAAGACGGTGTTGTACACCACTCATAATATGTTTGAAGCCGAAATACTTTGTGATAGAATATTGCTGATCAATGAGGGGGAAATAGTTGCTGAAGGGACGCCTAGAGAGCTAAAGAGAAGGATACCGAAACTGAAAACCATCGAGATAATAGCCAAAAATGAGATTAGAACAGAAGATCTGAAATACGAAATAGAGAGGCTAATCGACGGTAGAGTATCTATTTCGGCAGATGGGACGATAGAAATAAAAGCCAAACTCAAGACTTATGAGAAAGGGCTATCTGAGATACTAGGGAAGATAATCTCGCTTGGTTTAGATATAGTCTCAGTCAAGGTAGAAGAGCCCACGTTAGAGGACGTCTTCGTCCACTTCACAAGCGAATAGGTGCATGGGATGCTCGGGCTAATCAGGGCTGAAGCCCTTTTGTTCTATGCAGAGGTTCTCAGAAGGAAGTCCATTCTAGTGACTTTCTCTCTATTTCCTTATTTGCTCACACTCCTAATACTACTGATAGGATCCTCCGCGGGGAGTTTCAATGCATTCGAAAGCAAAGTTGGAATCAGTCCAGTTCCATTTTTCATATCTAGCTCTTTCGTCCTGATGGTCGTCTTAGGGGTATCAGACGAGATACTTTGGAGACCCATATACAATGAAGAGATGGGCACTAGTCCCTATGTGGTTTCGTCTCCATCTAATCCAATTCTCAGAAGTCTAGCTATACCCATACCCAGGCTGAGTTTAACTCTAGTATTGGGGTCGACTAGCGTCCTCCCAGTTTTGCTCTACTACTTTGGGAGTGGGTTCCTATTGGAGTCCATCTCCATCATGGGCTTGGCCGCTCTCTCTGGATTGGCTCTCTCTAGCTTGGCCATAGCGATATCTGGGTTAGCCACGTTGTGGGGAGAGAGTTGGAGGATCATACAGGTTATAAGACCTTTGCTCTTCATTTTCCTAGGGGTCTTCTATCCTAAGCACGTCATGCCAACTTTTGCTAGGCTCATTTCATCTCTAATACCTTCCTCTCATACTATAGAAGCTATTCAGACTGTTTTATTAGGAGGAAGCAATATATTAGTGCCAATTGGGATTGGAGTTGCTCTTTTCATGTTTTATTTGCCAATTGGACAGAAGTCTCTTAGTATATGGGAGAGAAAGAAGCTCAGATCCGGGGGTATAAGGACTTGAGAGTTGTGATAGAGATATTTAAGGCTTATCTGAGAACGGAGCTGATAAGAAACTCCGGATTTCTATTTGGTCTGCTCTCCTTGATCCTTTGGTTACTCCTTTTCCTGACTTCAATTATCCTGTTTTCTTCAGAAGAAGTAGACGCTAGTATGGTTTCGTCTCATTCAATGGTAGCGATGGCGATCTTTCTCTCCTACTCAATAGCAACTTGGGATTGGGCTTGGGAAATAAGGAGGCTTGGCTTTCACGGAATAATGGATTATGTCATAACTAGTGGTAGAGACTTCCTCGTGATCTTCCTAGGGCTAATTCCCGTTTCCTTGATATGGTTTTCTGCCTCTCTACTCGGTAGCTATGTACTCTTGAGTCTTCTCATCTCACCACCTTTGATCTCAGTGGTAGATCTCCCTACAATGTTGGTTGGATTCCTTTCTCTGCTTTTAGTACTGCTTGGATATTCGATGATATTAGGAGGAGTGACTATCTCGACAGGGACCTCAGGACCTGTGATGGAGTTCTTGGGCTGGATACTACCGATAGCAACTGGAGGCCTAACCCCTCTGGAGAGAATGCCTCATCTAGTGAGATCATTAGCTTTAGCTACCCCTTTCAGCTATCCAGCAGAGATGATAAGGTATTCGCTAGGACTTGCCAATCCTGTTTTAGGTATAGAGAAAACCATCGTTTTGGGTATAACATATTCAGTCTCGTTCTTTTTACTTGGAATTTTCTTCTTCAAGAGACAAATTAGGAAGGTCTTGATTAAAGGCGCATCTATACCGTCTATGTATTAGATCGACTAAGTCCAAGAACGCGCCTTCTCTTCTTATGTATTCTAGAAATCTCCTGTAGGTGGGATTGCCTTCTAGCGTAGAGGAATCCCCTATGCAAATCAACTTCCTCTTAGCTCTAGTTATCGATACATTCAATCTTCTTAGATCGTTTAGAAATCCCAATTCTCCATCGGGATTGCTCCTAACAAATGAAATTATTATGACTTCTTTTTCTCTTCCCTGGAAGGCATCTACGCTATGTATTTCTATATCCCATTCCTCCGGAACTGAAGTCCTTATCAGATCCACTTGGTCGTCGTATGGCGTTATGACTCCCACTTCCCTTTGGTCCACTCCCATGTTCACTAGCTCCTTTAGTATTTCGATTACCATTTTGGCTTCTAATGGGTTCTCTCTGGAAGTAGATCCTGGTCTTTGCCTCTCCCACTTCTCCCTGTGTCTGGAGGTATCTACAAACACCAAAGGCTCCTTCGGATCCAAAACCTCCTTGAATCTGTTGGGCTCCTTCACTCCTAGATCGGAAAGGTTTATCCCCCTAACACTTTCGTGAGCCTCTAACTTGCCCGAGTAGAATTCTTCATTTGGAAATGCCATAATCTTCTCGTTCATTCTGTATTGTACTCTTAGCATCGATGATAGGTGATTCTCTCTTTCTATTAACTTCTCGAACAAGGTTTTACTTAGTTCCCTAGCTTCTAGGCTCAGTATCGTTGGAGGAAGTTGCTTGTGATCTCCCGCCATCACGAACTTCTTGGCCTTGGATATTGGTATTAGGACCGATGGTTCAGTCGCTTGAGTTGCCTCGTCTATTACGACGACGTCGAACTCGACATTATTAAGGAAATTCGAAGCCGAGGAGGAATTAGTAGTCACTACTACATCACATTCCTCTAAAACTTGTTTGATTAGGAGTTCTTCCAACTTCCTTGCTCTGTCGTAGAGCTCCTGCACTTTTCTATTGGTTTTTATCCACTTAGCCATTTCCTTTATCTTTCTCGGCGAGACCCCTCTTACTCCAAGACCTTTCTCCGAGAGTCTTAGTATTTCCTCGTCGCTCAGCCCCCTCCTGTACTGTTGGATAGGTGCTTGGAATCTATCCCTTTCCTGTGCCATTAACTGCGCTCTCTCTCTGAATTCTTCTACTTTTCTGTAGAGGGGTTTCTTCTCTACTTTCCTGTAAATGGTAGCATCCCAGAGTCTCTTAGAAACCCTGGCAGGATGTCCTATTCTCACTACTTTCAACTCTTCGTAATTCAACAATCCCTCTAATAGGTTGTCCACAGCCACGTTAGATTCAGCCGTAGCTAAGACTTTTCTCCCTCTTTTCACTTCCTGTCTTATTACCTCTACAAGCGTTCTAGTTTTCCCAGTCCCTGGTGGTCCGTGTATGAGAAAAAAGTCTTTTGATCCGAGAGAAAGCTCTACAGCTTTCACTTGTGATTCATTTAGTTCTTTATCGAGTATTTCAGTTTTCTCTTTCTTTGGTGAAGCGGGTCTCCTCAAACCGATTATTATGTCCCTTAATTCTTTAAGGCGACCCTCAGCTCTCTTCAGTCTCTCTAAATTTTCTATCATTCTCCTAAAAGTGATGTCATTCACGTACAAATCAATTCTCACTCTACCAAGAGCCCACTCTGGGACTTGGTCTAAAGCCACAGTTATTGATCTCTTTCTCTTCTCTGCAACAGTACCTACCAAATCGCTCTTCAAGGGGTCTCCTCTGCTTATTAAAACTAGATCCCCGACACCTATTTCAGTTTTTATCTCCTTATCTCTTGAATATCTCACTAGATAATAGTCGAACTCCCTTCCAACTCTTTTTCCCTTGAGACCTAGTATTGCTCTTCCTAGTTTCTCCCTTTTCCATCCGCTGATTGACCTTATTTCTGATATCATGGCGTTGATTTCTTCTCTTCTTTCCAGTTCAACGAGTTCTATCAGTCTCTGGAGATATTCCTCTGGTTTCAAAATGACACCTCTTTCGTCTATTTGTGCATTTTTGGAGAATTGCTCATCTAGAATAGCGTGACGTTTCGTGAAAACTAGTTGCCCTATAATACTATGTCCTTGTTCAATCCAGTGGCTTTTCTGGTAATTGCGACTTTATTCTTCATGTTTTCTCTCACTTCTCCTATAACATACGCTTTTTTCCCAATTCTGCTTATTTCTTCAATGGCATTATCTTCCTCTCCTCTTTTCACTACTAAGATCATTCCTAGACCCATGTTAAAGGTCCTGAACATTTCTTCTTTAGGAACTTGCCCGAATTTCTCTATCGCTTGAAATATCTGTGGAGGTTCCGGTAAGTACTCTATAATGTACGAGAACCTGTTGTTTATCCTCTTGATGTTTAAAAATCCTCCGCCAGATATGTGAGCTACGCCTCTTAAAATTCCCATGTCTCTAAGCCTCAGGACTTCTTCGGAGTACATGTAAGTTCTTCTGAGTAGCTCTTCCCCTATTACCAAATTAGTTCCTGGTATTCTGTCATAAGGAGTGAGTCTCATTCTCTCGAAGAACACTCTTCTAGCTAAAGTCAATCCATTACAGTGTATTCCATTGCTCGAGATGCCTACTAATTTGTCCCCATCCTCTATGTTTCCTTTTATTAGCCTATCAATGCTGCAAATTCCAATACATGTTCCAGCCAGGTCGAACGCTTTGTTCCCAATTCCGGATATTATTTCTGGAAGAGTGGCCAGTTCCCCTCCTATTATTGATAAGCCACATTCCTTAGCAGCGTCTACCATTCCCTTGGCTAATTCTTCAGCAATGTTTTCATTTGGTCTTCTAAATGCTAAGTAGTCTAGGAAAAAGAGTGGTTTGGCTCCAGCACAAATGACGTCGTTTACGTTCACTGCTATTAGATCATAGCCTATTCCTCTGTATTTCCCCATTTCCTGTGCTACTAAGACTTTAGATCCCACCCCATCTGTACTGGCCACTAGCACGCTTTCACCTAATTTAAAGACGGCAGAGAATCCACCTATTCCTCCTAACACTTCCTTTGAGTACGTCTTCTCGAAATGAGACTTCAGTAAGTCTATTACTCTAGCTTCCTTATTCACGTCTACGCCGGCATCCGAATACCTCAATTACCCATCCTCCCTTACTCTTGAGTCCTTCTCTACAACGGATCTAACCATTTCGTCTCTAAAGCTCTCCAATTTATCCAATACCTCTGGGTGTTTCACTGACAGTATCCTAGCGCAGAGAATGGCGGCGTTCTCTGTGTTGTTTATACCCACAACGGCTACAGGAACTCCTGGTGGCATTTGCACCATGGAAAACAGGGAATCAAGGCCCATTACTCCTCTGTCCAGTGGCAGCCCAATTACAGGTTTCATTGTCAGAGAAGCAACTACTCCTGGTAAATGAGCGGAAAAACCTGCTATACATACAAATACTTCAGATCCTGTCTCTTCTTCTTCTCTTATTACTTCTCTTAGAAAATCGGGTGCCCTATGTGCAGAAGCTATCCTAATCCTGGATTCTATTCCTAAGGACTTGAGTCTCTCAACCACTTTCTCTCCGTACTCCAAATCAGAGTGGCTTCCTAATATGATCGATGCTCTGGGTTTACTCAAGCTCAAGAGGAGAACACCTCCACTTTGCCTTTCCTAGGAAGCCAACTCACTCTCTCCTCTCCTAGTCTCCCCTCTTTCAAAAGTCTCTGATACCTCCACTTCGCCTTCTGTGCCTCCTCAGCCATTATTCTCATTGCATTCTCTGACCCTATTTCAGGTCTGTGAAAGAGCTCCCAGTTCCTTAGGCTCAAGTATTCCGTTACTCTCTCTATTCTAGAGGAACACTCCTCTATGAAGTCTCCCTTAGAGAAGAGTTCCACAGCTCTGCTGCCTCCAGTTAGCATTTTCCCAGAATCCAGATAAATTGAGCCATAGTATACTCTAACCCCTCTTTTTTCTATTTCACTCTCGTTTATCAGAAGTTCCTTCCCTTTACCTTCCCTCCTATGATCAGGATAACCTCGAGGGGCAAAACATTTGACTACTGTGGCCTTATTCTCTATTTCGAGCTTTACTCTGTTTAGCTTTTCGTCTATTAGTGCCTCACATACTTCGAGTAGATTCTCCACAATGGGTAAGACGTTGACTGCCTCAGGATCTCCTAGTCTGGAATAGTACTCCAAGACAGTTGGACCCCAGTATGGAGTGAGCATCATTTGTCCGCTAATCACCCCTTTGTATTTTTCTCCTGTCTCCTTTTCCATAGCTTCTATGGTTTTTTGAATTATTTCCACAGTTCTATCGTATTCCCAGCCATTTATGAAAGGTGTGAGATAATTCTCCTGTAAGACCCATTTTCCCCTTCTGGGCAATTTGTCTTCTATTCCGTAGTCCATTCCAGGCCCCATTACTGAACCCATACCTCCACATTCAGATCCCATGAAATCCGGGCAATAATGTGGGTGATCATGGACTACTGGAAGTGGTAGTACGTGTTCCCCGTCTGAAAAAACTTGTAGGGTGTATTCCACCCCATAGCCTCTCTCCTCTAAGAAGAATTTCTCCTCTAATTCTCCAGATAGCCCTTCCTCTATTATTCTCTTGCCGTGTTTCACCTCTAATTCCCTAGCCTCCTTCCTGAGGAATACCTTCTGGTCTGCTATTACCTTGACTCCCTTTCCTCCAGCTTGCCTAGCTGGTTTCAAGGCAACTGAGGCATCTATGACCTCTTCGTATTCTTTTAGGAATTCTTCTAGCTCTCTCTCTGATTTAAATGGTTTGAATCTAAGCCTCCCAGGGATGGAATATTTCTCCTGCAGCCTTCTCATGTATACTTTAGACATTTCGATCATGGCCAATTCCTTGGGAGGTCCTATGACGTGAAAACCCTCTTCTATGAGGTGATCGGAGACTCCTCTGAACAGAGGCTCCTCTGGCCCTATGAACACGAACTCTGGATTTACTTTCTTAGAGACTTCGACAGCTCTTCCAGGATCGTTAGTATCTCCTAGGAAAATTTCCCCCCCACTTTCTTTTGAGACTTTCCTTATTCCAGGGTTTAGATAATCCATTAGGACGCTTACTCTCGCACCACTTCTGTGGAGAGCTTGAGCTATGGAATGTTCCCTAGCACCGCTACCAATTAGGAGTGTTTTAGTCTCCCCCATTCGATGCCCCCTTCATGCATTCCATACACAACTCACTCTCCTTGAGGCCTATGGCCTTTATCAATCCTTCTGTGGATAGATACCTAAACGAATCTGCTCCTATGATTCTAGAAATTTCCTCTTCTGTATTATGAGCTGCTATCAGCTCGTCTCTTATAGGTACTTCTATTCCGTAACGACATGGATGTATCAAATGAGGAGACCCTATCCTAACGTGCACCTCCTTTGCTCCCCTTCTCCTGAGCCAATAGACCGTGTTTCTGAGTGTGTTCCCCCTGACTACGCTGTCGTCCAAGACGTAAACCTTCTTTCCCCAGACCGCAGACCTAATCACGTTGTGCTTAAGCTGTATCCCCATTAATCGCTCGTACTGAGTCGGCTTTATAGCAGCTCTAACGTGTCTTCCTATCCTTTCAAATCCCAGTCTCTGAGGAATTCCTGCTTCCTGAGAGAAACCATTGGCAAATGGTCTAGCTGTCTCCGGAACTGCTATCACTACGGAATCCTCTTCTGGAGGGTGTTCTCTGGCCAATTGCCTTCCGATCTCGTTTCTCACTTCTTCCACGTGAATCGAATTCCAAACGTTGTCGTGCCTGCTCAGGTAAACGTACTCGAAGACACAGAATTTCCTCTTTTTTTCTCCTATAATTTCCTTTCTGAGTCCGTATTTGTCTAAGAAGTTTATTTCTCCTGGATTTAAATCCATGAAGTAGTCCCCACCTATGACGTCTATTGAAGCCAATTCTGAGGAGAATATCGCCAAATCAAAACCCAAATTGCCCTTTAATAAAGGTCTAATTCCGCTTGAGTCCCTGTAGGAAAGAAGAAATCCCTCTCCTAGTGCCAAGAGAGAGCCATAAATTCTCTCATCTAATTCCTCTAGGAACGAGACGAATTCCTCCAATTCTCTAAAGGAATTCATTTCCTTGGACAAATACTCGGCAGCTTTAAGGTTCTCTCCAACGCCTTTTATAACTCCGCTGAAGAGCACCCTGACTTTCCCTTTTTGTCCCTGAAATATCTTCCTCCTCTCTGTGGAGACTCCTCCTAATCCGATGTGTCCTCTCAAACTCTCGACTTTCTCCTCGGAGAGCACCTCTTCTACGTCACCGAGCCCATCTATTTCTGAGAATTCAGTAGAATATGTCACCATTGAGGAGCTTTCCTGCCCCCTATTTCTTATTGCTTTCATTGAGAAGTAAAGAAACCTAGATACATTCCAAGCTTCATCGAAGGCAAATATTCCCAATAAACCTGCCATATCATCACTCCCATAGCCTGCCTGACTTCTCCACTTTCACCAGTTCGTTCGCCAAGGGCGTGGGATATCTTCCAGTCAGACAACCTAGGCAGAGCTCTTCCTTATTAAAGCCTATTGCTCTGACCAAACCGTCTATGCTCTGGTAGATTAGCGAGTCAACTCCTAGTATTTTCTCTATTTCGTCTATACTGTGATTGGCTGCTATTAATTCCCTCTTGTTTGCCATGTCTATGCCATAGAAACACGGGGAAACAATTGGAGGACAACTAATCCTGAGGTGTATCTCCTTGGCTCCAGCTTTTCTAAGTAAGGAGACTATCCTCCTAGATGTAGTTCCTCTCACTATGCTGTCATCTATTAGTATTACTCTCCTATTCCTCACTAGACTTCTCACTGGGTTCAGCTTCAATTGCGTGTATATCTCCCTTTCCTCCTGAGTGGGCATTATGAAGGTCCTTCCCACATATCTGTTCTTTATGAGTCCCTCAACCACAGGTATTCCCGTGTAATTAGAATATCCTTCTGCTGCTGTCCTAGACGAATCTGGGACCGGGACAACAATATCGCCCTCGTGTTCCTCGATCCTAGCCAGTTCCTCCCCCAATTTCAGTCTAACTGAATACACGAGTTTCCCGTTTATTATGGAGTCTGGTCTGGAGAAGTATACGTATTCGAACATACAGAATTTGCTCTTTTTTCTCTTAATTCTCTCTCTTTCTATTGTATCGTCTCTAAACAGTATCACTTCTCCAGGATTCACATCTCCGTAAAATTCCCTTCCTAGAACGTCGTGTACAACACTCTCAGAAGAGAAAGTCGGGCCACTCCCCCACACCAAGGGTCTAAAGCCGAGTGCATCTCTGAAGGCCACTAATCCCTCATTTCCAGTTAATAGGACATCTGAGAAGGATCCGTCTACTAAGTCATAGATGTTCTTTATTCCCTCGATTAGATCTCCCTCTTCGGATACCTCTCTTGCCAATAGTTTGAGAAGTACTTCCGCGTCACACCCAGATTCGAAGGGAAAGTCTCTTGAAAGCTCTCTTCTAAGCTCAATCAGATTAACTACGTTTCCGTTATGGGATATAGCAATTCCTCCCAGAGGAGAGTCAACTTGAAATGGTTGCGCATCTCTCTCTGAGGAGGTTCCAGTTGTAGAGTATCTAACATGTCCTATTCCGAGCTCTCCGTTTTCTATTTGATGTTTAGAGAATAAATCGGAAACTAACCCTACTCCTTTTTTGGTATGAATTTTGCCGTTTTTGAGTATTGAAATTCCAGCACTCTCTTGTCCCCTATGTTGAAGGGCTAATAATCCGAAATATATGTTTCTAGCTATGTTTCTTCTTGATAAGAGGCCTATTATTCCGCAACTCAAGGAATCACCTTTACAGTGTACTTCTCTATTACGGGATTTGCTAACAAGACCTTACACATCTGTTTTCCGGTTTCAATTGCCTCTTTTTCGTCTTTCACATCTAACTCTATTTTTATTAGTTTTGAAAACCTGACACTCTTCACTGGGAATCCCAAGTTTCTGAGAGCTTTTTCTACTACTTTTCCCTGTGGATCCTCTATTTCCTCCTTTAGATCTACTCTAATTTCAATTAACAACTTTCTCCAACCTCTTTAAAACCTCTAAGTAAGCTTTAATTACGGTATCCCTTCCTTCTCCCATTCTGAAGAGATCCTTATCTACGGGTCTATTTTCCAACCACGCTCTGAAGTTATCCGGTGAAAATTCGTCTCCTATGAGTATATTAGATTTGTACTTCCCGAACTCTAACTTGAAGTCCACTAGCTTAAGACCGGCGTTGCGGAAAAGTTCCTTCAAAAGCTCATTTGTTTTGAGAGTTGTTCCCCTGATCTCCTTTATTTCACTCTCTGAGACTCCGAGTATCGCTAGGTGATCCTCATTGAGCATCGGATCTCCGAGTTCATCACTTTTATAGTAGAATTCAATAACAGGCCTCTTTAGTTCCTCTCCTGACCTAAGAGGTAATCTCTTCAGGAGACTTCCGAAAGCGATGTTCCTGCAAACAACTTCTATTGGGTACATCTCTAGTTCTTTCACTCTAAGCTTTTTTTCTGAGACTCTGGAAATGAAATGCGTGTTTACTCCATTTTTTTCCAGATGAGAGAATATTATCTCAGTTATCTTGGAGCACACTTCTCCCTTTCCAGGTATAGTCTCCTTCAGTCTGCCATTCATAGCAGTTATGCTATCCTTAAACTCCATTATCAGTTCTCCAGGTTTTTCTTTATAGAGAATCTTAGTTTTCCCTTCACGTACCACATTCCCTTCCAATGTCATCACCCTTCAAGAAAGAGTCCAAGACTTCTTCTAAGCTTGGAGACCCTATTTCTTGGAGTTCGTACTTTACCCTGATTACTGGTTTATCGAATCCCAAGAAGCTCAAATCAACTGGCGTTCCCAATATTACGTAGTCACATTCTGTTCTCTCTACTGTCTCCTTCAGGTCTCTCATTTGGTCCTCCCAATATCCTAGTGCTGGTAAAACTTTGCCGATGTGTTTATACATCGAGTAGGCTTCTTTTATTGAACCAACGGCGTATTCTCTCGGATCTACTATTTCGGCACCCATTTTCTTCGCTAAGACATATCCTGCTCCGTATCCCATTTCTCCATGAGTCACTGTGGGTCCGTCCTCTATGACTAGAACTTTCTTACCTCTCAAGTCTGTTTTCGGCTCCATGGAAATCGGAGAGGCTGCCTCTATTAGTGTTGCATTGGGATTCACTCTACTAATGTTCTCCCTTATTAGCTCTACTCCTTCAGGATTCGAGGTATCTATTTTGTTTATTATTATGACGTCAGCCATTCTTAGATTTACTTCCCCAGGAAAGTAGGAGACTTCATGTCCAGGTCTATGAGAGTCTGTCACTACTATCATTAGATCCGGCTTATAGAATGGGTAGTCATTGTTACCACCGTCCCATATTATGTAATCGAATCCCTCCCTCTCTATTTCCTTGAGTATCCTCTCGTAATCCACACCAGAGTAAACGACGTTTCCTATCTCCAAATGAGGTGCTATGTCCTCTCTCTCCTCTATAGTTGAGCCGTATTTCTCGAAGTCGTCTTTACTCTCGAATCTCTGTACTATCTGCTTTTTTAGGTCTCCGTATGGCATCGGATGTCTCACTACAGCAACACTGAATCCTCTGTCTTTGAGTAGCCTAGACACTTTCCTACTAGTCTGACTCTTGCCGCACCCCGTTCTCACAGCACAAACTGCTATGACTGGTATCTCTGACTCAAGCATCGTCGATTTAGGACCCATGAGTCTGAAGTCTGCTCCTTTGGACATGGACAAGGAGGCTTTGTGCATTACTTCCAAATGAGAGAGATCGCTATAGGCTAGTACTACTTCGTCTACTTCTTTCTCTTCGATTATCTTTGGAAGTTCTTCCTCCTTGTAAATTGGTATTCCTTTGGGGTAAAGTTCTCCTGCTAACTCTGGAGGATAAACTCTACCCTCTATTCTCGGTATTTGAGATGCTGTGAATGCAACCACCTCGTAATTCGGATTATCTCTGAAGTATACGTTGAAATTATGGAAGTCTCTTCCAGCTGCGCCCATTATCACTACCTTTCTCCTTCTTTTTTCATCCACTTCTGACACCTCCTCTAAAAAAGAGGCGCGAATACCAATGCTATTATCGACATCAACTTTATCAATATATTTAGGGATGGACCTGCCGTGTCTTTAAACGGGTCTCCAACAGTATCTCCCACTACAGAGGCTTTATGTACGTCTGATCCTTTACCTCCCAAGTTTCCGGCCTCTATGTATTTCTTAGCATTGTCCCAAGCTCCTCCGGCATTGGCCATCATTATGGCTAGGAGGAACCCTGTAGCTATTGCTCCTATCAGGAGAGCACCCAAAGCCTCTTTTCCTAGGATCAATCCCACTATTATCGGAGTTGCTACAGCAGTTACTCCTGGCAATACCATCTGTCTTATCGCTGCCTTAGTACTTATGTCAACACACTTTCCGTAGTCTGGTTTCTCCTTCCAATCTAAAATTCCGGGTTTCTCTCTGAATTGTCTTCTTATCTCGTTTATTAGCTCTCTAGCAGAAACTCCAACTGCTCTTATTGCCAAAGCAGAGAAAGCGAAGGGAAGCATGGCTCCTATGAACAAACCAACTATTGACTCGGGCCTAGCTATGTTTACTATCTTAAGACCTGCTACGTGCATGTAGGCTGAGAGTAGGGCCAATGCAGTCAAGGCAGCCGAACCTATCGCGAATCCCTTTCCAATTGCTGCAGTTGTATTTCCGAGTGCATCTAGGGCATCTGTTCTTTCCCTGACCTCTTCGCCCATCTTAGTCATTTCAGCCAATCCCCCGGCGTTATCAGCTATGGGCCCATAGGCATCTGTAGACATTGTCATTCCCGTGGTGGAGAGCATTCCCAAGGCAGCTATTGCGATGCCGTACAATCCAGAGAAGTGATAGGACAGTATTATCGCCCCAGATATCAGTAATAGGGGTAGAACTGTGCTGAGCATACCTGTGGAGTACCCTGTGAGTATATTGGTAGCAACTCCGGTCTCAGAGGCTTTAGCTATCTCTCTAACTGGTCTGTACTTATAGGAAGTGAAATACTCTGTCAGGAGACCTATTGCAACTCCAACTAATATTCCGGAAAGTATGGCTATAAATGCTCCAATTTCTCCAAGGTAGAACTCGGTTATAACTAAAGACAGGACTATAGCAAGTATAGAACTTGACACAACTCCTCTTCTCAGAGCAACGTTTAGATCTGCTCTTTCTCCAGTTCTGACGAAGAAAGTACCCATTATTGAAGACAATATTCCTACAGAGGCTATCAACAACGGATAAAGTAGGTGTTTCTCTGATATAGTGTATCCTATGACCATAGAGGCTATTATTGCTCCAACATAGGACTCGAATAGATCTGCTCCCATTCCTGCGACGTCTCCTACATTATCTCCGACGTTATCTGCTATAACCCCTGGATTCCTTGGATCGTCCTCTGGAATTCCCTCCTCCACTTTGCCTACCAGATCTGCTCCTACGTCTGCTCCTTTCGTGTATATTCCTCCCCCTACCCTAGCGAACAGGGCTATCGAGCTTGCACCAAAGCTGAATCCCAATACCTTCTCTGGATCCTTGAATAACAGATATAGGAGGGTGACCCCTAGGAGTCCCAGCCCAACTACACTCATTCCCATAACTGTTCCTCCAGAGAAAGCCATTCTAAGTGCCTCATTTAGGCTACTCTTAGCTGCTTCAACAGTTCTCGAATTAGACCTCGTGGCTATGCTCATCCCTATAAAACCAGCCAGTGCTGAGCAACTAGCTCCTACCAGATAAGATACAGCTACTTCCGGAGATATGAGAATTGCTATCAATACAGATACCACTAAAACAAAAGGTACTATTGCAGTGTATTCCCTCTTCAAGAATGCCATGGCCCCCTCTTGAACGAAGGATGATATTTCCTTCACATCCTTGGATTCTACCTCTCTTCTGAGTATTCTGGAAGTGAGATATCCTGCAAAGATCAATGCTAGAATACTACATGCTAATGATGCTTCTAACTCCATTCCCATCACCTCGTGATTGGGCAATGCTTAATACCTGTTGTTATAAACCTTAACTCGAGGGGATAGAAAATGTTCTGGGCAGTCTTACTGCTCGTAATGACTATGACTAATTTCCAATCAGGGGACTTCGTGTCAATAAGCGACGTCAAGATTAGTTCCCCAGCAGCAGCACCCGGTAATTTAGTAGAGGTAAACTTCACAGTGGAAAGGCTAGACAGTCTGAAAATATCCCCTATAAGTGCTGTTCTAAGAGCTGAAACCGACATAGAGAATCCGCGTTGGATCGTGGATGGGAAAGGAATAGAAATGGTATCTGGAGAAGAGAGCAAAGAGCTTAGAATAACATTCAATCCATTAGAATTTAAAGAGGCAAAGGTGTCTCTAAGAGGAGTAGCCCCTGAGACTAAAAGGCTCAGAAAAATAAGACTAATAAAAGCAGACTCGATAATTAGATTCAGGGGAACAGACGAAGTCGTAAACGAGGAACTAGACTTAGACCTTTTCCTAACAGTTGCTGACAAATACGTCCCAGAAGACTCCATATCGTTTTCCAAAGAGAAGATCAAAGAACTAATGGACTTGATATCTTCTCTAGAAGAAGAATTGGGTAGAAAAGCTAAAATAGAAGTTGGAGAAATTTCTTCAGCAGATGATGCCAAAAAAACGCTGGAACTGGTGGTAAATACTCTATTAGAGTTAAGAAGGGAGATCTCAGACATGAGGAATGAGGAATTCTTCTCAAGCATAGATCCGCTTTACATAGAAGAGGAAGAATTCGTCCCTAGGGGCGAAGGAGAGACGTGGAGGCTCTCGGCAGGAAAAGTAAAACTATTGGTTAGGGAAAAGCATCCACTCCCAGAGAGATGCTTAGTTGTCCTAAAGACTGATTTGGAGGAGACAGAATGGGAAATAAACGGGAATAAGATAAACGTCTTAGGTGCTAGTAAGGGAAGCAAAGACGTTAGAGTGTCATTTGATCCAGCAATTACCAAAGAGATAGAGATTACACTCCGAGGCAGACTGCCACAAGAGGAATACATGAGGGAAGTGGACTTCCTATCGATCAAAAGTAGAAATACCTTCAAGGGATTTGGTGTACTTGAGCAGGACGAATTTATAGAAAAAATAGTAGTTAAAGGAGAACTATATGAAGTAAAGAAATCGTTAGAGGATCTAGAAGATGCCCTAAAACAGTTGGAGAGAGAGATAAACCTCTTAGAGGAGGAAATTAATAGAGGAAAAGAGAGGGGTGTGAAAATACTTGAAGAAGACTTGAAATTCTTGGACGATGCTAAGACCTTCTATTCAAACGAGAAAGAAATTTATTTAGAACTAGAGAGAAAGGTAGAGAGGAAGGAGGTTAGAAAGGGAGAGACAGAGAAAGAATTCATGTCGAGGATTTCAAAGGAGCTTTCAGGCATAAATGAGATGATGAAAAAAGTAAGAGAAAAGAGAGAAGAAATATCGGCTAGAAAGAAAGGAATACCTGGCTTCACCAATCCATTGGTCATACTTTCCCTTCTATCCCTAGTATGTCTCCTAAGGAGATGCCTTTTCTCTCCATGCCCCTGAGCACCCTAGCTATGAGTTCTGAACCTATGTCCTTGAGCACGGACCTCAGGTACTCTATTCTCTCCCCTATTGTGTATTCCTTTCTCCCAACTCCCCTTCTCTTCGGTAGGAACGGGTAGAGAGTCATACCAGTTACTTCGACCTTTTCTGTCACTTCCGGAGACCACCTCTCATTAAACCCTGTTTCTCTCCCTACTTTCTCCAAATTGGATATCTCCTGTAGTATTTCTGAATACAAGTCTAATAACATTTGAAACGGCCAGTTCCTCATTCTATCTCTGTTTATTTCTATAACTACGCCTATTTTCTTAGCAAGTCCCTTAACGTATATCTTGGAGCTCTTACTCACGGGAGCTCTAACTACTTCTCCTATTACCGCTATTCTGCATATTCTAATTAGGTCATCGTGAGCTTCAATTCCTCTGGCCCTCTTGTCTAAATAATTCCTGACCATTATCTCCAGTTCCTTGTGCAACATCTTCAACTCTCAGTCCCGTTCTGTTTTCATCACACCCATAATAAATACGTTTCCCTAGGAATACATGTCAGGAACTAAGGGAAAAATCTAGCTACTGTTCTAATCATTGGGATTTCGCCCAGTTCGTCCTTTTCAATGATTTTCAGCCTCAAAGATACCAATAGATGTAGGAGAAGGTATGCCATGGACAGTAGAGAGAACTCGATTAAGGATCCGATTCCAATCTTGGGATTTGTATTCAGGACAGACATCTCCTGTGGAAGCAAAATCATGGAGGGTATGAAGAGTATTGGAAACTTCCACCAGTGTTCCATCCATATTCCAGAGAGCTTCACCAGTATTATCAAAGACACAATAGAGGAGATAAGTGAAGATACTGCAGCCCCCAAAGGTCCAAACTTCGGCACGGTAGCCAAATTCAAAAAGAGGTTCAATAGAGACGACGGTATCAGAGCAAACAATGGTAGAGAGGCTCTGCCTTCCCCTTGGAGTGTACCAGTAAGTACTATGAACACAGAAAGGAAAAGCATTGATCCACATATCAATGGGAGGTATTCTCTCGCTGGGAAATACTCCTCACCGACTATTAGGAGAAAGGGATACGGAGACAAAGATATCAATGAGAAAGCCGGTATAGACAGAAACATGGTATATCTCATGCCTTGAGAGAAACTCCTAATGGCATCTGATTCTCTAGCAACCTTAGGGACCAATAAGCTGGAGAAAGCCGAGGCCACAATTGTGGGGATCCTAGCCAATGGGATAGATGCGAAGTATTCTCCTATTTCCTCATTGCTTCTTCCCAGTATTCTCAGAGAAAAAAGATCCGTATCAAAGATGAGTAGCCAAAAGAAAGAGGAAAGAGTAATCGGTATTGAGTACGTGAATATTCTAATCCCCAAGTCCAAACTCGGTTTCCCGAGAGAGATTCTCCTTATGGCAGGGAGTGAGGCTATTATATATGAGATGGGGAAGCTCAGTATTGCTCCCAGTACGCCGAACTTCACAGAGAGTGAGATTGCTATTACCAACCTAGATATGTGTTCCAGTAACCAAGTCAAGGACAATGCATTTACATCATCTTTTCCCAATAACACCCCTCTTATAGATGCTATGATGCACATCGATGGAGCCACAAGCGATATTGGTATTAGTAACTTCTCGAACATTGGTTCCTTGAACAATGAGGATATCTCTTTCCTAAATAGAATGATCGAGATCGAAAAAGGGAGTGACACTAGCAATAGTGCGAGTAAAGAAGAGAAGAATCCCATCCTCACTATTTCTGTTTCCTTTTCGTCACCTCTGTTTTTGGATATCTCTCTAGCGAGACTCCTCGGAACCCCTGAAACCAAGACTAGGAAGAAATCTATTATGGGGTAACTGCTTCCCAACACACCGTATTGTGCCTTATCCAGTACCCTAGCCATCGTTACTCTAAAGAGAAATAGAAAAAATCTGGAAAAAATCTGAGAAATAGATAATAGATATCCCTTGGCAGCAAAACTCATTTCTGGGTCTCCTAAAGCGCCCTTACTCCCTCCTCATCCCTCTGAGTTATTTTCTTGAACTCCTCCATTAACCTCTTAGTCACAGGCCCAGGTCTTCCGTTTCCTATTTTCCTACCATTTATCTCTACAACAGGAACTATCTCTGCTGCAGTTCCCGTCAAGAAGACTTCGTCTGCTGTGTACAAGTCATGAACAGTTATTTCTTCTTCTGAAACTTCGTATCCTAGCTCTCTTCCTAGCTCCATTACTCTGTTCCTAGTTATCCCCTCCAAAATACCGGCTGTATTTGGAGGAGTGATTATCTTATTGTCCTTGACTATGAAAACGTTGTCTCCAGTACCTTCAGAGACGAAACCTCTCTTGTCTAACATTATAGCCTCGTGTGCTCCAGCCTCGTTCGCTTCGATTCTAGCTAGGATACTGTTCAGGTAGTTGAGGCTCTTTATCTCGGCGCTGAGACAATCCGTAGGTATTCTCCTTATTGAAGATATTATGGCCTTTGCGCCCTTCTCTTGAGCCTCTTTTCCTAGAAGTGGTCCCATAGGCTGTACTATTATCACAATACTTGGTTTGGGGCATTTCCTTGGGTCTAATCCGAGGTCTCCTATCCCCCTGGTTACTATCAATCTTATGTAGGCGTCCTTGAATCCGTTCTTCTTCACTGCCTCGACGACCCTATTAATCATTTCCTCCTTTTCTATTGGGATTTCCAGCTTTATGTGTTTAGCAGATTTGTATAATCTTTCTATGTGTTCCCTTAGTTTAAATATGAGACCATTATATACTCTTATTCCCTCGAAGACTCCATCTCCATAGAGAAATCCGTGATCAAATACGGAAATTTTAGCCTCGTCTTTGGGGTAGAAGGATCCATCTATGTAGACATATACTTCCCTCTCGGACTCATTTTCCATGCCGAACCCCCCAAGGAATAGTGAAGGGGTTGAAATATTTTTCTACAGGAATAGTGAAGTGTGTATCTTGAGCAGTCCGAAGTTGGGTCATGCTTCATTGACGAACGGATTAATGGGAGGTGTGAGATTGTCTAGTAGGATAACCTACGGGATTCCCTTGTTATTGCTCCTAGTGATGGGAATGGTCATCCATTACTACTACTCTGATGATCTTCTCAATGACAAGGATAATACCTCTAGGTCTACGTCTGCAAAAATCGAGGGTGAAGTAATAGAGCTTCCATCACCATCTCACAGAGGAATAGTCTTAGAAGAGGCCATTCTAAAGAGAAGGTCCATAAGATCGTATTCCAACGAACCTCTGAGTATAGAAGAAGTGTCGCAACTTCTATGGTCAGCTCAGGGAATAACAGACAAAAGAAGGGGGTTTAGGTCCTGCCCATCTGCTGGAGCGACCTACCCACTTGAGATTTACGTTGTGGTCAGGAGAGTGTCTGGCCTAGAAGTCGGAGTGTACAAGTATCTCCCAGAGAGGCATGCTCTCCTACTCATTGACCATGGGGGAAAAGAAGAAGAGCTATTTAAAGCGTCCTTTTTCCAAGAATGGGTCAGGGATTCCCCAATAGTGCTAGTAATAGCAGCAAACTATCAGAGAACTACATCTGTGTATGGAGAAAGAGGTATTAGATATGTCCACATGGAGGCTGGGCATTGCTCCCAGAACGTGTACTTACAGGCCGTGTCCTTGGGATTGGGGACTGTTGCTGTCGGGGCATTCGATGATTCTGAAGTCAAGAAGGCGTTGAAGATTAAAGAGGAGCCATTGTATTTAATGCCCGTGGGTAGGCCTAGCTCTTCAACTCGTTCATAATTTCTTTTGCTCTATCATAGCTTATCTTTCCTTCTTTCACCATTATCTCTACTATTTTGTCCACTAACTCACCCTTGGCACCCACACTCATTGCTATGTTCCTAGCGTGAAGTTTCATGTGTCCTCTCTGTATTCCCTCTTTTGCTAGTGCCCTGAGTGCAGCTAGGTTCTGTACTAATCCCACAGACCCCATTATGCCTGCCAACTCAGAGGCTCTATTTACTCCGAGGATCTTCATGCATACCTGAGCTACTGGATGCACTTTAGTGGCTCCTCCAACAGTTCCTACTGCCATTGGCATTTCCAGTGTTCCGACTAGATCTCCGTCTCTATTGACTTCCCACCTACTCAGAGGTTTGTAGCACCCAAATCTACAAGCATATGCGTGTGCACCAGCCTCAATAGCCCTGTGGTCCTGTGCTGTGGCTAGGGCAACAGCTATTACACCATTCATTATTCCTTTGTTGTGTGTCGCTGCTCTGTATGGATCGACTTCAGCCAATGCCCAAGCTGTTACTATTCCCTCTACTAGGTCTCTTCCTCCAAGTTCTTCTTTATCTACCACAGTTCTAGCTCTCACCAACCTCTTGTCTGCTAAATTAGATATTATTCTGAGGTACACTTTCCCCCCAGTTATCTTCTCTATGTATGGGGCGACCGCTTCGCACATGGTGTTGACGGCATTAGCACCCATTGCGTCTCTCACGTCTACTAAGAGATGAATAACTAGCATCTTACCAACAGGGGAATCCAAGACCCTAGTCTCTAGATCTATGGCACCACCACCAAATTTGACTAGTATCGGATCCTTTTCGTTGGCTATTTTTAATATTTCTTCTTTTTCGGATAATACCGCCTGAGACTGAAAGTAGGGGTCTTCTATTCCGACTACTTGAATTTGTCCTATCATTACTGGATCCGTGACTTCATAGAATACTCCCCCTTTTTTCCTAGTCATTTTAGCAGCATTACTTGCTGCTGCCACCACTGATGGCTCCTCTAACACCATTGGTATCAGGTAGTCCCTTCCATTTATCAGGAAATTGGCCGCTATTCCAAGAGGGTAACTCATCGCACCTACTACGTTCTCTATCATTTTCTCTCCGACTTCCCTCCCTAGATTTCCGAAATTTGACAACAACTCTATTTCTTCATTTGATAGACCGGAAAAGTCTCTTAATACTTCTAGTCTCTCCTCTAGAGTGAGTTTATAGAATCCTGGTATCCTAGAGGTCTTGCTCAATGAATCACCCGCCTAGGTAGGAGAGTGCTGTGCTTATTAAATCTACTAGTAAGTCCAGATCAGGATCGACTACCTCGGAGAAGTCAATGCTCTTAACCTCTAAGGAGGAAAGCAAATGTTCCAAAACATTCAGGAGTTGATTCCCTCCTAATTCTCCATGTTGAAATCTCGAGTGGTTGTACTCCGGAGTAAGGACGTCTAGATCTACAGTCAGATGGGCCTGGCATCCAGAGAGGAAACTGCTCAAATCATTCACTATTTCAGTGATGGAGTAGTCCTCTAAGTTCATATATCTTCTTCTTCGGAAATATCTCCTCCTATAGGGATATATCCTAACTCTGTCTTGGAAATAGCCCAATTCTGTCTTAGGGCTAGAGGGTATCATTAACACAGGAGCTATTATTGCCGCCTTCTTTAGGAAGTCTCTGAGAGAGAAGTAGAGCCATGATGCGTGATCGAACTCATCTCTCATTAAGTCTGTGTGAGCGTCTATTGAGACTACTGCTTTTGCTCCCAATGCCTTGCATAAGAAGTAAGTATTGGAGTGATCACCCATGACGAACACTTTCGATTTCGTGACCCTTCCTAACATTAGCTCGCTCCTATGGAGTAGTTTTAAGTTCAGACCCCTCTCTGACAAAGGAATTGCTAGGTCTTCAGTGAAGTATGGCTCTTCGTCTCCCCATATTAAAGTCACTTCGTCGCTCTCGTCACTCTCAAGTTCCTCGCCCAGACTGGTGGAGTTGAAACCGGTATTTCTACTTCCCACCACTCTACCTTCTCCTCCTCCCTTCCTACCTCCTCTATTGACTTTAAGAAATTCAGGAAGTTTTCACTCATCCTTAACCCTTTCAATCTGTGTCTTATTTCCCCTTTCTCTATTAGATAGACTCCATCTCTGAATATTGTGGAGAAGTCTCCTGTTCTGTAGTTCTGGAATCTAGTGTACCAGTTGGAGTTCACCAGTATTCCTCTCTCTATTTCTGAAATCATTTCCTCCATTCTTTTTCTGCCCGGCTCTAAAATGAGGTTAAATGGTCTGGGAGATATCCACCCAGCATTTCCTGTGTTATTTGTCTCGTACTTCTTGGATGTAGAGTGGTTGTGCAAGTACGTTTCAAGTACTCCCTCCCTAATCAGATATTTGTTTTTAGTAGGAAAGCCCTCGTCATCGAACTTCCTGGATCCTAGTCCTCCCTCTATTGTTGGATCGTCTCTTAAGTAAACTTTCTCACTAGCTATTTTCTCCCCTAACTTCTCTGCTAAGAAGGAAAATCCTGCTTCCACGTAAAATATGCTGGTCGCGAATGAAACGTAATCTAGTAAGTTCCCCATAACTATCGGGCTTAATAGAAGGTCGTACTTCCCAGGTTCTCCACTCCTCGCCTCTTTACTTAAAGTAGCCATTTCTCCAGCTATTTCTCCCGCCCTCTCTGGGTCGAATCCTCCTAAATCTCTGGAACAGGACAGCCACTGTCCTGATCTTTCTTCATCTAAAAATGCTCTCACGTTTATTTTTATCTCAGTTCCTTTCTCGCTTGCCTCTATACCAGAACTACTCGCTAGATTGACTTCTTCCACTATGGAGTATAGAGTGCCGGCGACTCTGTTCACTCCTTGCTCTAGCGCTGAATTGATTGCGCCTTCAGCCTTGTCGACCAATTCCGTGTCCATTGTCTCTATTTTCTTGTCATATATTCCCTTGATCTCGGTGTAATCGAATGGTCCAGTGGGTATTCCATAATAATCCTCCTTTGGCTTGAACGTCTCCAAATTAGAAATTATTCTTGGTAAAACTTCTTTCTCTACTTCATCTCCTAGAACTTCTATTTCTGAAACAGAGATCTTTTTGTCTTTTGAAATGAAAAGAGATACCTCTTTCTTCCTCCATTCCTTCACCACGTCTATCTTGTTGTTAGAGAACCTTATCTGTTTCATCTCATAGTCCCTAACTATAGAGATGACGTCCTCTGCACCGAGTTTCTTCACGCTCTCGACTATTTCGTTAGGAGAAATAGGCAATGGAATCACCTCCTCGTTAATAATCTGACTCTCCTCAATCTCACGTGTGGACCTCCAAACCACACAGGGACTCCTTGCATCGGATCTCCTTTTCCACAATGCCCTGTTTCAAAGTCGAGGTCATTCCCCACTGCATCTACGCTTTTGTATAGACCTTCCGTGGTCATCTCGAGTATAGGTTCTCTCACTGGAGCTTTTATCTCCCCGTCCTCTATGAGATAGGAGTGTCTCCCTATGTACCTCTGATTCCATCTCCTGTCGTCTATATTCCATTCCATGTAGGTCTTGATGTACACGCCTAGCTTAATGTCCTCTACTAACTCTTCAAAAGAGTGGTCTCCAGGTAACATGAAGGTATTGGCCATTCTGACTATTGGCTCTCTGTCATAGGAGGATGCCCTTGCAGAAGCATTGCTATTTGTCTCCAATTTGTAAGCTGTTTCTCTATTATGTAGCAATTCGTTGGCAACACCGTCTTTTATGAGATACCTCCTTCTAGCTTTGACTCCTTCGTCATCGTACAAGTAGAAACCAAAGGATCCTTCCAAGGTTGGATCCTCCACTATGGTTACTGCTTCACTGCCTATCTCCCATCCGAGCTTATCTGGAGACATGTAACTCTCTCCGGCTTGAGCAGCTTCTCTACCCATTATCCTGTCTGCTTCGAAGGGGTGCCCACAGGACTCGTGCACAACTATCCCAGTTACCTGCGGCCCTATGACTACATCTAACTCCCCCTCCGGTGGTTTCTTACCATTAAACATTTTCTCCATTTCTCTTATTTCATTTAGCACCCTATCTCTGAAGTTAATCTCTTCTAGAGTCTCCCATCCCATGCTCTTACCAAATGAGCCCATGGTCTGAAGTACGTCGCCGTTTCTCATGAGCACAGCAGAGTAGAATGCTTCCACTCTAGTCACTTGGCTCTCTATTTTCGATCCCTCGCTGTTCGCGTAATGCTTCTCTGTACACTGATTCCTTATCTCCAAGAATCTAGAGGGTATTTTCACGTTGATCTCTTCTTCTAAGCCTAATATCTCCTTGTCTAAATCCATCAAGTAAGATATCCTTTCTTCCAAATCAACATCTCTTGGATCTATTTTCGGTCTATTCCCCCATTTATCTTCGGTGAATTCCTCATCCGAGAGTCCTTCTTCTCCTTTGAATGCCTTTGCCATTGATATTGCCTTCTTTACTGCGTTTTCTACCTCATCTTTCTCTAAGATGTTGGTGGATGCGAATCCCATTGAACCATTGACCAAGACTCTGACACCAATTCCTCTGCTCAAGGAAAAACCAGATCCCTCTGGGACCCCGTTTTTCAGTATTACCTCTTCTGACCTCTTGAGCTCTAACCTAGCCTCAGAATAATCAGCTCCAAGTCTCGAGGCAAAATCAATCGTGTGTTCCAGTATGTCTTTCATACTCCCTCCAAGTAGTTGGAGACTCTTAGATTAAAACGTTAACTACGCAGACTCTATGACCTGATTTACATATATAGTAGAAATGCCTATTTTGAGGTTTGATCCAAGTCCATTTTTTCCTTAATCTCGTCTATATCAACTAATGTGTCCTTACATCCGTCTTTCAGTAACAGGACTGCTTGACATGGTATTCCTACTTCCTTGAGTTTATCCATTCCTAGGTTTGCTTCTTCGTAACAAGCCACACCTATAACTGCTTTAGGTCTCTTTTCCTTCACTATCTTTTTAACCATACTTCCTCCCGGCAAAACATATGTCTCATATCCCCTTTCTTTTGCCAGTTTCCTAATTCTAAATATTTGACATTCCTCTATTTCACATCCGTCGCAAACCAATCCGAACTCGTTGTATTTGCATGGACAATCTTTGTGCCTTAAACAGTGGGGGAGGAGTATAATTCTCTCGTTTTTCGGTACTTGTTTAAACTCTTCCTCGTTTAATTTATTCCTTATTTCGATGTGGAGGTAGTTCAAAAGATCTTCCTTTAGACCGAATTTCTTGCCTATGAATTCTAGGATTTCCGCAACGTCTTTGTGGAGCATAGAGTCTATTATGCTCCACACCTTGGCCCTTATTCTTCTCCTCATTTCATTTTACCCCAGTGGCATTTAATCCGAGGGAACTTTAACCTTGTGGGTAACTATTCTAGAGGAAGACGTGAACTTCATTTTCCCGTATTTGTACTCGGCGAGAACGAATATCCCAATTGGACCTTCGCTTTCTAGAATATACCTAGACGTATCTATGTCTAAAGACTTCCATTTAGTTCTCGTGTAATCGGAATACGTCTTCCCAACTCTGGACGGCTTCCCGTAAATCAGCTTATAGGACTCGGGGGTCCTTGAGAAATTTGCTTCTACCATTAGGGAGTTTCCCATACTGGAGACGTTTATCTCGACTTCAGGCCATTCCTTTCCATCCTCAACTAGCTTAACGAATGAGAAGACTATAGACCAAGTCTCAGAGAGTCCATGAACTCCTGAATGTGTAGCATTCGGAATATAGACTATGTGGAAACTTTCGAGGAAGTCCTCGTAAGTGGACTCGAGTCC
>QMUK01000005.1 GCA_003660555.1 Thermococci archaeon
AGATAATATCTCACCCCCTCCCTTTGATACTCTTCTACCAAGATTTCCATTACTTCAGGACTTGTTTCTATTCTACCTCTTTCCAGATTTAGGTATATCTCCTTTCCTTCAACTAAGTTATATCTATGGGAAATTTCCTTCATGATTTCCAATAGTTTCTCTTTCTCTGGATGTTCTATTACGCCTATTACAATCAGACCATCTTCGTTAACGTATTCGTATTCTCTTGCTATTCTGAGGGATGTTCTGATAAATCTCTTTCTCAGTTGTACTCCATCCTTAAAAGACGCTGAACAGAAGTGAATGTTGAAATCTACTGATTTAATTACTTTTAACGCAGCTTCTTTGCTTCCTTGCACAGATATATCACCAATAGAGTATCCTAAGTCCTTTAGTGCTCGATAGTTCGTCTCAGTAACCTCCAGCTCATTTAAGTTGAGGAAATCAGCATTTATTTCCTTCAGGGATTTGGCTAGGGAGATGAGGTCACTAACCCTGTCTGGCATCGATGGTACCTCTGAACCAGAGCACAATCCAATCTCCTTTGAAATTGAAATGCTATCCAGCATGAAGTCACTTTCTACGGTTGAGTGAAATCTCAATTCATCTAACCCTTTGCTGTATAGTTCCTCAATGGTATCCCTATCCAATCTCTTTGAAGTATACATATGGATGTGAAATTCGTCTCCAAACTCCCGTTTAAGAATTTCCATGAAATTGATAACCCTTTCTTTCACTATTGCTGGCTCTCCACCGGTAATACCAGCTCCCAGAGCACCCATTAATTCAGCTTCTTTTACTAAATCTTCAGGAGACTTCACTGGTCTCTCATTAGCCCAAACACAGTCTTTTCCTCTTCTCATCTCAGATAGTGGGCAATATGGACAATTCCTGTCGCAAACACCAGTTACAAATAACACTAGCTTTGCTCCTTCCATGCATAGCTTGCAACCATTAGGTAGTCTTCCTTTGAAGAAATTTCCGTATTTCCTTTTGATAGACCATCTCATGGCTCCATGTCTCTCCCAAACTTACCAATTACTACTTTTTTTATGGCCATCAATCTCTTATCTAGGAGAATCAACCTCTTAATGACACATACTAAGGCCTGCTTGACCTTTATCATTTCCCTTATGATGGGAGTCTCTCCCATCTCTGCTCCGATGTACCAGCTCTCAGATGAGAGTATTTCTCTGGCTACATCTGCTATTATTTCACCCTCAGCTTTGACCCTGTTTTTTATTCCTATCAATTTTTCCTTTCTCTTCAGAGCAGATTTCAATGTTACGTATTCCTTGAATCTGATGAGTATTGATCCCACCAGGAGTAAGAGGAGCGTCGCACACGCAATAATTGACCACTCCAACTCTGCCCCACGTAGTTTTAACTTAACTACTTTCTTATTTCACTTTCTGATACGTTGATATTCCCTAAGGTATCTCGAACGTATGGAAATGGAAAGAGTAAGTGTAGGTAAACATTTTTATTGTGTAGAGGCCATCACTCGACTAGGGCCCGTAGCTCAGACTGGGAGAGCGCCGCCTTGGCATGGCGGAGGTCGCGGGTTCAAATCCCGCCGGGTCCACCACTCCGATTTCACTTCAGTATCTTACCAGTCTTGATGTACCATAAATATAAATCGAGTTCTCCTAGACTCAATCCCCCCTCCTCGGCTATCCTCTCTAGTATTTTCTCTATTTGTAAATACCTCCTTCTAGTAAGACTCCTCGGAATTTCTCTAATTAGATCGTAATCTCTCAGAACATTTAAAATGTGCCTATCTATTATAGCAACGTCTTCGAATCCTATATTCCTCAGGAAATGGCTACTCTCTTTGTATCCTAGCCCTTTAATCCTTTTGACTAGCTCTTCTCTTATCTCCTTTCCACTTCTTCCACTGTTGATTAGATTTCCCAAGTACCCTAAGCTCTCTCTAGCCTTAACTATATACTCAGCCCTTTTCTCCGGATATCTGTGCCCTAATCTCTTTAACTCTTTTCTGAGTTTGTCCTCACTCCAAAGGATGAACCCATCTCCTATTTCCTCTTGTATTCTGATCGATCTCTCTGCCGAGAAGTTAGCGGTTAACAAACAGAAACAAAGTTCTTTAAATATCTCCTTCTCTCCTTTAGCTCGAATTTCTCTGAACTCCTCCATCCTCTCTTTGACGATCTCACCGACTGAGAATTTTAGTCTTTTAATTTCGTCCAATAGTTTTGCCCTATTATTCACTAACTTCAGTAGTAGAAATCTCTCAGATTCCACTACAACCTCTTCAAATTCGTCTACACTCCATCCAGGCTCTTTCTGATCTAATATTATTAGGAAGTCTTCCAAGTAGTCATGTGAGCAGCAACTGTATGCCATTGGCCCTTTAAATAGAAGCACAACTTCGTTACTCCTAGAATCTATGACTTCAAGATCCGCCTCTGGGAAAAATTTCCTCTTGAACTCTTTAATGACTTCTCGCATGTTCCGGACTGATGCCAATCCTTTTATTAACTCTCCCCCTAACCCGTTGGGGAGGAAGCTGAACAGGAAGGACATCCTAATATACTCAGTGATCTCCCTGCTGATAGGCCTAGTCTTGGGAGGGATAATGGACTCCCTGATAAATGAAAAGCCAATCGACAGAGTGTTGTTCCTCTCATTTGATTACTTACTGGCGAGTTTAGGAATATTTATCTTTTCCACGGAGTGGAGAGGAAAGAGAATGAAACTAGGAGATCTAATTCCAATATCTGCCCTATTGTTACTCCTGTCTGTCTGGCTCATTCTCTCTGACGGAATACTTCCTGTAGTGAGGTATTCCTCAATGGTTTTGGCAATCTCCTCCGCAATAGTCCTCCTATACATAAGGAAGGAGGGAGCCTTAGTCTCCCTCGGAGGCCTCTTCCTCTTCCTAGTAGCTTCCACGTACTACTCTCTTTACGTCTTGGGGTGATTTTCTTGTTCAAGACTAAAAAAATACTAGTCTTTCATGTGTTCTTTCTAGTGATGTATCTCTCCTTACTCGGCACCCTTTTATTGACCAAATTCGTGAGACCTCACATACTGCTTGACGATCCAGAACTACAGAGGGCAATGAGAAGGATTTCAGCTCTTTTATTCCTACTACTTTGGGCCCTTCTATGGGTTTTGGTTTTCAAGGTATTCTATACTCACAGGTGGTCTAAATGCTCAGAGTAATAATTCACGGATGTGGCATCTCCGTGGGGGTCATAAAATCTCTGAGAGAAAGAGAGGTAAGGAAAACCATTGGAGACTTGAAACTAATAGGCTTGGATAGCGATCCACTAGCCCCAGGTCTTAGACTAGTGGACAGTGGATTGGTGGTTCCTAGAGCGGACAGTGAAAAGTTCAACGAACTCCCCAAAATCCTGAGAGAATTGGGAGGAGGAATCCTGATAAATCTGGTTGATGAAGCGCTACCGAAGTTGATCTCCATGCAAAGAGACCTAAAGAGATCTGATGTGAAGTTCATTTTTCCACCAGAGAAGTCCTTGAAGAAATCAATGGATAGGAAGATCCTATACGAAATTTTAGGGGAGGAGGGAGTCCCTGTACCAGAGACAGATAGATTAACTCCACCAATAGCGATAAAAAGAAGGATAGGGAGAGGAGGAAGTGGATTTAGAGTATTAGAGGAGAAGTCTCATGTTCCTGAGGGATACATAGCCATGGAATATCTCCCCGGAAGAGAATACGGAGTGGAGATGCTGTATTCCAAGAAAGGAGAATTAATATCAGCGAATCCAAGAGAGAAGATAGACTACAGGATAGAATTAGGCCACTCGGTCAAAAACGTAACTCTGAGGAGGGAAGACCTATGCGAAATAGCGGAATCAGCAATAGATGCAATAGGGGGTTGGAGAGGTCCATGTAGCGTCGAGATGAAGGAAGACAAGAACGGAAAACCGAAGATCACAGAGATAAATCCGAGGTTCACTAGTCCAATTTACTTGATAACTAAAGCTGGTGTGAATCTCCCTTTGATGTACGTCATGGATTGCTTAGGAATGAAGATAGAATTGGAAGAAAGACGCAATACTTGCAAACCAGGCGTGTACCAAACCAGGTATCTCGAGGAGATAATACTGCCGGAAGACCAATTATAGAGGTTACTCATCGTTATGGGATTTCTCTTTCCACGAGGACAAATTGCAATTCGATTGTCAATGGTTAGAACGAAAAGAAGAAGGGAGACACTTGGAGGATGGAATCACGTTTTAGGAATTTCATCGACTAATAATTAAAGGATTCTTCTATGGTTGAGTCGTTCGTAGACATTCCCTTGGATGATACCGGTGCAGACTCTCACTTCAATCGAACGCACAGTACAAGTATCTTTAAGTACACGAGCTACCAGAGGGAAACACTTAAATTGTGGGAGAAGAAGAAAACAGCTGAAGTTCATTCCTTAGCCGGGGTAGCCTAGGGGTCAGGCGGGGGACTGCAGATCCCCTTACCTGGGTTCGAATCCCAGCCCCGGCTCCACGAGATTAACGAGGTTTACGTATTCAGATTCAGAGAAGAGGAGTAACCGTTTAGCTAGACTTGGAGCCTGTTGGCACTAAGCCTTGAACCCCATGCCTTTTACCTCTATAGTTCCCGCATCCCCTTCTTTGCCAACTACTTTGAATTCTACCCCTAGTATTTCCTCTGTCACCTTAATGTTGGTCAAGGTATGCTTAGTGATCCTAGACACAGTAATCCGGGACTTCCCCCTAGCCAAACCCATCCATGGTATTAGGTTGTCCCCCATGTGTTCGTCTAGTGCGGCCCCGCTCTCCATAGCTGAAACGAACTTTTTGGCAGCCTCTTTTCCAACAATTTCAGCTCTTTTACCCCTTTCCCCTATTGAATCTCCTCCTATTATGCTTTCACCAATTCCCCATATGGTGATCCCGCTACCGGGGCATAGGGAGTCCGACACTTCTATCTCAATCTCAGGGTCTGGGTATCCTCTTTCAGAGAGTAAATCCCTCGCAGAGTTAGCTTGTCTCTCTGCTACGTGTCTCGGAAGTCTTCCACAGTGGCTTCTACCCTCTATTCGCTTAAGAGTACCGAATTTCTCTTTCTTTATCTCTTTTAGTTCCTCAACTGGATTCGTTCTTAAGTACACTATCCCTCCACCTTTCGGATAGTATCCCCTCCTTTTAATGTCTATTTTGAAATTGAATCCCATTTCCATGAGTAATCTCAATAGGACTTCTCTCATGTAGTCTATTGGTGGTGACCACTTTACATCTGTTCCTCCAATTAGTTTGAGAGAACAAGGCTCCTCAGAGAAAGCTAATGCAGGAAGTAAACTTTGCATCAATAAGGAAATGCTTCCGGCAGTCCCAATGTCTATCTTAACGTCGTCTAGAAATCCAATTCTATTTGGAGAGAACTCGACTTCTCGGGATCCGACTCTAAGCCCAGACACCTTAGCTCTAGTCAAATCAGCTAAAACTTTTATTCCTGTGAGGTGCTGTGGTCTGAGTCCAGGATTAGGCCTATTCTCTCTTATTTTGACTATTTTGATGGGTTCTCCTGTGACTGCACTGAGAGCCACTGAGGTCCTCAGTATTTGTCCACCACCTTCACCGAAAGACCCATCTATCACCTTCAACCTAATCACCGCCATGGAGCAGTATGGAGAGGAGGGCCTATTCTATTTGGCCGTGAGGGTCTCAGATGTAATAGACGAGATAAGACTTTCCCTGAAGCCATACCCATACGATGAAGGGAAAATAGCGAAGAGAATATTCAAAAGGTACATGAATAGGAAAGATCCATCTAAAGGTCTGAAACTCCCTGAGATAAAAAGGGAGTTGTTTGTACTCAAGGAAATACCTTGGGGAAGAGTTACGTCCTATTCTGAATTCGCTAGGAGAATAGGGGCACATCCGAGAACTGCCGGAAAGATACTTAAGGGTAACAGACATCCCTTGATATTCCCGTGTCATAGAGTGATAAGAAAGAATCGTGAGTTAGGGGGATTCTCATTTGGCCTAAGAGTAAAGCTAAAACTCTTGGAGATTGAAGGCCCCCTCACCGAAATAGAGGAGAGGTGGTTCTCTTGGTAGTCGCTCTATATGTAGGTAGGTTCCAACCGTTCCATAAGGGCCACCTCATGGTGACCAAGTCCATCTTAGAAGACGTAGAGGAATTAATAGTAGGTATCGGGAGCTCCCAATATAGTTACTCAATCGAGAATCCATTCACAGCAGGGGAAAGAGTACTGATGATAAAGAGAACTCTTGAAGAGGAGGGAATACCTAGTGAGAAGTATTGTGTTCTGCCAATTCCGGACACCGAGCCCAAAGGCTCCCATTCGCTTTGGGTTTCTTTAGTTAGAACGTATCTTCCACCCTTTCAAGTAGTTTATTCCAGAGAACCCCTAACTAAGTTGCTCTTTAGGGAAGCTGGAATCGAAGTGAGAGAACCTCCGGAATTTGACAGAGATAAATATTGGGCCTCCAGAATAAGAAAGATGATGATAGATGGGGACGACTCTTGGAGAGATCTAGTCCCGAAGGCTGTTGAGAGAACGATAAACGAAATTAGGGGGGTAGAGAGACTGCAGGAGCTATCTAAAGTGGATAGCCCATCGAAGCTTTGAAAAAATTAGTATGCTAGGAGGGAATTACTGATTAACCTCCACAACCCCCCCTCGGGCTTTTTCCACCTCCAGATAGTGTCTCTCCGCATTCTTTTGGCGGAACTTTGAATCCGGAACATATTGCGTTTTTATAAGCCTCTGGAGTCCTCTCCCCTCGATACACCTTGTCGTTTATGAAGACTGTAGGAGACCCCCTCACGTTATACTTGCTATTTAGGGAAGTCTCCCCCTCTAGGAGAGAGATCGCCTCCTCTGCTTGACACTTCTTTACTTGTTCTAGGTTTATGCCTAGTTTCTCGGCAATCTGCTCCCAACACGTATCTGCGTTCCTTGAATTACAACTCTGGTTCACTTCTTTAACGAACTTCCACCAAACGTCGTGGGGATAGTACTTCCAAACACATAGTTCTCTAACGTCCTGATTCAATTCTTGGATACCATGCATGGAGCAGTACCAAGTCTCCTCATCCTTGGCTATACAGTAATTCTCCCTGCAGGAGTCCATATCTGGAACATTTCCTCTCTGGACTAGTATTTCACAGTATCTCTTACCGTATATCACGTAATGTGGCTCCCACTCTACTTTTTCTTCTCCTAGTAATTGATAAACTGGCATTAATGCCTCTTCTGCTATGTTCCCATATGGACAGAAGCTCATGACGAAGAACTTCACGTTGACTACCTCTGAGTCAGGAGCATCGAACCCCTCATAGAGCTGAGAAGTATCGTAAGCCTGAGGGAAAAACACGGAGCCGTCCTTAGTTACGTAGGACTCGACCACTCTGCCTTGTCCAATGTCTATCTTCAGCCTATATAACCCCTTGTATTCTTCTACACCAACGAGCTTTATCTCAGGCATTCCCTGCTCTTTCAAAACGCTATTTATGTAGTCTATCGTCTTATTTGCTATTTCCTCTTTCGATAAACCCTCTCCACTAATGGGGATTGGGCTAGCCTTATCAAACATTAGAGAACCATCTTTAGTCGAATATACTTCGAACACTCTTCCATTTACATCTATCTTCAGCCTATATAACCCCTTGTATTCTTCTACACCAACGAGCTTGGCCTCCACGCCCTGAGTCTTCAAGTAACTGTTCATGTATTCCAGTACCTTATTCGTTGCCTCTTCAGCCCCTACTTCCTTAGAAGGCGTACTTTCACTTTTAGGTGGAACTTCCTTTTCTTCTGCTTTTTCTCGGAACAACCCGAAGTATATCCCTGAAGATACGACTAAGACCACTATTGCTACTACGACTACTGCATATATTCCACTCCTACTCAATTATAGCACCTCGTCATCTTTCGCTGGAGGGTGAAGATAAAGTTTCCCCTTACTTGAGCGGAGTGCTCGAGCGATTAAGTGGAGTAGTATGTGTTGTGGGAGTATCGTTGAAGAATCCAAGACTCACCACTCTAGGCAAAGGAAATCAATGAAGGTCCAAGTATACCAAAGAAATCAATCAAATTCGATACTTAACACCCAATACAACAAGCGAAAAAGCCCTAGTCTTTCAACAGATTAACGAACTAAGAGGAAGCTGAAAGCAAAAATTTGGGGTGGCCCAAGGCTCGGAGGTGGACACAGGGCATGGAAAGCGGCTCTGGCCGGGTAAGGGGCCACCCCAGGCACGGGGAGGTGCCAGGGAATCCGGGCTCACAATTTAGGTATATTCAGCTCCCCTACTATCTCATCTCCTCCCGAGATCAGGTTGTGGTACTTCACTCCAGTCATTATCACCATCACTCTTAGTCTGCCCATGAATTCCTCATCCACTCTGGCTCCCCAAATTACTTGAGCACCTGGTCCCATGTTTTCTGTTACTATTTCTCCCACTTCGTTTGCCTCTGATAACGTCATGTCAGGACCGCCTGTTATGTGTATTAATGCCCCCTTGCAGTTAGAGTAATCCACCTCAAGTAATGGATTATTTAAAGCAGAATATACTGACTCCCTCACTCTGTCTCTTCCGTTAGATTCACCTAAACCAACCATAGCAACTTCTCCGTTGCCCATGACTGCTTTAACGTCAGCGAAGTCTAGATTTATTAGACTAGGTAAAGCTATTGTCTCGGATATTCCCTTCACCATTTGCGCTAGCACTTCGTCCGCGACACTGAAAGCTTCATCTACAGGCAAATGTGGAGCTAAATCCAGTAACTTGTTATTGTCTATTGCCACTACTGTGTCACAATGTTTTCTGAGTTCCTTTAGACCATCTCTCGCCTTTGATATCCTGGCTCTCTCTAAGGCAAAGGGTAAGGTGACCACTCCTATTACTAGAGCACCGTTTTCCTTAGCCACTCTGGCTATGACGGGAGCAGCACCTGTCCCAGTTCCGCCACCCATGCCAGCGGCTACGAAAACCATGTCGCCCTTCATACTCTCCCTCAACTCCGATATTGATTCCTCTGCAGCCCTTCTGGCTATCTCTGGATCTCCACCAGCTCCTAGTCCTCTAGTGGTTTCCTTTCCAATTAAGACCTTCTTGTTGGCTCTAGTCATTTCCAAATGTTGAGCATCTGTATTCACTGCTATTGTTTCCACCCCTCTGACGCCTATGGTGTAAAGTCTGTTTATGGTGTTGTTTCCAGCTCCTCCCACTCCCACTGCTAAGATTCTGGCTTTCCCTATTCCCAACCCAGTCAGTCTGTTTTCGAGTTTAGCGTGAAGTCTAGCTTCTTCTATTATACTGTCCAATTTACTACCTCCCCCTAAATCCTTCTCAGCCCAGTGTCTCTCCATAATTCTTTCTTTAACAAGTCTCTTATTGCATATCTTATTGCTTCACTTCTGTTTGGATAAAGCCCCTTCTCAACCAGCTCCTCTAGGCCTCTGAGATACGCTTCCGGAACTTGGATGGAGATGAGTCTCATGCCCTTCCCCTCTTCCATGATATCCGCCGCATACATGTATATCACGAGACAAATATAAACCTTCTGGTATAACACACATGCCAAAAATATGCACATATAGCAAGAGATATTTAATAAGTATTCCGATCATCGGGGAATCTCGGCTCTCTTCTGGCCATTGAATTCCAATGTGACACCAGAGACCGAATTCCTTCCCTTGGATCTCCCAATAGATCTCTCATGGCACGAACCATCATTCCATTTCTGTTTAAATAGGCCTTCCCTGTTAGTCTTTCCGATTTCCTGTGGAGTTCATCTTATGGTTCAAGAGCCATGTGCTTAAGAGACCTTCCTGTACTTCCTCTCTTCTCTTCTTTTTTCTTTGTGGATCTTAGTTTTATTTCCGTGTATGTACGTAGTACAGTGCGATAATCTCATTGCTATGCTATGAACACATTAGGACCTCACTGAGACCCTTAAATTCCTATTAGATCTAACGTCATCCAGAGCTAGACTCGATAGCATCACTGCATCCAATGGTACTTCTGACTCACCCACTCCTACCTTTATTGTTAGATTAAACTCTTTTTCAAATGATTTGACTAATTCTATGAATTCTACCCTGTCTAAGAAGTTGGTCACTCCCATGAAATTATCTCCTCCCATGTAGAATAGGAGAGAATCCCTATCTCTTAATTCCTCAGACAGAAAGACCTCTATCTCCCTCATTAAAGAAAAGGACTCGTATATAGAAGAAGAATCTGTTAGATTCCTGCTACTCTCTAAATCGAAGTGGGCTATCTGTATTTTACCATTTCCAAGTGAATCTACCTTCAGTTTACCTCTCCTACATGGATCCCTACTTCCACCTAGTGAATACAAAACCTCTGAAGCCCTCTTTTGTGCCTCTAACGGAGTTTCACCAGATGAGACTCCCATGCTAACTGTGAACGGATAAGTCGAACTGATCTGTTCCATGAAGGAATAGTGCTCCCTCTCTCCGATTCCGTTGCTCAATGCTAAAAGGCTATCCTCTCTGGCCCTAAAGACGAATCCTCCATGGGTAGAGAAGAGAGTCTGTATGTCCAGATAAAGTCTAGATTGTATTATTTGCAAGTCACTTTCTCTCTTGTGTTTCGGTTTGACAGTCCAAGGCCCGTAGTCATCTATTTGTATTGCAGTGAACTGTAGCATGGGCTTACTTTCGGGAAAGAGACTTAAATATATCTCGAGGATGGAGGGGTGTGAAGGTCTTCTTGAAGGTATTCGGTTGCACGATGAATAAAGTCGATGCCCAACTAATAGAATCACTAGCCAAGGCAGGAGGACACGAAGTAGTTCACAGTGAAGACGAAGCAGACCTAATTGTAATAAATTCGTGCGTGGTAAGAGAAGAAAGCGAGAAAAAAGCTCTCAGATACCTAGAAAGGATAAAGAAATGTTACAATGGGAAGAGAGTCATATTGACGGGTTGCCTACCATCAGCACTTCCGGAATTGGTTAGAGATACCGAGACTGTAAAACTGGACGAATTAGAGAAGGCATTTTCGAAGCTGTTCGGAGTCAAAGAAGCTAAAGTAGAGAGAGAAGTGAACTCGATTTCTCACCCAGTCCCTATAGCTAGGGGATGCTTAGGTAATTGTTCGTATTGCATAGTTAAGCTAGCTAGAGGAAGACTCAGGAGTTCTCCGATGGATGAAGTCATTAGCGAAGTAGAGAGGGCCTTATCGAGAGGGGCAAAAGAAATCCTATTGACTGCAGAAGACACAGCAGCATACGGCTTAGATTTAGGGGAGAATCTTCCGAGCCTATTGAGAGAGATGCTATCAACAATAGAGGAAGAGGAGTTCAGAATCAGAATTGGAATGATGACTCCAGGTTTAGCGAAGAGGATATACAGGGATCTATCTGAGATCTACGAGGATCCGAGGGTATACAAATTCCTACACCTGCCACTCCAGAGTGGAGACGATGGGATATTAAGAAAGATGAGGAGGAACTACTCTGTAAAGGACTATTTGGAGATAGTCAAGCATTTCAGGAGAAAATTCCCTGAGCTAAATCTAGCTACGGACATAATAGTGGGATTTCCAGGAGAAGGAGCCGAGGAATTCTCCAGAACTTTAGAAGCTTTGATGAAGTCAGAACCCGATAAAGTTCACGTGGCTAGATACTCACCTAGACCAAAAACTGAGGCCTATGAAATGAAACCTCCACCAGGAAGAGTAATTAAGAGTAGATCTAGGATCTTGCACAATCTAAGGATGAACTTAGGACTAAAGAGAAACTCCATGCTACTAGGAGAAAGATTTGAAGTACTTCTCACTTCCAAAGGAAAGAAAGGGGGACTAATAGGGAGAGCTCCGAACTACAAGCAAGTGATCCTAAGAGAAGGAGCTCTAGGAGAATTTTCGAGAGTCGAAGTAGTGGGATACACCCCAACTTATCTGAAGGGTGTCAGGGTTGAGTGATCCGATCTTCGAATTCAAGCCTAAGCACTTCCCACTATTGACTCAGAAAGAAATAATGAGAATTCTAAAAGAGGGGAAATTCAACCCGGATCTGGGATACACTGATCTCGAGGTCAAGGCTCATGTGTTAAACCACGATGGTGAAACTCATTCCGGCGAAGAAATACCTGTGAACAGAAGGGAGTTAGAGGTTGCACTCAGTAGGGGAAAGAGAGAAGACGTATACGTCCTAAAGAATGGAAAATTGTTCAAGCTTTCCTTTTTTAAAAATGGGAGGTACTACAGACTCTTAGACACAGGTGAAGCTCCAACTATAGAGATAAGTGGAATAAGGATGCACAGGACCAAGGGAATAGGACCTTGGAAGGACTCCGAGAGGAAGACGCTCTCTCTGAGACCTGGAAAGAAGCACCTAGACATATGCACTGGTTTGGGATACACTGCAATCAATGCCTTGAGATTTGGCTCTCAGGAAGTAATAACGATAGAGAAAGACGAGACCATTCTGGAGATAGCAGAACTAAATCCATGGTCTAGGGGTTTATCCTCCGAGAGGATAAAGATAAAGTTGGGAGATGCTACCGAATTAATTCGAGACTTGGAAGATAGTAGCTTCGACTCTGTGCTCTTGGATCCCCCTAGGATGGCTTTAGCTGGAGAACTATATTCGAGAGAGTTCTATCAGGAGATATTCAGAGTTCTTAAGACCGGAGGGAGACTCTTTCACTACACAGGAGATCCAGGGGGGAAGTACAGAGGGAAAGACATTCAGAGGGGAGTAATGGAGAGATTGAGAGTGGTTGGTTTCTCTTGCAGAAGAGACAGAGAAAACTACGGGATTCTAGCAATCAAAAGGTCAGAATTTTAGAGAACCATCCAAAATCAGATGTATGGTATATCCAAAGAACGCCATGAGGAAGAGGAAGAGAGTGGAGTTCAAGTTACCCCCGAGGATTATGGAAACGGGCAAAGAGAGGAGGGAATACACAAAGGAGAATCTTATGGAGTGAAAGATTCCTCTGTGTTTGGTCTTAGGAAGTACCTTCCAGGAGATATAAGCAATTCCCATTGAGAGAGGCCAGCTATAGAATCCCAAGTGCTTCACAAAGAAGGAGTGAGAAATTGAAGAGACAGATCCTAGATACAGGAGATACATGGCTCGCCTTATAGTGGAATCCTCTTTATCAAAGTCCGGAAGAACAGTCCCAAGTAAATAGAAGAGGAAACCAATTATCTCGAATTTAAGTTCCACTTCACCTATGATGGTAACTAGGATGAGATATATTGGTATAAAAAGCCAAAATCCAAATTCTAAGTGTTCTTTGAAGTTCATGGTTCTCACCTAATTGCTCATCAATCTTCATCGTTTAGTACATTACTTCTTTTCCTCCACTAGGTCTAAGACCACCATTCATCACTCGTCTGGAATCAAGCTAGAAGCACACTGCTCCTCGCAATACGGATGCATTGCTTTCTTCATTCAATTAGTCTCCGTGATTCGCGTGAGTTAACGAGTTCAACGTGCACTCTCTTCTACTCGTACTTTACTCCCATTCATTCTTCCCTCTTTACTCTAATTTCTGCGTTTCCCACGGTATTCAGACGAACTTCTACACCTTTATCAGATTCAGAATATTTGAAATCCCCTTTGCAATCATACTCTTCATTTTTTATAAATAGGGAGCAGGATCCAATGCTATTGGATGAGAAACTCAGTGGAACTTCATTTTCCAATAGTAATTCAACTGAGAAGTTTCCTACTCCAGAGATAAATAATTTTCCATCATCTTTCACTTTGAAGGAGGTGTTAAGGGACCCCGATCCAATTTCTAGCCTTAGATCCTTTATTTCCGCATTTCCATCGATTTCTCCCATCCCCAGTTCTATTTCAACTGATTCTGCCTTTGCTTCAGAGAAAGAGACTTTTCCTACACCTATTTTTATTGAAATTTCGTTTGAGGGATAAACTTCAATTGAACCACTGTTTCCAGTGAATTTAATCTGCTTTCCATCCCTTTCGACTGTAATTTCACCGCATACTCTTGTTGACCTGCTTTCTCCCAGCAATTTCACTTCTCCAACATTTAATTCTATGTTTATGCTCTTTTCACTGATATCCTCAATTTCTAGGCAATCTTCACTGGAACGATACGTTCTAGTTACTTTCAGTCCATTCCAATTTTCCCAGGATATGTGTATTCTCTCACTCCATGAGTGATTTCCCTTGTTTACCTCGAATTTCATTTCATCTATGTTGAAACTCGGGGAAAGGTAATAATACACAACTGGAGAGATTAGTCCTAAAATCAAAGAAGAAATAACAAGATATCCAAGAATTTCCCCCGATTTCATGCCAACACCTCCTGTAGGGCTGAGATTAGGAGGAAGAAGGACATGAGAAGGAGCACTACTATCGGGGAGAGAGCTGAGATTAGGGAAGCAATTACGTCTATTCCGTGAACTTCCCTCAGGGAGGAGACTACTACGAAGAGTTGCCATACCATAGACAAAGCTCCGAAGAAAATCAAGGAGATTATTGGTCCCAAAATCCCCAATGGTGAAAATAAGAAGATAGAAAGCGGTATTGGGAAAGTAGCAACCCAGGAGAATCCTATTGAAGACAAGGTGTCTGAAAAAGACCCTTTTCCTCCTAAAATAACTGCGAACACGTGGGAGGACACTGACCAAATTGCCCAAGAGATGAATCCCAGTGCTAAGAAGAGGAGCACGGATATGGAAATAGAGAACCACATGGCGTTGCCTACTACACTCTCTATTAGTTCAATTCTAAGAAACTCAGAAGGAATGGAAATCTTCCTAAGGCTAATCAGAGTAGATGAGGACAAACTAAACCCTATTGTCCCAGAGAAAATCGAAACGAATAGCAGGGAAAGTCTAATCCCTTCTCCTTCAGTCAACCATATCCTAGCTCTCTTCTCTGGCCTTAATAGTATCTCTCCCAATTCCTCGATCTTCACTCAAGACCCCAATTTGGGAAATCCTACACAATATAAAACATTTCTTCTCCAGGCCTAGATAGGACTGAGCGGATCCAAACTGCGATGGGTGAGTGCAATCTATCTGTAAAAGACGCGAGACCCAACCCTAAAGCGATTGCCAGTTCTTCGGTCAACGAACCCAAGTAATAGAAAATCCACAAAGCAGTTACCGTGCAGAGCAAATTCAAAGCTATTGCAATTCTCTCTTCGCTTGTCAGATCATTTTCCGAAGTTATCTCATCCCTGATTTGGATTAGAGTCCATAGAATAGCACAGAGCATTCCTATTATCAGAGGCAAGGGAATCACCCGAATCGAACGGAAACAAACAGAGTGATGCCGGGGTTGGTCACTGCTCATCGCTCCCGCAAGTACTCTGGAAGTCGCTCAAATGAGCAAATTGAGTACCAAACCCCGGCACTAGTAAATTCGATAAAACAGTCATTTAAAACTTATTGGGAATTTTCGGGACGATTTTAGGGTGAAAAGGGTCAGTCATTGGCCTCTTCGTCGAACGGCGTAACTACCTTCTCTAAGTCGCACTCCCGTGGCACGCCATTTTCGTCGTAGGTGTACTCCCTGATTAATACTATCTTCGGTTTAGGAACGTTCGTTTCCGCAACAACCCATGGAGTGAAAACGAGGAGCCAGTTATACAAATCCCTCTCTCCCTTTGTGTTCTTGTAGTATGGACAAACGTATCCGTCATTTCTCAAGGATCTCAACGTAGCCTCTACAAATATCTTAGCCTCTTTCCCCTTGGTTTGAATTTCCAAGTCAACTAGGTCCTTGGGCGTTTTCCCTGTTCCAGAAACCAGTACTTCGTCTCCACTCTCAAGGTTCTTGAGGCGCACGAACCACTTCTTCACGTCTTTACCTCCCTTTTCACTCCTTAATAAAACTACCTCTTAGAGCAGCCAATAGAAAACCGAAATATTCTGGTCCTTTTTTCTCATCTTCTTTATGTCTTCTTCATCAAGTAATTTCTCTAGACCCACTGAGACTATTTGTGTTTGCGCCACTTCCATTGTTAAAATGTGTTCTGGATTGTTAATGAGATCTCGCAATGTCTGCAAATCCACATATATTCTCCCCATATATTCGAAGTAGTCGTCGAGATTCTCTAGTTCGGGGATATTCTATTACTCTATAACCAAGTGATAAGCAAGTTCATCTTCTATCCATCAAAAATTCTACGAATCCTAAATCCGTTCTTTTCAGCTCTTGAAAGATAGACTTCCACACGACCTCGAAGTTCCTTCCTCGTGATGAAATGCGATGGCCATACCAATGTATAGGTCTCCTATTCGTCATATCGCAGATATGGTTCTATCTCGGAAAGCAGTTTGCCCCCCACTCTTTTTGATCTTCACTACTACTACACCCCTCACTACTTCTGGGTTACTCTCCTAAGAACTACGCTCGTTTCTTCATTTCCAACTGTAACTTCCACCTTCTATTGAGAAGCAATTTAAGAGATCTTCAACTTTATTCCAATGACTTTCTCTATTGCATCTAAACTTCGTCCTTTTGTGTCACTTCGGTAAGCCTGAACTTACACATCATATGAACTTCGCAGTGTAAGCGTGAAGAAGAGATTACCTAGGAAGATAAAGAAAAAATGGAACGAACAGTGTTTTTAACCCCAATGGATTGAGAATTACAGCCTTTGAAAGGTTAAAATTGGATGGAGCCCCGGGCGGGATTCGAACCCGCGACCTGGTGATTACAAGTCACCCGCTCTACCGGGCTGAGCTACCGGGGCTCGTATTTGTTGAGGACTTCTATCCCTGGAAGGGGAACTCCTGATAAGAGTGTGGTACTAGCTCCCCCTCCTGTACTAACGTGATTTATTCTTTTCTCTAGCCCGAGCATTTTCACTGCAGCTACTAGATGCCCCCCTCCTATTACAGTAAAACCCTCGGTCCTCGCCATAGCCCTCAGGATCATTTCAGTCCCTATCGCAAATTGTGGGACTTCAAACATCCCTGCAGGACCGTTAGCCACTATCGTCTTAGAGCTCATGATCTCCTCTGAGTACTTCTCAGCAGTGCCTATTCCTATGTCTAGTATTCTACCTTTGGGTGGAACCTCCTTAATTGAGATATCGATTCTTTCTCCTCCAATTTCAACACCGAAGTCCTCCGGAAGTACTATTTTTTCCTTAAATCTACTGAGAATACTTCTAGCTTTTTCTATTAGGGTATTGTCCTTCTTTTTTATCAATTCTTCGTTCTCCTTACCTAGATTCACTCCCTTGGCCAAGAGGAATAAGTTAGCCACTAACCCAGTAAGCAGTACTTTATCGGCAATTCCCCTCTCTAGTGAGTTCTCTATGGTATTGAGAGCATCTTCTAATTTAGCTCCACCCAGAACGAATATAGATGGTCTACCTGGGTCCCTGAGCCTTTCCACTAGGGAATGATATTCCTTTTCCATGAGCCTACCTGCATAGGACGGGATGACCGGAGGAAACCCTATTATGGAGGCGTGTGGCCTATGGGCAGCGGCGAAGGCATCGTTTACGTATACATCGGAAACTCTAGAGAGCTTTCTCACCATGACACATCTAGAGTGTTCCTCTGGACTCCGCTTCAAAGTCTCCTCAGAATAGAATCTAACGTTTTCCAACATTATTGCATCACCTTCATCCAAGGAAACTATGGATTCCCTCGCGTATTTACCGAAAATGTCTTCTATGTACTCTATTTCGAATCCCAGCAATTTAGAGAAGAGCACAGCGTGCTTCTTTGTAGTGGTGAAGTCTCTAGCGCCAGGTCTGCTTTGATGAGCCATGATTACTACCTTGGCCCTCTTCTCCAATAACTCTCTGATGGTGGGCAAGTGTGATCGAAATCTCTCGTCGTCGAGTATTTCACCAGTTTCTGGATTTATGGGAGAATTCACGTCAACTCTTAGAATAACGACTTTTCCTTTTGGATCTAGGTGATCCAGAGTCTTCAATGCAAGCCCCCTATCAACTAATCGAAGTATTTTATTATTTTTTCAGTTTTCTTCTCTCGATGCCTTCCACTAGATGAACTTCGAATAAGCTTCAATCAGTTCTAAAGCCTTCTCTTTAGGATTTTTACTCTTTACAAATGAGGAAGAAACTAGTACTCCATCCATTCCTATTTCCATGGCCCTCTCAACGTCTTCTCCGGAGGATATACCTGCACCACAAAGTATTCTAATTTTGAACTCTTTCAGTTGTAGTGTTCTCTCTAGCAGCTCCGGTTTTGCTTTAGAGACGGAAATTCCGGTACCTATTAACTCGGGAGGCTCCACTGCTATGAAATCCGGTGAGAGTTTAGAGATCATTGAAGCTATCAACTCGTCCTCTGCGCAGACTATGCTAGTCAGTCCTAGATCCTTCAAGGTGAGGACACCCTCTTTTATGGAGGAAATCTTAAGTTTTCTCTCGGAGTGATTCAATAAGCTGCCAGAAACTCCAGCTTCTTTTAGAGAGAGAGGAGAGACCGATCCAGTGTAAGCCCCTTTCACAGGATCCACGTGCTGAGAGAATACTTCTAAGTTCCTAGTCTCCCTAATTATCGTGGGTATGTCCAAGTACTGGGGTGAGACAGAGATCTTGACTCCAAATTCCTCTCCAATCTCATCTAAATATCTCGATAGTCTCAGAGCACCCTTGCCTATTGCCTCAGGATATGCCTTGTAGTTGAACAGTATCATTGCCATCACCATATCAGCTCGGATTCCCTATTGGTTTCCAATCCCCTTTTTATTTCAAGGGCAATTCTCCTACCTGTGCTCATTGGCTCGTTGTATTTCACCCAGGTGTAGGGGGAGCCCCAGACGTATAAAGAGGTCCCTGCAACGATTCTGGCCGATATCTCAAAGACGTAGAATTCCAATCCATCGGTGCATACAGTCTCTAGACAGAATGGACCTATCATCCCTGGGTAGAATAACTCCTTAGATTTTTTGACCACTCTCTCCCCCATTTCAAAAACCTCTGGCAGAAGGGACTCTCTCAGAATCACAGGTATATTTCCAGTGACAACGTAAGTGGGCGAGAAGTATTTCTCCCAGTCCGGAATTCTGGTCAAACCATCTACGTTGCTCTCATATCTTATGTCGGAACCAGTGAACTCTATCTCGTCATTTAACGGAGAATAGAAGTAATGTAGGTAAAATCTAGTCCCCACTACATATTCCTGGATTACGTGAGGCTCTTTCTCCCTACCTCTTATTTTGTCCCAGTACTCCTCCTCGCTACTTGCTAGGAAGAAGTCCCTACCACCCTTTGCGCCGAAGAACTTGACTATCACAGGACCATCAATTTCATCAGGTTTTACTTCTCTCGGCATTTTCAATCCAGAAGACGTCAACCATTCTCTTTCCTTTCTTCTATCTGATTCCCATTCCAATACTAACCTATTTCCAAAGCATGGAACCTCTAACTTATCCAATATGTTTTTTGGGCCTATGTATTCTACGAAAGAACCGTGAGGGATTAACACGCAGTTTCTCTCTATCAATTCGTCCTGAACTTCACTTGAAAGTATGTCTTTGAAATTTTCTACGAATAAAGTAAAGTTAGCCACATTGAAATTTCTATAGAGCTTCTCTCTATCCTTTGTTGTTATTAAAAGGGTGTCAAATCCTTCTTGCCTTGCACCGTGCAGTATTTGCAGGGCGGAGTGAGACGCTATAGTTCCTATGGTGATCTCTCCTCCATAGGACTCGAGTATCTCTTTTATCCTCTCTTGGCTTATCAATCAGCTCCCCTAGCTTGGATGAAGATTCAGGTATTTTACCCTTGCCGAACTTGGCCTATAGGGATACACTAAGTAGTCATGTAAATTTGGGCCAACAGAAGACTAATAAGAGATAAATAAACAGGAGAATCGGGTATAGTGTTAGGTCACAAATTGGTAATTGGCGGGCCCGCCGGGATTCGAACCCGGGGCATCTGGCTCCGAAGGCCAGCGCTCTATCCTGGCTGAGCTACGGGCCCGTAATTTTTATCTCCGAAACACCTAGGTAAATTTTTCCATGGTGATTTGCATGAAGGCAATAGTTTGTGGAAGCTCATCCCACCTAAAAGAGCTGAGAAAAGCCCAGGAATTTTTATCAGAGTTGGGTTATGAGGTGATAGACCAATTTGACTTAAATTACACTGGAAAATTATTTTCTCCAAGAGATTTGGAAGAAATACACTCGATAGTGAGACATGACATATCTAAAGTATTGGAGGCAGATATAGTGTTTTTGTTAGCCGAAAACCCCTCTTGGGGAGCGGCCATTGAGGCAATGATAGCGAAACAACTAGGAAAAAAGTCGTACTCATGCTAAAGAAGGAAAGGAGAAGAGAACTAGGAAGTCCATGGCCTTTCGTAATTTCAGATGAAATCCTTGAGTATTAGGCTTAGTATACATCCGGAAGCGAGACCGGGAATTGCCGGCAATCCCCTTCTGTATCTGTTCAGGTAGACTGTTACTAGAAGTCCAATCAAAGACAGGAACATGGCTAATAGAGAGCACTTCAGCCCACAGTACATTCTCATGGAGACGAAGAAAGAGGCAGGAAAAACTAGGTCTCCACCTCCTAAGCCAGCTACGTCATCTCCAATGGGGATCAGAAAAGCGGGAACAAATCCACTTCGTTCTCTCATTTCTTCGAACATGTATATCATGTGCTTGGTCCAGAACACTGCTATGACGTCGTATATTGCTAGGAGGACCAGTAGTACTGTGAGCACACCTATGCTGAACATCACACCTAGGTTTAGGCTTATTCCAACCAAAGCGAGCAATAAGCCAGTGTTACTCAAAACTAGGTTGAATTTCCTAACAGTTAAAATCCCGACGATTATGGATAAAATTGAACTAATACTTAAATCCAAACCTAAGAACAAACTCAGTAGAAGGAAGACACCGACTGAGATGGCAAAGAAGTATAGAACCCTTATGGAGGAGGGGAACTTACGCATCAGATATATAGTGATTGCTGTGACTACCAATATCAACACGAGCACGTTCACGGCCTGACTCAAGTCGTCGGAAGTCTCCATTCCACTTGGCACCTCCTCCGGAGCCAGAGAGATAGAGAGAATGGATCCAGAAATCCAAAGAAGTATTAGGAGGAAGTCAGCTCTCATCCTCATGGTTTCCCCTATGGAAAGGAAACGAATAAAAGTTTTTCACCCAGTCAACTCTCACATTTGAAGAGGAGATTGAAATGGTAGTTAAACCACATAGCTTGGAGTTCAGGATTCTGAAGGAGCTATCGAGAGACATGCCACTCACTCCAGACGAATTGTCCTGTAGACTAAAAGTCAAGAAGGAAGTCGTACTAGGAACTCTGATTAAGATGAAAATGAGGGGATTGGTGAAAAACAATGGAGACAGATATTTCCTTAACTACATGAGGAGACTAAGTTACATTGGAGTTAACGAGAAACAAAAGGTACCTGTAAAGAAAGAGAAAGTGAAGAAAAAGGATTCGGACAACAACAAGGGAGGAGATGCTGAATACATTTAGATCCACGGGCAGTCGACAATTCTTATTAAGACGTCTTTCTCATCCTTCTGAGAAATCTCTAGAACTAAGTATCTTCCATCTATTACAGCTCCAGGATTAAATACTTCCACATTCCCTATGAGGTCTCTCCCAGGAGATTCGTGTATGTGTCCACATATTCCAAGGGAAATTCTATCGCTGTTTTCTAGATAGAGTCTCCTTACAGCTTCACTTCCTACATGACCTCTGTAAGACAGGTCTAGGGAAGTCATCCTTGGAGCATCGTGTGTTAGGAGAATCACTCTGCTTTGTCTACTCACAGAGTTAAGAGAGGCTCTTCCGAGGAGGTACAACTCTTCCTCTGAGATTTCAAATGGTGTTGAAAAGGGAGTGGGAGTTGACCCTCCTATTCCACAGATCTCGAATTCCCCTATTGTGAAACTACTACCGTGTAGTCCGATACCTGGGAGTTCCTCTATTACATCAACTAGCCTGGGATCGTCGCAATTTCCGAACACGAATAGGGTATTCTCGCTAACTCCTAGTATCTCGTTCAGTAGATCCTCTACTTGTTCTACACTACCTTTGTTTGTTAGGTCTCCTGCCACTATTATAGAGTCAGGGGAATACTCTGATATTTTATTTAGGACTTCGTTCAGCCTATCGCTATCAGCATGGACGTCACTAATTACCCCAACTATCAAGTGAGGGATCACTCGCTTAGTTTCTTTATTAACTCTCTAATTCTGGATTGTATCTCCTCTAATTCGGATATTATTGCTTGTCTCTCCTCATAGAGTATCTGGCCCAGAAGTCCCTCTATATCACTCATTAATTCGTGCTTGCTCTCGGTCAAAGCTCTAACTTTTCTCCTTATGGGAACTATCCCAGCACCAGTGGTTTCAGGAATCGGTGCAGGCCTCTCCACTGTTGGTTCTGGGGCTGGCGGCACCCTAACTGGTTCTGGGGTAGGCCCTGGTTTAGATACTTCTGCAGGTTTTTCTTCCTTAACTAATGGTTTAAGCTTTACTCCCGGTTTGTACATTTTTCTTTGACAGTCTTTACATACTAAAACCATTTTTCCATCGATAACGGCCTGTTCAGGTCTCCCTATGATTTCTCTACCGCACACCGCGCACGTGGGCAAACTCACTCCCTCCAGGAGTATCCCTCTCTTATCCCATGTTATATATCTTTCCGCCACTCTGTAATCTCATCTTGATATGCATGTAATTCCAGCATCGTAAGCCTTATAATACGGTATAGCGTATAGGGTTGAGCGAAGGGGTGGAGATGTTCCTCAACGAGAAGGCTTGCAGGATAATAATAGCACTGAGAGAACTTGGGGAGGCGAATATATCCGAAGTAGCTAGGGTTGCTGGGGCAAACGTTGGGCATACCTCGAACACCCTTACTAAAGCAATATTAAGGGGTTACGTAATAAGAGAGAGAACGGACCGGGGTATAGTCCACAGGTTGACTGAGAAAGGAAGGAGAATGGCAGAAGTATTGGAAGAAACACTAAGAAAAATCGAGTCAATAGAATCTGAGGAGTTATGAAACATTAGAATAGAGGTGTTAGGACATGATTTCCGGTCGGGGGGGGCATTTAGTTAATGTGCTATTAGTGTTACTGACCCTCTCTTGGACTCTATCCGGAGTGAGCTATGCTGAGAGGGAGGAACCTAAGTATAGAGTGATAGTACAACTAGTAGAAGAAGAAGGAGACCAATTTAGGGGAGTAGGTCGATCTGTGGCCTTGTTCTCTGACTCCGTCATAGAGGAACTGAGCATAGTGAACTCTGTTGTCATGGAACTGACTCCTAGAGAAATAGAAGAGATATCGAGACTCCCTGGAGTGAAAAGCATCCAAATAGACAGGATAGTTTACTTAATGGGAGATGGAGAGGGCATAGCAGGTAACGTGGGAGCAGAGCCAATGTGGCAACTCGGCTATTACGGAGAGGGAGTCAAAGTATGTGTCATAGACTCCGGTATATATCCAGTAGATGATGCGCTTGGAGAGAACAAGATAGTTGAGTGGAGGAAATTCCATAAGGAGGCTCCAAGACCGACTTCCATAACACATGGTAACTACGTTTCTAGGATAATAGCAGCTAATGGGACTATAATGGGAATCGCCCCAAAGGCAGTACTACTCGATGCTCAGGCATTTGATCCGAGAAGCAATACTGGATATGAGTCTAATGTAATAAAGGCCATAGAGTGGTGCGTATCTCAGGGAGCAGACATCATAAACATGAGTTTTGGAATTCCATCGACGCCATACAATATAGATGACGTGCCAGATCTCCCAGATGGAGAAGATTTGATGTCTAGAGCAGTAGAAGAAGCAGTAAAGAATGGGGCCATAGTTGTAGTCTCGGCAGGAAACTACGGACCAGGAAAGGGAACACTGACAACTCCTGGTTGCAGTGAATATGCCATAACTGTGGGAGCAACTTATGGATCAAATATCTGGGATGGGAGCAGCAGGGGCCCTAATTCAAAAGGTTATCCAAAGCCAGAGATAGTAGCTCCCGGAGTAGGACTCCCTTCGGAATACACTCCAACAGGAGGAACGAGTTTCTCAGCCCCTCACGTATCTGGAGCAGCAGCTTTGATACTCGAGGCATATTATAAGGAGTATGGGAATAAACTAGATCAAATCGAGATGAAATCAATCTTAGTAGCCAATTCGATAGACATAGGATTGGATCCTCTCTCATATGGGGCGGGAATGCTCCATGTCCATAATTCCTATTCCTCAAAGCTATTGATCAAGGAGAACCCAGTGCTAATATATGGATCCAAAGGGGAAGCCGTGAAAAAGAAAATAAAGATAGAAAACCTGAGGAGACATAGGGTAGATCTAGTACCCTCTGCATTCGATTTAGTAAACATCTATGATCCAAATGAACTAATAGAGGGGGAAGTAGAGGAGAGAACTATTTCCATACCACCAGGGGATCTCTCCTATATGCATCTCAAGTTAGACGTACCAGAGGAAGTTGAGCCCGGAATTTACATGGGGATGGTATCCCTACGTCAGGACATAGCTAGCATAGAACTCTCGAATGGGGAGGGCACCCTGAGAGAACAGGAGATTGAAATGGATCTGAATGGAGATTCAGACACTTCAGATGAAATAGAGTTTCACCTGTACTATGATAGGTTAGATGTGGACTTCAAGGACAACGGTGAAGACGACGGAATAATAGAATACTCTGGACTGAGGAACATGGAGAGCTTCTCATTGGGGAGCCCAGGACAAGGGTATTTGGTGGAGTTCAGGGGGAACTCGCTTTCAATTCTCATAACTTCTAAGGTTTTGGTCTCCTTGGTTATCCCCATGGATTTAACTAAGAACCAGGAAACACTCTCAAACACTATAAAATACGAGCTAGGGGAGAGAGTCTCGGACAATTTGGGGGATTTCCACTATTATCCACTGAAAGTTGGACCCTCCACTAGAGATCTGAGAACGTCTTTGTTCTCATTCAGGGAGTGTGATTACACAGAGGACATTGAGCTATATCTTTTCGACTACATGGGGAATTTAGTAGATAGAGAAGGCACATATGGAACTTGTTCAGCCACAATGGTTACTCAAAAGGAACCTTCGCCGACTTTTTGGACAGTTGCAGTACACCTAAAAGATAAGTCCGGAGATGAGGAGGAATACACACTGAATGTAATGACAGATAACCTAGTCTACGTGGATCCAGACAAATGGGAGGCTCTAGCAACAATTACTAACCCGGTAACCTCTAAGAACTTCTCTATACAGAGAATCAAGGAGATCTCGAATGTCACGCTCAGGGGAGAATTCATTAGTAGCTTAGATGAACACTCCCTCTCATCGACAATGAATAGTGATTACGATCTATGTGAACTAGGAGTAAAAGCCCAAGACTATGCTTGTCTCTTGAAAGACGGGACTACAGTAGATTACCAAGACGGAGAAGACATAATACTCCCTGCAGCTCAGTTCTTGGAAGTAGAGCTGACTTGGTCCGATGAGAGCCAAGACTTAGACCTAGAGGTTTGGGTCTGGTATGACGTAAATGGAGATGGAACTTACGTGACCGACAGTGGAGAAGTGGATTACGACGAGATATTCTTCGCCGGAGGATCCTATCATTCCATTGGAAACGAGGAGAAAGTGAGAATCTATTTACCACAATACGAGATGGTGTACTTGGACGGTTCATTTTTCAAGGAACCAACCGACATCGAAATAGACGTCCTGTCATATGACTTAACCTCAACCGTTAGCTTTCAACTCAGATACGGATTCCTTTCCTACTTGGAGGAAGACACCTTTTCGTTTACATCTCAAGATTCAGAGTGGGATCCAAGTCTTCCCGGATACAGGATAATTCCAGCTAGAGGACAATTTAAAGCATCTATAGACATAAAGGAATCTGGAAGAGAGGGAAGAATCTGCGGGTATAAGGAGTACGAAGTGTCTCTGCCAGAAATTGATGTTCTGGGCAACGACCACCACCTACAGAATCACAGAGAGTTCGAGTTAGATTGGCTTCCTTCAGAAGGTCCATCACAATTCTACGTCGGATACATCTCAGAAGAAAACATAGGAGAGGACTTGAACCAAGACGGAGATACTGATGACACCTTTGGAATCCTCATGAACAGGGAGGACGAGAAGGAGATATACATCGGAGTGGACGAGGAAGCTGAGACTTGGCAGTTCTCCAGAGAGGATTCCCTCACAAAGGGATCGATCTTCTACTTGAGTGGCGAAATTCCATATCACGTATTAGAACTCGAACCAGGGAAAGTCACCATAGGATATAGGGTATTCGAGGTTCCTGTCTACACCCTTCTGGAGGAATCTTGGCTCACTCTCCTAGAGAGGGAAATGATAATAGACCATGGACACTTCTTGGAGAATTCAGTCGAGATTCAGAATGTTTTTGACACTAGAGAGGACTTCACCGTCAACTTCTCAGGGATAGGATTTAATGCTACCTCTTGGGTCAGTTTCCTCTCTGGAAATACTGTAACTCTTGATCCAGGAGCGTCTCATACTTTCCCAATCCAAGTGGAGGTTCCCGTGTACACTCCTCCGGGGAATTACACAATAGAGTTCTACTCAGAGGTAAACGGAGAGAGAGCCTCCGACATACTCAAAGTCGTGGTGTCAGAGTCCATTGAACTAGAGATAATTCCTG
>QMUK01000006.1 GCA_003660555.1 Thermococci archaeon
CATTAAGCTCGTCAATCAACATTTTTCTAATGGTGGTTTTGTTTGCTAAGGGTAGTTCTATAGGAACTTGAATAATTTTCTCTAAATAATCTTCACCTTTCCCTTCCTGCACTTTCTCTAAAGTTCTAACCACTACTTCTTTATCGAAGGCGAGGATATAGACAGTATTTGGGAAGTCAGCAACTGCTTTGACGATTGTAAAAAGCTCTCTTATCTCATCTGCTGTGAGTCTATCGATATCATCAATTAAAACAACTATTTTACCTTCAAATTTTTCTAACTCATTACAAATTTCTTCTTTAATCTCTGCGACAGTTTTATTATTTGCTTCAGTAAGCAGATTGTTGAGTTCATCGGTAATATCTTTTGCGGGTTTGAGAAATGGTGAGATAATAGGCGCAGAAGAGGATAAAAGACCTAAAATTTTTGAAAATATTTTCAAATGTTTGGTTACCTCCTCTAATTTGGTACCGCCTTTACCTAAAACTACATTTAGAGTGTTAAAGAATTGTAAGAGTAAATTTTCTTCACCGCTAAACCACCATGGATTGAATTGCACAATGATTATAGAATCATTCTCCTTGAGATAGTGAGTAAGAAAATTTAGAAAGGTAGTTTTTCCAGAACCCCATTTACCATATACCGCAAAAACAACGCTTTCTTTTACTTGCATGTTTTTTATAATAGTAGCAATCCTTTCTGCAAAAGGTGCAAAACCTAACCTGTCTTGGTCTGGAGATTTTAAGGGTTCATCTGTAAGAATTATTTTTTCCTCAGTCATGCCTTTATTTCCCTCCCCCTTCATCACTTTCAAGGCGACGACGAGCATTTCATTTAACTCCAAGTATAAGAAATTCACATTTCGTTCTGATTTGGGATTGATATACGAACTTCGTATTATTTCCAACTTTAGTAGTATGATATGTATACGTGAATTCTCCCACTTCCTTTCCCCGCTAAGTCTCTCATTGCAACGTGTATATTAAATATCTTTCGTTTTTCGAGCTCCTGTGACCAAACAACCCTCGATGAATCTCAGATCTTTCGAGTATGGATGGTGAATTAATTCCCCAAGGAATGCTTTGACATCCTCCTTGCACTCACAGTGGTTCCGAAAGCGAAAATTTGGGAGAAATGTCATTTAGGTACCTAATTGCCGAATTTCAGAGCCATCGCTTAGAGTAGGAAGATCTCAACACCCAAATGCGACACCCAATATCTCAACAGAACCACAGGGAGAAACCTTTATACCTAGAGACTGAGCCAAGGGCGGGGTCAGAAGTAATGCCTACTCAGGAATACCTCGGCCTAGTCTTCTTCGCAGTCATATCTTTCGTAGCAATTTTCTCATCGATACTGGCCCCAAAGCTATTTTCACCCAGTGGCCTCTTCCCTATAATAAACAAGAAACACAGAAGGAGTAAGGAGATATACAAGTACGAGCCATATGAATGCGGTGAATTACCAATAGGAGAAATAGTCAAATTCGAAGTGGAGTACTACCTATACCCCCTCTTCTTCTTGGCCTTAGATGTTCTTCTAGTCTTTCTTTACTTATGGTCACTTTTGCCTGTTGGATATTTGCCCGTAATAGCCCTTTCCATAGCTATTTATCCGTTAATCGAGCTAAGGAAGGTGGAGAAATGGACAAAGTGAGGGAACTACTCACTAAGATATTCAGGGCAGCTCTGGGCTGGGAAGTGAGGTGGGCGATAAGGAGATCTCCTTGGATGCTCCATTTCGGAATGAGATGCTGTGCCCTAGAGATACCACTGGCTGTAGCAGCCTCCAGATTCGATCAGGAGAGATGGGGAGTGATTCCCCCCTCCAGTCCTAGGCAAGTAGACATCCTCGTGGTGAATGGAACAGTCACGAAGAAGATGGCTCACAGCATAAAAATACTCTATGATCAAATGCCGGAGCCGAAATTCGTCATGGCTGTTGGAGAGTGCGCCATTTGTGGCGGACCATTCAAGGACTCATATAGTGTGGTTCCCGGAGTAGACAAAGTAATTCCAGTAGATATATACGTCCCGGGATGCCCACCAAGGCCTGAAGCATTCATAAAAGCGATAGAAGACTTTAGAAGGGGAATTTGGGGGATCTCCGAGTGAAGGAAGAAGAACTATTATCTGAAAGAGGGAAGGAAGTGAAACTCGAGATATCCCCAGAAGAGATAAGGAGCTTGTCCTCCAAACTTCTCAAGGAAAGACATCAATTCTTGGGAATAACCGCAGTGGATTTCCCAAGAGAAAACAAAATAGAATTGATATATCACTTCGCATCCCTAGAGGATTCCACCTTTATCTGGGCTAGGCTGGAACTCAATAGAGAGTCTCCTGAAGTCCCTACTATTTCCGACATATATCCCGGAGCGGACTGGCATGAGAGAGAGGCTTACGATTTATTCGGAGTTATTTTCACAGGAAGAGAAGAATTGAAAAGAATTCTTCTGCCAGATGACTGGATAGGACACCCCCTAAGAAAAGATTATTCTGGAGATGAATACGATTGGCAATCGCAAACCAAAGAATTCTACTATCCGTTCGGAACTGTGAAGGAGAAAATTAAGGAGGAGGACGGAGTATTTTATCTGCACGTAGGTCCACAGCACCCAGTCACTCATGGCCTCTGGAGACTTCAACTCAAGGTTAGAGGAGACACCATACTAGAGGGAACCCCGGACATAGGGTACATACACTGCGGCATAGAGAAGCTCTGCGAGGGGTTGAACTACGAACAGATAGTCCCCTTATCAGAGAGAATATGCTATGGTTCTGGAATGAGTTGGTCCATGCTATATGTCTTGGGAGTCGAGAGTCTCCTAGGGGTTGAACCCCCTGAGAGAGCCCAATACATAAGAACCATTGTCTTAGAGCTTCAGAGGATAACTTCTCACTTACTCTGGCTAGGAGCTTTCTGTCCAGACTTAGGCACGTATCACTCCATGTTGTTGTATGCCATAAGAGAAAGGGAGAAGTTCTTGGACATATTCGAGAGAATTACCGGTGGCAGACTCTTGTACAATTATCCCAGAATCGGAGGAGTTTCCAGAGACATCGACGATAGAACAATAGAAAAGATAAAGGAAACACTAAAAGACTTGGAATCACACCTAGAAGAATATGAAGACATCCTGGACAAAAACGAGTTCTTTTTGGTTAGAACTAAAGGAGTAGGGGTTCTAAGGGGAGAGGAAGCCATAAGATGGGGACTAACAGGCCCTTGTCTTAGAGCAGCCGGATTCAAGTACGACGTTAGGAAGAACTCACCATATCTTTTGTATGCTGACCTAGACTTCGAAATACCAGTTTACAAGGAAGGAGACGTCTATTCCAGATACAGAGTAAGAATTGAAGAAATGAGAGAGAGCTCCAAGATAATAAACCAACTAATAGATGAAATACCCAAAGGAGAGTATAGGAAAAAGGTGAACTTGAGGAACGTGGAGGGAGAAATAGCCTTCAGGACCGAGGACCCTCGGGGAGAGTCCATGGTCTACATATTGGCTAAGGGGGGAGAGAAACCCCACAGAGTGAAGTTCAGGAGTCCAGCTTACATGAATCTCTCAGCTTTGAGGAGAATGCTTCCAGGACATAAAGTAGCTGACATGGCAGCCATAGTAGGCTCCATAGACCTGTGCATGGGGGAGGTAGACAGATGACGCTCCAAGACCTCTTGATCTACTTGCCTAGATTTGTCCTGACATCCATACTGATCTTACTCATATTCTCAGTGGACCTGATAATGATAATATGGTTCGAGAGAAAGCTAATAGGCAGAATACATCACAGGAGATCTATTACAGAGACTGGACCCTTTGGATTGCTCCAAAACATAGCGGACTTCATAAAATTGATGGTAAAGGAGGACTTGATCCCGAAGAAAGCAAATAGGATAATACACGATTTAACACCACCGTTGATTGCCTTCTCCGGAATCCTGCCATTGGCTCTAATACCCTTCTCGAGTGAAATATACGTCTCGAATCCTGAGAATTCCCTGCTATTAGTACTGGCTATTTGTTCAATATCTCCATTCTTCGTGCTCCTTGCTGGGATTGGAAGCGGAAGCAAATATCCAGTAATAGGAGGATTCAGGGCAGCTCTGCAAATGGTTTCATACGAGATACCCCTTGTGCTCTCTGCCCTAGGAGTCGTAATGCTCAGCGGGACGTTCAATCTCATGGAAATAGTTCGCTCTCAGGTGGAGAACACTTGGTATTTGTTCCTTCAACCGCTTGGTTTCTTCATATTCCTCTCTTCTTCTATAATGGAAAACGAGAGGTCACCATTTGACATCCCAGAGGCAGAAAGTGAATTAGTTGCTGGATGGAGGACGGAGTTCTCCTCAATAAAGTTCGGACTCATCATGGGATCGGAATACATGAAGATGTTCGTCAACTCTGCTCTCGTAACCCTTCTGTACTTGGGGGGATGGGATGGTCCACTCCTTCCCGAGATTTTCTGGTTCCTCTTGAAGGTCCACTTAATCATATTCTTGTTCATCTGGATCAGAGTTACCCTAATGAGGCTTAGAATGGATCAACTCCTAAAACTGAGTTGGAATTATCTAATACCACTCTCTCTACTGAACTTACTTCTAACAATAGTTGAGAAGGTGATGATAGGTGCTTAGCCCACTGAGGAGAACTATAGCTTACGTCTTCAGAAGACCATTCACGGTGATGATTCCGAGAGAGACACTAGAATTACCCGATGGATACAGGGGAATTCACGAGATAAACACTGACACTTGTATAGGATGCGGGTTATGCGGGAAAATTTGCCCAAACAAAGCCATAGACTACGTGTTTCCAGAGGGAAAGAATCCATACGATCCTAAGAACTTCAGGCTGAGGAGACCTGCAATAGATCTCGGACACTGCATGTTCTGTGCATTGTGCGAAGAGGTGTGTCCAACTAATTCCATAAAACTGACTAAAGAGTTTCAACTATATGGGAAAAAGAGAATAGACCTAATTAGACTCCCATACGAGTTGGAATCTAGGAAAGAGAAAAGAAAAGAGTACTCCAGAGATGAGAGAGCCAAGATGCTGATATCCACTGAACTAATATCCAGAATATCGCCGGAAGTGAAACAAATAGAGGAAAAGTGGAGGAAGGTCACGATCTCATACTACAATGGAGAGATCTCAGAGGAGGAATACAAATCAGCAATAGCTAAGATAGAATCCGAGTACCTAGAAAAACTGAGGGAGGTGGGCATACTTTGAAGGATATATTATTGTCGTTGTTCTCCTCGATAGTTCTCTTATCAGCAATTTTCTCTCTAGAAGAGAAGAAACTCTTATACTCAGTTGCCCTCTTCTCGGCTTTCCTAACACTTTTCTCAGTGTACTACTTTTACCTAGGGGTTGAATTCCTAGGAGTAGTTCAACTTCTAGTTTACGCTGGAGGTGTAACTGTGCTAATGCTATTCTCCCTGATGCTTGCTCCGGAAGTAGATGAGAAGCTATCAATCGACAGAAGAAGAGGACTCCTATCCCTCCTAGTTTTACCTCCAATAATGTACTGGGCGACTAGACTTGGGAGCAGGTCGAATTTCCCTCTTTTGGATACTAAGGACATCTCTAGGAACATCTCTGATCACTACGTCTTAGTATTGCTGATCTCACTTTTGATAGTCTCCGTAATAATCTCCATTTCATCTATACTTGGAGGTGAGAAGGAGAAATGAGTACTCTACTAATGGTATCGTCTCTCCTGTTAGTAATAGGAATATATGGCCTCTTGACGAGGAATAACCCAATTCTAATGATAATATCAATTGAATTAATATTTAACGGGGCTAATTTGAATTTAGTACACTTCAGTAGGCTTTACAACTCCATGGATGGAATATCCTTGGCTTTGTTCTCAATAGCGATAGCAGCCATAGAGGTAGCCCTAGGATTGGGCATATTCCTGGCCCTATACAAACTGGAAAGGAAAACCGAGTTGAGAAAGTTCAGGAGACTCTCCGATGAGGAGGTGAGTGCTTGAACCTAGAGATACTGCTTATCCTAACCCCTGCATTCCCCCTACTCTCCTTTCCCTTATCTCTCTTCTTCGGAAAAAGAACTCCAGGCCAAGGAGCAGTATTCGGGATACTTTCATCTCTTGCCTCTTTGATCACATCTACATATTTGTTCTTTTTTGCAGGAAAACCTATCTCATTTGAGAAGGAGTGGATTCCTGGATTCACTTCAGGTCTTTACTTAGACGAACTGTCTTCCGTAATGCTAATGATAGTCTCCGGAATCTCACTGCTTGTAAACGTTTACTCCTTAGGATACATGCACGGAGAGGAAGGGCTTCCCAGATACTACGGAGAGTTGTCTCTCTTCACAGGAAGCATGCTAGTCCTAGTCCTAGCGAAGGACTTCCTTATTCTGTTCGTATCTTGGGAATTAGTTGGTTTATGTTCCTATCTTCTGATAGGATTTTGGTACAAGAGAGAAGAGGTGGCTAAGGCTGCTAAGAAAGCCTTTGTAGTGACTAGGTTCGGAGACTCGTTTATGCTCCTTGGTATAATCTTAATGTACGTCAGTAATGGAACCCTCGATCTAGTAGAGATAAACTCTCACGCGAGGGAAATGTCCTCTCTCCTAATAGCCCTTCTACTGTTTTCCGGCGCCATAGGAAAGTCCGCTCAAGTCCCTCTCTTGGGATGGCTCTGGGACGCCATGGAAGGTCCCACTACTGTTAGTTGTCTAATACACTCTGCCACTATGGTCAAAGCTGGAGTATATCTAGTCGCTAGACTATTCCCCTATTTCTCGGAATCCGGAGCTCTGCCAGTAGTAGCGTACTTCGGAGCATTCACGGCAATAGTGTCCGCGACAATGGCCTTGGTGGAATGGGACATAAAGAGGGTCTTGGCATTCTCCACTATAAGTCAACTCGGGTACATGTTCCTAGCTCTTGGAGTCGGAAGCTATGAGTCCTCTATTTCTCATTTAATTAGTCACTCTAGTTTCAAGGCACTCTTATTCCTAGGTGCAGGGAGCGTCATACATGCAGTCGGCTCTAGGGACATGAGGTCAATGGGGGGATTACTGAAAGCGATGCCCATAACCTCTACGGGAATGCTAATAGGAGTACTCTCCCTATCTGGGATTCCACCCTTCTCTGGATATTTCAGTAAAGAAGCAGTTATGCATTCAGTAATGGAGAACGGGAACATACTCCTATACTCAATTGGAACATTAACTGCATTCTTAACGGCTTTTTACTCACTCAGAATGTGGATTCTTACATTTTTGGGTCCTACTAAGAAGGAGATAAAGGAGTCCCCGAGTGTGATGACTCTTCCAATCATAGTCCTCATGGTTTCGACTGCCACTCTCGGATTGTTCATTCATTCTGGCGGTGGAACACCATATCCGCTTCTATTGGCCATCGCTGGATTGATTCTCTCTTATAGATACCACAATGCTTTCCTGAGAGCAGGTCCGCTCTCTACTTTGCTAAGCAAGAGGTACTTCCTAGACGAACTGTACGATCTAATAGGAAATTGCTTCTTCTCTGCAGGTAAGGCACTAGATCTCCTCGATAGACAAGGAATAGATGGAACAGTGAATTGGATCTCCTCTTCAACTCTAAACATTGGAGATAAGATTAGGAGACTCCAAACTGGAGAGATACAACTCTATCTTCTCCTAATAGTAATCGGAGCTTTGGTACTATTAATAATGACGTGGTGATGGGAAATGCTCGTTTCCATACTAGTTTGGCTCCCTCTCGTGTGCTCGCCCCTAGTATATCTTTCTTCGAAGTTAAGGAAAGGACTTCCGAGAAATCTGGCTATTTCGGTCTCCTTATTGACTTTTTTGCTTTCTCTACTTGTGATAGGGAGTGAGACCCATGAAGATTGGATACCATCTCTTGGGATTAGCTATCACCTCAGAGTTGATGGAATAAGCTATGTAATGGTCATATTAACTACTTTCATCATGTTAGCTTCTATCTTAGCTAGTTCCACCGAGATTAAAGAGAGAGAAGGAGAATACTACGCACTCTTGCTTTTAACCGAGACAGGAATCTTGGGAGTTTTCACGGCAGTGGATCTGATCCTATTCTACTTCTTCTGGGAGATAGTCCTCATCCCCATGTTCTTCATAATACTGATCTGGGGAGAGGAGAGGAGAAGGTATGCTGCCATGAAGTTCCTCATATACACGCATCTCGGAAGTTTACTGATGATCATAGGATTTTTCTATGCTTACTGGTCATACTACGACTTATTTGGAAAGTATACTTTCAATTTATTTGAATTGTGGAAAATAGAGGATTTCATGAGTCAAAGTGAACTGAAACTCCTGTATTTCTTGGTGTTCATGGGATTCGCTGTGAAAGCCCCAATAGTCCCATTGCACACATGGCTCCCAGATGCCCATGTAGAAGCTCCTTCCCCGGGTTCAGTTATACTAGCAGGTCTCCTCCTGAAAATGGGAGGATACGGTCTCTTGAGAATCCTTCCAACACTTCTCCCAGAGACATTCCATGAAATGTCCGTTTTGCTGGCTTCACTCGGAGTGATTAGTGTATTCTATTCCGCCATGGTTGCCATGGTCCAGGAAGACCTGAAGAGGCTAATAGCCTATTCTAGCATAAGCCACATGGGCATAGCTGTAACTGCAATAGCCTCTGAAACCTCATTGGGGACGAAGGGCGCGATTTACATGATGTTCAGTCACGCCCTAATCAATGGACTAATGTTCCTACTCTCCGGAGCATATAAGAGAAGATTCCACACTAGAGAAATCTCAGAAATAGGGAAATACGAGGCCCCAATCCTCTCGTCATTACTGGTGTTCGGAGCATTTGCATCTTCTGGATTACCTGGCCTCTCAGGATTCATAGCCGAAATACTCTCCTTTATGGGAGTGTTTAATAGATGGGAAACTAGCATTTGGTTTCTGGTTCTGTCTGCAGTAGTTACAGCTGGATATATGCTCCATATGGTGAAAAGAGTAGTGTTCGGAGAGAAAATGGGCGAAGTCGAAGATCTATCGCGTGAAGAGCTTCTACCACTCGCCATGTTGGTCACTGGGATATTACTACTCGGATTAGTCCCGTCTCTACTGTTAGGTCCTCTGGAGGGAGTGTGATGTACCTAGAGATGTCCCTAGTATTGATATCTGCCTCAGCATTCCTAGGACACTTATTTGGCAGGAAAGCGTCTCTACCATTTTTGATACTCTCCGTACCTTTACTCTTGGAGTCGGAGACGACGAGAATTTCACACTTCTTCTTTGATGAATACTCCAAGTTGCTCTCGGTCTTGGTCGTCTCGGTCACCATATTGGTCTCTATCACAACAGAGGAAAGGGAGAGATCAGCTCAGACACTTCTGTCAATTTCAGCACTCGGAATAATTCTAGCTCTATCGTCCAAGGACTTCCTGAGTTTGTTCGTTTCTTGGGAAATAGCTAGCGTCACCACCTATGCCATGGTTGCCGTGGGCAGAGGAAGAGAGGAGCTAGAGGCAGGAATGAAGTACTTCCTCTTCGGAGTCACTTCCTCTGGAGTAATGCTCTTCGGTATCTCCATAATATACGGAGAAAACGGAACGCTCTCCATAATTAACTCTGGATTCGGTATTGGACAAGCTCTCTTCTTAGCCGGAATATTATTCAAAATAGGAGCTTTTCCCTTCCACGTCTGGATACCAGACGTTTATCAAGGGGCGAGAAGTTGGACTACATCTTTTTTGGCTGGAGCCTCAAAGGTAATGGGATTCGGAGTTCTAGTCCGGTCGTCCTACCTAATGGGGTTAAACGGTATGGATTTGTTCTTCCTCCTATCTATTTTGACAATGTTCTATGGGAACTTAGCGGCTTTGCTTCAGAAGGACATAAAGAGACTCCTGGCCTATTCAAGTATAGGGCATGCTGGCTACCTCTTAATACCCCTCTCTGTTTGGAACCCAAGGGCTCTAACTGGGGCCCTGATGCACATAGTAATGCACTCCCTACTCAAGGTCGGTGCATTCTCTACTGTTCTAATACACGAAAAAGAACTGGGAAGGGGAATAAAGGACTACAAAGGCATGGATAAGTATTCTAAACTATCTCTAACGATCATCTTGCTGGGATTGGCCGGAGTCCCCTTAGTGGGAGGAGGGGGGTTCTGGAGCAAGTACGTCCTCTTCATGGGGGCGTTGGCTTCAGGCACTAGGGGACTAGCACTGGCCTTAGGGGGCATTCTAACAAGTGCTATATCTTTGTACTACTATGCGAGAGTGATAAGGGAGATTTACTCCACACCTGGAAGTGAGGAAGTCCCAGGTAAGGTCTTAGTCCCCCTCACAATAACGGTAACGGTTTTGCTCTTAGGTCTTTACCCAACACCGCTGATAGAGATCTGCCAAAAGGTTTCGACTACCCTCTTTCCCTAACGGTCTAAGTTCCTTTTTAGGTAACCGAAACGTCCTAGTTACCCAATAGAATAGAGGTAACCCATCCTGTTTCGTCTGACTATCCGAGACTGCCTAACGCCTTGCGTGATAGTTAAATATCCCCTAGGGGCAGACTCAGCGGGTGAAAAGTTGAGGCATCTGCTGGTACTTTCCTTGGCAGCAATCCTCTTGCTCAGTGGTTGTGTGTATCCTGGGAGTTACGGAGAGAAAAAGAAATATGGAAGAGAAAGAGAGGAGATACCAAGAGAGAGGGAGGAAGGAAGAGGGCTAAAAGAGAGGAGAGCAGGCGCATCCTATGGAGAGATAAATCCAAGTGATTTCAGGACTTTGGCAGAGATAGCAGCTCTCGGAAAACCAATAGAGTGCGAGTATTTCGACAGGGAAACAAATACTAAGGGTAGATATTACATTTTAGGGAGAAATTATAGAGCAGAGATAACCTCGCACGGTAGGGAGATAGTAGTTGTGTTCAAAGACGGAGAGCATTACGTCAAACCGCCTAGAGAGGCACCTGTGGTGGATTGTGACTGGATAAAAGTGCCCAAGACAGAGACTAGAATGGGAGGAGAAGAGGCAAAAGATCCAGAGGAGATATACACGGACAAAATAATGAGGTGTTTCGTCTCCGACTTCGGAGAGGAGATGTTCGAGACACCGGGAAAAATATGTGACATAGGAGAAGTAATGGGAAGGATGATCCCACCTAGGAGAGGGAGATAGCCTAAATTGTCTCTTTTTTTATTCTCTCTTTCGCCAGCTCTAGATACCTCTCCTCTGAGTCTATCCCGATGAAATGTCTCCCAGTTTTGAGAGCAACTACGCAAGTAGTGCCAGATCCGACGAATGGATCTAGGACAACGTCCCCCTTAAAGGAATACAGTTGTATACACCTGTACGCCAATTCCTCAGGAAATGGTGCTGGATGCCCTATTTTTTTGGCAGACTCTGGAGGAAATCTCCACACGCTCCTAGTATACAGTAAAAATTCGTCTCTCGAAATGGTGTCTTCTCCTCTCTTTTCTCTCTTGAAAGACTCCTTTGACATCACTATGATGTACTCATGCTGATCTCTGAGCACTGGATTCACAGCTGACATCCAGGATCCCCAAGCTGTAGAGGACCCACTCACAGCATCTCCTTTATCCCAGATTATCTCTCCGCGAAGGAGGTAACCTATTTCTTCGAAAACTCTTATCAGATAAGAGTGAAGAGGGATGTATGGTCTCCTACCTAGGTTGGCCACGTTGAAGCACACCCTTCCTCCGGTGACCAATACCCTGTATACCTCCTTCATCACCGATTCCATGAACTCTAGGTATTCCTCTAAAGACAAATCTTCGTCGTACTCCTTACCTACGTTATATGGAGGAGAGGTTATCATGAGATGTATGCATCTATCAGGCAATTTTCGGAGAACTTCTCTGGCATCTCCGAGGATCAACTTATCCAAATACTCACGAGGCACCTCATTTTCATGTCTACTCGTATTAGTCCTATCTCCAATCCCATTGTATAGTTTCCTGGAGTAAAATGTAGATGAATCATGGCTCTCTCTTTTAGGAACACCGAAGTCACTGGTACTACTCCTCCTGCCCATACTTCTCCCCTCTTCCTTTAGTTCCAAATCCCGATCGATTCACTTCTTCGGTAAGAGTTAAATATCATGGGTCTAAGGAGAATCATGGGCCCGTGGCTCAGCCAGGATAGAGCGGCGGCCTCCTAAGCCGTCGGTCCCGGGTTCAAATCCCGGCGGGCCCGCCATCGGTCATTTACCTGTATAGGAAACATCGATCTCATCCATAGCATAAGAAAGATCCACTTTTATCTTAAGTCATTCTGGCTGTGGAGTGTCACATTTGTTTACCCAGCGGAAAGTATAACAGAGTTCCGAGAGGGAAAATTTACAGGGGTATAGATGCCCCTGGGCGGAGGGATGCTGGAATTAGTCACATCTGAAGACGGAAGACTTCTGGGGATAAAGTCACCCTCCGAAGGTATAGAGAAAAAATTTGGAAGAGAAGAGATTTATCTGAACAATAATTTGCTGGAAAACTCTCGATTGAAAACAAAAGACGAGAAGGAGATTATAACGATTTTCGAGGGGAAAAATGGAAAATTGGAAAGGAGAATTCATTTGAACGAGGACAAGTTGGTGGTATCTATTGAGGGAAACGGGGAGATAAGATGGTATCTCTGGGAAATAGGAGACGATCAGCATATCTTGTTGAGAAGGGAAGTTCCTAGTTCAGATCCCATAAAAGACTTGTACGATACTAGGGAAGTCTCAGGAGAGACTCTATTACCCGAGGTTTACTTTCAGGAGAGGGACACAGAGGGTAGAATGCTGGAGATACACAGCGTTAAAGGTACTCTGATAATAAAGGGTGTGAGAAGGCTGAGAATAAGGAACGATGAGTCCATAGTCCAGAGCTCCAAGGAACAAAGCAGAATAATACCTCCTGCAGGAATAGAAATCATAGGAGAAAATAAAATAGAAGTCGAAATGTGGCTAGAGGCTCCATATAAAAGGAAGGTAATCAAGAGAGCTATAATATACGATGAGGATGATTTGGAGTCAATTGCAGCAGCTCTATCTGTACCTCCGCCCGAAGCGGGAGAAATACCAGATCCTACGTTCAGGGTGACTCTAGTAGATAGGCTGAACTTCATCCCGGTTTATCCTAGTGGAATACATCCCAGTCTACTAGAAGACAGGGACGAGGTGATAATACTCCTACCGAGTGAAAAAGCTAAAGGCATAACATCACACCTGAAGAAAATAGGAAAGAAATACCACTTGGTTAGGAGACCATACAGAGAAAAATTGTACGATCTCTTTGGACTCAAACCAAGGGAAGACTACGTCATAATCTCTAGGAGAAACCTGAGGGAAATATGCCTGCTGGCTCCATTGGCTAGATACCTCTCGATTCCGATTTACTTTGAAGACGAAGAAATTCCGAGAGGAGCAAAAGTACTCATAGACACCTCAAAGGGAGGAAAACTAACCCAAAAAGACATTTTTAGATTATTCTCGAATTTGTTATACGTGGATTCGGTTGTGCACAACTTCCGAGCCACTGAGATACTATGCAAGAGAATAGTAGGTCATGGTCAACTCAGGAGAGTTAGGCCTCACAGGATCCTAATGGAAATGGACGAATTCAGAGAATTAGAGGAAAAACTCAGAGAAGGAAAGAAGCTAAGCGATTACTCTCTGGAAATATCTAGGAAAATACCATTCGTAATTAAGAGAGGCAGAGTACTCGCAATATTATGTACATCTGAGGAAGAATTGGTCAACGCCTCCAATTACTCCTATTTCTCCATGGCACCCTTGCTATACTTCGAAGTAAATAGGGATTACTTAGACAAGATAAGAGAGAAAATAGATGACTTCCTGAGAATAGATCCAATCTCCACCGAAGGAGAGCTGCTCAGGAGGACACTCATAAAAAGCATGGGAAGCCTGCTACAAAGGGGAATGCCAAAATACGCCTCTTCGACCCTTGAGGAACTTTCCCCACAGTATCTGACAGTAATATCGGAGAATGAGATTCCATTTGAGTTCCTTCCTAACAGGGGAAGAGCTTGGTACAACACCTACTCTATGGGAAGGCTAAAGGGAAGGAATCCGATAGAGACTTCACTAATAATGAAGAGGAGTATGGAAAAAGAACTTTCTCCTAAGTTCAGAGCCCTCTTCCTTTTTGATCCCAGGATGAGAACTTCATTCGATGAAGTATCTATGATAATGGACTTGACTAAAGAGTTATTTGAAGAAGCCAGAGCTTCCTTCTTGGGAGATGCAGAAGGCCATTATGAAATAGTGCATTTCTCTGGGCACAGTGACGACGACGGAATATATCTCCTAAGAGGAAAGTCGAATAGCATTCCAGCAAAAGGAGAAGTCTTTTTTGCAAATTCGTGTAACTCTGGAATATGGGGAGAGGGAAAACTTCCCAAGAGAACTCTCGAATCTGGATTCATATCCTATATAGGCAACAGATGGAAACTAGACTCAGGTAGAGCTATGAGAGTGGCAGAGGGATTCTACAAATTACTATCCATGGGAGCCAGTATAGGCCTAGCGCTGAAAATAGCTAAGTCAATAGATGAATTCACGTCCTCTTGCTACGTCCTCTATGGGGACCCAACCATGAGAATAAGGAGGGCAGTGAGTCCTCATCTTCTAATTTGTAACTGCGAGATAGATCTCAGTACCGAAATCGGAACTATAGAGGAGAAAATAGTCAATTTAGAGACCAAGCCATTTGGATGGCTATTCGATCTCCCAAGGAACTTCTCAGGAATAGACGTCCATAAAATATGGGACGACATAGGAGAAATAGTCCTAAACGGAGAAATAACTGTAATAAGGAACAGGTACTCACTTCTTCCTGGAGAGGAGTACTCTTATACAATGGAATTTACGGTAAAACCAAAAAGAAAGAGCATAAGGTCTTGGGAATTCTCTTGGACGCATCCCCTTGGAGAAGATCACCTCACCGGATTAGTCGAGTCCTACACGATAAGAATAACTTTACCAGAGGGAGCCATACTGGAGAGAGCCAATCCCAGGCCGAGCTCTCTCTTTGAGGGGGACAGAACGGAGTTAGTTTACAGGGGTGAGAGGTTCAGAGGAGAGAGATTGAACGTATCACTGGACTACTACTGGTGATGGAACTTTCGTTTCACAGTTAACGTTTTTTACCCTCCAGTCGGAATACAATACATGCATGTTCCCCTCCTGATTGCCACAATTGTAATCACAGCGGGCGCGACGTACCTAGAGATAGATGAGACCGGAGATTGCTTAGAGGAAACTGTAATCATGATAAAAAACGTGGATGAAAGCCCAATTTGGGAAGTAGAGATAGAAATTGGACAGGCGGATAGTGTAGTAGTGATGGAAAAAGGAGAATTCGTGCATTCGGAATACGATCCGCCGTACCTCAAAGTAAAATTCGAAGAAAATCCCATATTGCCCGGAACCATTAGGGAACTCTCCATCTACAAGAACTACGTATCCAAGGCCAGATATGAGAGAGAAATAGACAGTTGGCACCTCAGGTATTATCCTGAAAATGATCCAGCAGTCTTACTAATAACACTTCCAAAAGGAGCGGAACTCCTTCCGAATTCTAACAGACCAGAGAAAATATTTGTTAGAAATGGGAGAATGGTTCTAGAATTTAGGAGAAATTCCACCTGGAAAAACATAGACATATATTACAAGATAAATCCAGAGCTCATGGCTGAAGAAAGTAGAGGCTACTGGATGAAGATAATTCCAATAGCGTCAGCACTTCTTGTGTTGTCTCTCATCATATCCATAAGGAGTAAAAGGAAAGCAAAAGAGTTAGCAGTGAAATTAATGAGAGGAGACGAGAGAAAGATAGTTGAGATCCTAATGAATAGCGGTGGGGAGCTCACTCAAACAGAAATATGTAAAGAGACAGGATTTTCTAAAGCCAAAGTATCCAGATTACTAGATGAACTAGAGAAGAGAGGAGTGGTAGAAAGAAGAGAAATAGGCAGATTAAAATTCGTTAGACTTAGGGGTGATTTGAGTTGAATTCAAAGCTAACACTCTCCTTGGTGTTCGCACTCATACTAATCGGAAGTTCCCTAGCTCTACCATTTGGAAAGCCAAAGGTAGAGGTGAAACTCAATCCAAAAGACGCCAGAGTTGGATCTCCAATTTTCTTGACTGTATACCTAGAGAACGAGGACAAGCCAAAGGAGAGATTCGTAGTTTCCCTCAGGCTACCCCGAGGGATATTCTCTCCTAATCCAATTCAGAGTGTGACTCTCTTGCAGGGAGAAAGAAAAGCAGTTAAGTTCGTGTTAATCCCAAAGAGACCAGGACCTACACGTTTCCTTCTAGAAGTCACGTCCGATGAAAGAGGAAGAATTCTCAGGAGGGAAATTCCACTACTGGTAGGAAGGCCTAGGACCCTAATAGAACCTAGAATCCTCAGGGCAGAAATTCCCATAGGAGGAGAGAGGAGTCTGACTTTCAGGATGAAGAGACCAGTTGGGATTGAAATAGAACCAGTAAAGACACGAGGTTTCGAAATAGAGCTAAAAGAAGTTAATCTCACCACAGGGATTGTTGAAATTGAGATAAGGGCACCAGAAAATATAGAGCCAGGGGAATACGTCTCAGCTCTATTATTGAGGCACGAAGGTGGAGAAGAAGTGGTTCCATTATTACTAGAGGCAATTGGGCCACGAGAAATGACTTTCGAGGTAGAGGACGGAACACTAGAACTTAGATTGAAAATACTCTCAGCGAACAAAGAGATATCTGTTGAGGTAATTCCTCCCGGAGAAGCCAGTCCAGAAATATACGAAATAACCGAAGAGAGATTTGGTTCGAGGAATACGATCAAATTGCATGGATACTTGTATATTTATAGGAATCCTCCTCCCGGAACTTGGAGGTTAGTGACCCACGTTCCTACCTATTTGGTGGTAGAGAAAAGAAGAAGATGAGCTATGGATAGAACTGGGATAGGAACCACTCTATTATCTTTCTTTCTGTCCTCCTCATTATTTCTGATATAGTAGAAGGAGATACCTGAAGTTTAGAAGCCAAACATCTTACGCCACACTTTCTCGGAGAATCGTAGAATCCTAGCTCATAAGCCATTCTCAGAACTTCTTCTTCCCTAGGAGTCAGAACGGTTACTTCTGAGTAGTTCCTTATGGATTTCACTTCCACTGAGGAAAGCGAGAGGAGCCTCTCCAGAGAATCCTTGTCACACAACAACCTCAATACTATTTCCCCGCCACCTATAGTTCCAGAGAGGACAACGCAGCCAGTGGAGAGCACCTCTGCTATGCACTCACACTTCCTAATTTGTATTATCCCTCTCTCCTCCCCTTCGTTAAATGTACATTCGTGTTCTTTGCTTTCTACAAGGGATATCCTTCTGTCAACTAGGACAGATATAGTTCCGTCTACCGAGAAACCGAGTATTCTGCCCTTCTTCTCGACAACCAATTTGAGAAGGGGACAGTCATTTGGTATGGAGATGCCAACAGTCACTAGTTTCAATTCTGCGACCCTTCTCGGAAAGGAAGTTCAGACCAATAAAGCTTTCTATACTCTTCTCCGGAAGATCACCAAGAAGATGGAGAATTTGGGAGAGAGAACAACTAGGGATTGAGACCAAAATCTCTAGGGAGTGTCAAAAGGTACTCGTGAAAGTCGAATACTTTAAAACATCCTTATGGAATGACTAAGGCTGGTGATCAATTGTCCACAGATAGAACTCTGTTGGTGGCATCTCTACTAATCAATTTGACACTGCTTACTGCTTTCCTATCCTTCTTCCAAGAAGCAAATTCTACAATAAAACGACTGAATGAAAACATAGAGTCAATGAACTACGAGTTAGAAAGCCTAAGGAGTGAAAAGGAGTATCTAGAAATGAAAATAGAGAACTGCGAGATGATGAATGAGAGCTACAGGGAGCAAGTAGAGTACTATAGGGCCAAACTCAAGGAGGTCATATATTCTAGGCCGGAAGTGACTTACAGAGCGAGAGCTGAGATAGAAGTTCCAGCAGTAATAGAAGGAGAAAGGAAAGGTGCTATGATCTCGATTGGAGTGGAGATAATTCCTGGAGAGGGCAGAGTCCTAGTCCAAACCAAACCTAAGATGGGCTATTCATTCCAAGAAATGGCAGAAGTATCTGTAGAGGTTGCAGAAATGGTGACTGAAGTATCATTGGAGGGGAACGATGTGATATTCTACATAGAAGGTTCAGAATCAATAGAAAGAGTAGATGGACCAAGCGCAGGAGCAGCTATGGCAATAATAACTATTGCGGCTATACAAGGGAAGGAAATAAGGGAAGGGATAACTATAACGGGTAGTCTCCTTCCAAATGGAGAAATAGGTCCGGTAGGTGGGCTAAAGGAGAAAATGGAGATAGCCAAGGCATCTGGATATCACACGATACTTCTCCCTTTAAACGATTACGTGAGCGTAGTCAGAGAGAGGGAGAGATCCCCCCTGCCAGGAGTAAGGATAAAAGAGAAATTCGTGGAGAACATCCCCATTTCAGAGTATGCTAGAGAAATAGGGATAAACGCTGTATTCGTGGATAACATTTTCCAGGCTATGAGCTACTTGATAGAGGACTAACACCTCCTTTTTTCTCCTCCTGTTTCCTATACATCTCCTCTATTTCTTGTATTGTAGATATTTCCTCAACACCCTTGTCCTCTCTTATCCTGACGAACCTAGGAAATCTCAATCCAAAGCCACTAGTATGTTTTTCCTCCGGAGACTTCTGTATTTCTTCAAACATTACTTCAAAGACTATTTTTGGCTCTATCCAGACATGTGGCTCTATTTCTGCCTCTAAAATTCCTGGCTTTCTTTTCATCACCAAAGATTTGAACTTCTCCGTTAGTTCTTTTAATTCATCGTCAGTAAACCCACTGCCAAGTTTCGAGACAGTCAACAGTTTGTCGCTCTCTTCATCCCTAGCTGCCAGTAGATAGCTTCCGAAGACACCAGCTCTTTTACCTTTACCATAGAATGCTCCCACTACAACCAAGTCTAGAGTATCTCCTCCTGGTTTAACCTTAAGCCAAAGGAATTCCCTCTTACCAACCCTGTAGGGAGAATTCAAGTCCTTAGCCAGTAATCCCTCGTGTCCTAGAGAGAGTGAGTAATTCAGGAAGTCCTTTATCTCCTTCTCGTCATCGCTTATTATCCTCTCAACTACGTGGAATTTACCTTCCTTTTGTTCTATTATTTCCTCTAGGGTTTTCCTTCTCTCTTCATATGGAAGATCTATTTTCTCTACTCCCTCCGAGTAAAGTACGTCGAAGGCATGAAACTGAATAGGTAACTCCCTAGAAACTTCTTCTATATTGTATTTTCTCCTTCTCCTGAGTACTTCCTGGAAAGGCATGGGTTTCCCCGTTTCAGGATTTATTGCCACTAGTTCTCCATCTATTATTGCTTTGTCCGGTTTTATGGAATCTAATGAGTCCTTAACCAAATCGGGGAACATGCTAGTGTAATTCTCAAGCTTTCTGGTGAAAATCCAAATCCTATCTTTCTTTTTGTGAATTTGTATTCTTATTCCATCCAGTTTTATTTCGAAGGCGGCTTTGCCAAGCCTCCTGATCACTTCATCTATGGAGTCCGCTCTCTGGGCCAACATAGGGGAAACAGGTCTTCCCACCTCAATTCGAATGTTCTTCAGTTCAGCTTCTCCTCCGAGTGCAGCCCTCTCTGCTACTAGGCTATAGTCCCCGGTGAACATGTATGCTCTTTCTACCAACTCAGGACTCACGTGAAATGCTTTAGATATGGAATCTCTAAGCCTCCCTTCAGCTATACCAAGTCTGAGCTCTCCCAAAACAGTTCTAACTATGTATTTTGCCTCTAATGGGGATGAATTAGTCAGGAGTTCAGATATCCACAAAATCTTCTTTTCTTGGGATCCTTCTCCAGAGATCTCTGAGACTTTCCTCAGAACGCTGTATACCTTCTCTACAGAGAGAGATTCCCGAAATAAAGTGACCTGTCTTTTTTTCTTGACCAATTCCTCCGCTACTTCACCCAAATCCCCCTTACTGAGCATCAATTCATCCACTTCTCTTCTGGAGTATCCAGTAGCCCTGGCAATAGCTTCCTTTATCAGTTGAGGCCCTATTCCTATTTCCTTTGATTCATATGGAGGGAAAATCTCCCCGAGGAGTAGCAAAACAACCTTTCTTATTTCTTCCTTAGGAGTTTCCGCCAATAACCTGGATATGAGCTCTACTTTATCCAAGTAAGAGGAGGTCTTCTCTAACTTTTCTTGGACTTCCACTAACTTGGAATACTCCAACCATACACCCAAAATAGTGTCATTATAAAAACATAAAAAATTTGGGGGCGGAGGGGATCACTCCTCCAGTAAGATCACTTTCACCGGCTGGGACTTAGTCCCCTTTATTTCCGGCTTCCCGTAGTATATGCTCACCAACCCTATTACTCGTACTTTCTGCCCAATGTTTAGAGCGACCTTCTTCTCCTTGAGTTTCCCGATCCACATGAAGACCAATATCTCCCCAGTTCCGTCATTCACTTTGAACCTCTGGTAGAAGTTACCTGTCTTGCTCTCATATAGGTCTAATATTTCGCTTACTTCTCCCTCGATCATGACCAACTTGTCCTTATATGCCTCAGGATTGTTTATTATGTCTCCTATCTTCACTAGGGAATACGGCATCTCCTCCACTACTTTCCCGGATGTCAGGTAATCCAATATGTTGAGGAACAACTTGGCGTTGTCGAAGAAGACTCCGTACTCTTGGTATATCTTTTCGATCATGTAGAAGGCCCTGTTCTTTATCCAGTCCGTGTCTCCGATCATCAAGACTGTTCCGTTGTTTCTGGCAATTGAGATCACTACCGGGAAGTCGAATATCTCTCCGTTTGTCGAGTCCTCGTCTCCCGTGGCTATGGTAGTTATCTCGGTCCCTAGGTATGGCACTACTAGAGGATCGTTCATTATAATTGCGTTGACTCCCCAAGTCATCTTTTCTCCTCTGTTGAAGTTGTATATTATGCTCCACATCTCCTGTGGCTTTGGATCACCGACTAAATCCCTGAGTATAGGTACTATTATTTTTCTGAACTCCTCGATTTCGCTCTCGTTTTGCACGGCGAGTTCCTTGGCCAAACCTATGTCAAATCCTCTGTGATGGAGTGTAGTGTACCTTAGATAATCGCTTGGATCCAAAACTCCCCTATCTGATACCCTATCTACTATTACCCATCCTTCGGTTATGTAGCTCCACTCCATCCTCTCTTTAGACAACTTCTCCGCGAGTAGTACTAGCTTACCTCCGTTCTTTACGAACTCTTTAACCTCGTCAACTTCTCTGTCGTCTAGGACTCTTCCCAAAGCAGGCATTATGAATACATCGTATTTCTTCATGTCCTCGTACTTCAGAGGTCTCTCGGTATGCGGTACTATTAAGTAGCCGTGTTTCCTAGCTATTGTAGAGATTATGGTGTAATCGTCGTAGGTTTCCATTCCATCCTTCCTAGAGAGGTCTCCCAAACATCTGTGTTCTATTAATCCCTCTTGCTCGTGTGAGACATCGAATCCTATTACTGCCTTTATCGGAGCTCTGAACTCCATCACTTCTGGTACAGCGAGACTTACTCTAGAGTAGCAAGCCATCTTGAAGTCCTCTAAGTTCTCTTGGTTCTCAGCAATTAAGTCCATGAACTGATATATTCCGTAGTAATCAGTGTCCATTTCCTCCGGGACCCAGGTGGAGTCCTCCTTGGAGTACTCGTATCCCTCCCTAGGAATCCTCTTCTCGGTGTAGAACATCATGTCATACATCTGTTCCTCCAGTCTCCTGAAGTCATCTGCTAGAAATCCAACGAGATCGTCTTTCCCTATTTCTCCCACGAAGGTCCTGAATCTCCTCATGAAAACTTCCTTTAATATTTCAGTCTCCTCGGAGCCATATGGTCCAACGTCTTTCCAGTAGGTCGTCCTATGTGGAAGAAGCACTGGAACATATGAGTTCTTATATTTCTCTCCTAGTTCCAATCCATCTATGTAGACGCAGTAATCAGATGGACCACAATCTCCTAAGTGGAAGAAGACTATGCTCTTCTCTCCAGCTTTCTCACCTTTGGTCACAATCATTCCTGAGTTGGCTATCCTGTCCATCCAGTAGGAGTAGTCAACGCATTCCCCGTAAGCTAGAGCTTCTTTCGCGTAGGACGAGTAATATTCTAGATCCGAGCACTTATCCTTGAAAGCCCTCCAGAACTCTCTCCTAAGCTTCCAGTAGTCTACGAATTCCTTCCAAGTCCTACCGAAGTACATCCCGTTCTTCTTCTCGAATCCAACGTATTCCTGGTAGAGGTATTCTATCCTCGAGAGGGCACCAGATACGGACCTTGCTCTATCCATTATCTTATCTATTGTTTTGCAGACGTCCTCGGTAGAGGATATGTAGCTATATCTCCCCTCTAGGCCATGAGTAACCACTTTCCTCGCTGCTGCCGCCCTAGTCTCTAACTCGCTTAGGAATTCGGAAGGATGCATCACTTCCTTCTCTTCCTCGTCCTGAGAAATCACTGCCGGTATGCTCGAAGTTAATATTATGCTAAACATCACCAATGCCAAGAGTCTCCTCATGTCTTCCCCCCCTGGGTTTTCATCCCCTTCTCTGGGACTTAGGATAAAAATGTTTTGCTCATCTGTCGGGATAATAACAGGATAAGAAGGGCTCAGGGAGCTGGGCTCCTCACATCTCAGAGGTTGAATGCATCATCATCGCCCCTCAGCGAAGACTATGCTGCCCTTCACCTTAGTTATTAGTACCCTCTCCCTAGAACCTATCCCGGATCTGGAGCTCACCACTAAGCTCCATCCCCTAGCCACGCCTATTCTCTCTCCGACTCTGACTCCATCAGAAACTATTTCCACTTTCACTTTTTCACCTCTTTTGAAAGGAGGTTTCACTCTCTTCCTCTTATGTATTCCAAAGTCCCTTGGGCTCAGTACTAGTTTAACCCCTTTTGAAAGTTCAATTTCTCTTAGTTTGCGGTAGAATTGATAAAAAGTCATTTCCCTGACTTTAGGTTTCCTACCCCTTCGATATGATATGTACTTCTGTATCCCAATTGGAGGCCACCTCTTCCCTGCTCCTATTTCCAAGGAGAAGTCCACCAGATCCAATATATCTGAGTCATTGATTCCAGGAAGCCAAACGGGGGCTATGAGTAAGTCAACTTCTTTCTCTGAACTAGCTATGTACTTACAAATCTCAATTACTTTTTCTAGTGGATATTCCTTGGTTCCGCTAAGTAAAGAAGCTTTTTCCTTATCCAAAGAGTCTAAGGAAACGTTAAATCTAGACATACCACATTCTATTAGCTCATCTACCAAATCTTCATCCAACAATGTTGCATTTGTCTGCATGGAAACGACTTCCACTCCTTCTATATCTGACAACCCCTGAACAAGTTCTCTTATCCAAGGATACAGTAGGGGCTCCCCTAAACCATCTATGTGTGCCTCTATGTCTCTTTCCCCCTTTAGTTTAACTATTTTCTCGAATTCAGTTATTATGTAGTCGCAGTCAACGAAGAAGTCTCTTCTAAGGGACCTGCTGAATGGACCGGCATCTACTCCACAGTAAATGCAGTTGAGATTGCATCCAGTTATGGGCCTGACCTGTATGAGATTGGTTCCCCTGTCTATTAGTCCGAAGGAGACCTGTCCCAA
>QMUK01000007.1 GCA_003660555.1 Thermococci archaeon
TACCACTATGTTTCTTTCTACTTTCGAGAAGTCAATTCCCATTGCTTCTGATTTGGATTTCATTGAAGTATATAGAAAATTCGCCGGGTTCTCTACAGTTACGAACAAGACTTTGTATCCCAGTCCTGCTTGGTTCACTGCGAACTGCTCGGCTAAGAGACTCTTTCCAGTGTCTGGTATTCCAGTAATGTTGAGAACTGAAAGGTGGGGTATCCCTCCCAATGGCTTCTTTACGTGCTTGTTTCCCTCTAGCTCTACCTTAAAGAACATTTCATCTAGTTTGGTTCCTGTGGGTATCCCAAATATTCTAGGAGCCTTTTCTTTCAGTTCTCTCAGTTCGAGATACTTCTCCTTCATAGGTCATCGAGTGGATGAAAGCCCTATATATAAGTATCCTAAACTTCCTCTCAGTCCGCCACAGCCGAACGGCAGGGACCACATACACTAGAACGAAGAAAGCAGAAAACGTTGGCTGCCTTCCGAGTACATAGACAAAGCTTATAATTCGAGAGTTAAGTCATGATTTTTGGGTCTGTATGGAGGAGATAAAACGAGTTTTAGGAGAGAAAGCTGCCATGATGATCAAAGATGGTCAAGTAGTGGGCCTAGGTAGTGGCTCTACAGTAGAGAAATTCATAGAATCTCTTGGAAGGAGAATTAAATCAGAAGATCTCGAAATAATAGGAATACCATCCTCTTATCAGTCCTTAATATTGGCATTGGAGAACGGAATAAAGGTCGGATCATTGAATGAATACACTCCAGAGATAACAGTAGATGGGGCTGATGAAATAGATCAGAGGAAATTCATGGTTAAAGGTGGTGGAAGTGCTCTGCTAAGAGAGAAAATACTGATGTCATGCTCCAAGGATGTTCTAGTGATAGTGGATGAGACTAAACTAGTCGAAAAGATATCAGTTGGTTTTGTTCCAATAGAAGTCGTCAAGTTTGGATTCAAAAGAACTATGGACAAAATATCTGAACTAGGAGCAAAAAAAGTGAATTTAAGAGTTTCTCCTGGAAAAGTCGGTCCGATTATATCAGACAACGGTAACATAATATTAGATGCGTTTTTTGGGGAGATAAACGACCCTCCCTCATTGGAAAAGGAGCTGAACTCTCTACCAGGGGTCGTTGAGAACGGGATATTCACTGTGAGACCCAAAGTTTTAATAGGAAAAAGAGATGGGGAAGGGATCAAGGTAGCGCCGGGGTAGCTCAGCTGGTCAGAGCGCGCGGCTCATAGGGTCCTCCTGGGAAACCGCGAGGTCGCGGGTTCGAATCCCGCCCCCGGCACCATCACTCTTCTAGCACCCTCTTGACTTTATATTCGATGTCTATCTCCTTATCTCTCCTATCATCCAGTTTTATTATAGTCTCTATCCTTCCTATGCCCTCTTCAGCAAGTTTATCGTGGATTTCACACAGAAAATCAAAGAAGTCTCGGAGTTCTTCTCTTTTCAATTCCACTGTAGTGAACATTGGGCCTACTTGGAATTTAAATCCTCTTTTGTCCAATTCTTTTATGACTGATTTCACGTACTCTCCAACACTCGTACCGACTCCCAAGGGGACTACTGAGAAGGCAACCAAGACTGGCAAAGTTCCCCCTCCAGTCAGCCTAGTTCATGTATCCTGCGGATCAGCTCTTCAATTGGTATGGCCACCATAGTCAGTGGCTCGATCGTCCCCCTTCTACCTAATTCCACAGATATCTTAGCTACAGTTGCCTCATCTGGCGCCTCCAATATGTTTAGGAAGTCATATGGGCCCAATAGAGCATATTGTGCTATTAGTTTAGCTCCCATCTCTTCTACTTCTTGGTTCACTTCTAATATTCTCTCCGGATTGTCCCTCACGGTCTCCCTACCCTTGGCGGTCAACCTAGTCAACATCACATACACTCCCATCTTACTCCCTCGAGATCGAATTCGTACGGAGTAGTAATAAGCTTTCTTCTAGTTGTCCTCATGTAAGGATTCGAATGACTAGCTACTAGCTTGGCTTTTCAGTTACTTTTTCTATTATTTAATTTGCCTATTTCGGCTTGAAAATACCAGCGACCGAAGCTCAGATATGTCCTGTGATTAAGGATCGGGTACTAGGGAACTCTTATATAATCTTCCAGAGAGTTAGAGAAGGGTGGTACTTTGATACCCGTGTCGGCCTTAGCTCTGCTAGTCCTGTTGATACTGATATTGCTGTCTATGTCTATAAGGGTGATTCAGGAATACGAAAGAGGTGTAGTATTCAGACTCGGGAAGCTAATTGGAGAAAAGGGGCCTGGACTAAGATTCATAATCCCGTTCATAGATAGAATGGTCAAGGTTGACCTTAGAACCCAAGTGCTTGACGTTCCAGTTCAAGAAGTAATAACGAAAGACAACGTCCCAGTCAAAGTAAATGCCGTGGTATACTTTAGAGTAATGGATGCGAAAGCCTCGGTGGTGCAAGTGCAGAACTACATAGCTGCCACCTCTCAGATCTCTCAAACTACGCTGAGAAGTGTAATAGGTCAAAGTCACCTAGATGAGTTGCTCTCAGAGAGAGAGAAACTGAACATGCAACTCCAACAAATAATAGATGAAGCTACAGACCCTTGGGGAATAAAAGTATCTACCGTTGAGATAAAAGATGTGGAGCTTCCTGCAGGGATGCAAAGAGCAATGGCAAGACAGGCAGAAGCTGAAAGAGACAGGAGAGCGAGAATAATACAAGCAGAGGGTGAATTCCAAGCTGCTAGGAAAATAGCTGAAGCTGCCAAGATAATAAGCGAGATCCCCCAGGCCATACACCTAAGGCTATTCCAGACAATATCTGAAGTAGCTACAGAGAACGCAACTACTGTAATAATCCCCATCCCGATAGAGATGTTGGAAGCATTCGGCAGATATGCCAAACTAATGAAGAAAGAGGGGAGCAAAGAGGACACATCACAAGGAGAGTAATATTGTCTCTCTCACTAAGTGGGCAGCTAGAACCGATGTGATTCCAGAGTCGAAGAGGGGATTCAGCTCCACTACGTCAAAAGCCTTTATTTTTTTCCCCAATGTCCGGATGACCTCTATTACTTGGCTAGGTGATACTCCCATTGGTTCCGGATTTCCCACTCCCGGAGCATAAGATGGGTCCAACACATCCAAATCTATGCTGAGATACACTTCTCCTCTTAAACTCGAGATGCTTTCTATCCCGTTATCCCAATCCTCCGGAGGATAGTATTCAATTCCTCTCTCTAAACAGAAGCGGTATTCTTCTTTCGATGCAGACCTAACTCCCATCAATAGAACTCTGTCTTCTCCTAGTATTTCCACTGCTCTCCTAGCGACGCTAGCGTGTCCGAACTTCTCTCCTAGATACTCCTCCCTCATGTCGAGATGCGCATCTAGTTGCACGTATGACTCTATGCGATCCCTGATTTTCCTTAGTATCGGGAGAGTCACGGAATGGTCTCCTCCAAGTACCGCGAATTTAGAGTCGGCTATTTCATCTAAAGCAATGAACTCCTCTAGTAATTCTGGAGAACTAGGTACCTCCAAATCCCCAAGATCTACTAGGTCTACTTCGCATAGATCCTTTTTAGAATAAAAACTAAATGATTCTATGCTGTGTGACGCCTTTCTTATTTCATACGGTGCAAATCTCGCTCCAGGCCTATATGTAGAGGTGTAGTCAAAGGGAATCCCCACCAAGTAGAATTCCCCAGGAGGTTCCCTCTTACTACAGAGGAAATTCAAGTTCTTCACCCATTTTCTTGGTCCATCCATTGAGTGACAATCTGACGTCTTTTGGGATTGAAAACATGAACCTATGTGTTTCTTCGTCATAAAATCTAGTGAATATTCCGTCCATTCTTGAAAAATCGAACTCTCCTATTGGAATTAAAAAGAAACCCCATACTCCACCTGGGTAGGATGGAACTGGGGATAAGTAGGGGAGCGGCTCTTTCTTACCGAACACTTCTTCCAAAGTTTTGAATATGCTACAATATTGGGCTATGTTATAGAACATGGATCCAGCTTGCAAGGAAACTCCTTTTGTTCTCAAGTTTGAGTAAAATTCCTCGGTGAATAGTCTCCTCACTTTCCCATTTGGATCTGGGAGATCTAGTATTGTCACGTCAAATCTCTCTTTACTTTCTCTCACGAATTCGAATCCATCTGCTATTTCCATGGAGAGTCTCCTATCCTCGAATGCTCCTTGATCTATTTTCAGGTATTTTCTTGAAGCCTTCACGACTTCTTCATCTATTTCCACCATTAGCACGTCTTCTACTTGGTGCTTGAGGACTTCTCTAAGTGCTCCGCCGTCTCCTCCGCCTATGATCAGGACCTTTTCTACTTCTCCCGATATCATGACGGGATGAACTATAGCTTCGTGGTAGTAGTATTCATCCCTAGTAGTAGTTTGTATCTCGTTGTTCAAGGCTAGTACTCTCCCGAAATCTCTGTTCTCGAATATAGTTATCCAATGATGTTTGCTTTTCTTTCTGAAGAGTATCTCGTCCACTTTGAGTGTAAACTTAGCAGTAGGAGAGTACTCTTCGCTGAATTCCATCAAATATTGGCACTCTCCTCGAGTATGCCTCTAGTTATTTCCATTACAGACACTCTCTTTGGTTTGAATTTGCTCCTCAGGTAATCGTAGGCTCTCCATGGATCTGTTTCATCTCCACAAGTGAAGACGTCCAACGCTACAAATCTGTATTCTGGCCAGGTGTGGACAGCTAGGTGAGACTCCTCTATCACTACTACAGCACTTATTCCGTGTGGATTGAACTTGTGGAGGAACGACTTAACCACCTTAGCATTCGATACCTTAGCAGCCTCTTCCAGATAGTTCATCACCTCCTCCCCATCCAAAACACCATCACATTCATACATCTCTACGACTAAATGTCTGCCTAACCCCCTCAAGGGCATCACCTCACGAAGAGCGCTGCAGACACTACACTCCCGAAGTTATCCGATACTCTGAGTTCTACGGAAGTCTTCATTATTCTCTCTAGGTCCAATCCTCTTCCCTCAATCATCTCAATCGCTATTTCTTCTGATATTCTCTCTGAATCTTTCTTACTTGTTGGACCGGAGTACTCCGCTATAACTCCGTATTCAGGGCCTAATGCAACAGATATTGCTGAGGATATCACCTCCCCCTTCCTGTTGGATTCGTAGTGAGTGTACACACACGGGAGTATTTCTCCCTCAATCAAAGGTCTGTTCAGTTTCTCGACTATTCTGCATCCTCTCGGAACTATGCTACTCACCCTCACTAGATTGAGGTTGCCTATTCCAGCGTCTCTGAGAGCAGAATCAAATGCCGATAACTCAGTGTTCCCAAACCCCTTTCCTGATACTAGGAGTATCTCTGAATACACTTTAGTCAACTGCATGCAGTTTTCCTCCAGGCCAGTTAGTTTTCCCAGAACATAACCAGTTTTAGTCGATTCGAGACTAACCTCAGTTAAACCAAACCTTAAATATTTTACGGTTTTTCTCTGAGAAAGAGAATTTTCATCTAAAGCGGATTAACTTTGAGAGATCTCATCCATAGGCGAGTAAACTTACCACCACACCGATTTCATGAAGTTGAAGACTCCACATCCTGGTAAATGTCTTCATCTACTCTTTCGTTTCTTGATTTTGTTCCAGAAAGTGTCTCTATTCTGTAAAGATAAGATGTATACCATATATCTTCAGGAATCCACTTAGTAGATTTGTTCCAAGCTTTAGTCTCCTTTATGTAATCCCAATTCATGTACTTATTAAAAGACCTGATAATATCTGTTATTACCACCTTAAAATCATCGAGAAGTATTCTTTGGATTTCCCTCCATTTCTCAAGAGAGGCCTCAACCCTAGTGAGGCCGAAGTATCCGGAACACCTTTCCCCAATTAGAGAAGTTATTCCCCTTCCTATGAAGAGCTGCAAAGCCTTTAATGTCTCAGGAGGGTCCGTGAAGAAAGTGTGAAATCTGCCTACCAATTCGGATGGAAGAGGCTCTCTTAGATCTCTCTCGTGTATTTGAATGTCGAATCCTATCTCCTTGGCTGCTTTAGATATGAAGTCTGTTATCCTGCTGTCTATTTCTATTACTGCTATTTCCTTTGGATAACCTGACAATGCCGCTGCTATACTAACTAGGTCGTCATCTCCGAGAACTATTATTCTCTTTCCACCGAGATCTCCTTTTTCCATCATGAAGGATATCCTAGCTATTGTAGTTGAGGGTGTGACGAATCCCTGATCGTATTTCCTGATAGGTTTCGGTCTCTTCTCGTGATATCTCATGAACTCCTTGAGTAGGTCCTTGTGCTCCTCTATTGAGATCCCCCTTCCTTCGCAAGAATCGCATTCAAACGAAGTCTTTTCATACAACTTCATCGATTCGATCAGCTGTTTTCCTTTATCTGTTAACGATATTTTTCCATTTGTTTCCTCCAGATATCCCTTTTCCTCTAACACATTTATTATATCAGAAACTAAGACCAGAACTTCTTCAGAATCTTTAACTATCTTCCAAAAATCACTAGTTACTAATACAGATGAGAGCACATTCTCTATGGATCTCTCATAGCATTTAATTCCGCTCCTTCTCTCTATTTCCATACATAACTCTTCCAAACGATCCCTTCACCTACTCAGAGTCCCAAGTTAAAATCTTTGTCCCATATCTCAGAGATGCTTTACCTCCTATCCACATCTGAGACTCTCAACACACCAGAATCATTCCGTCGAGGCCACGTCTTTAGGAGGAATTCCTTAGTTGGTATTATGGTTGGCGTATACTGTAACCCTCCATTTCCATCCCATTGGCAGTATTTCCGTAGAAGCCGAACATTCGAGAAGTGTCTTAGGGAAATGTCTGAACGAGTCTCGAGGAGCAAGTTTTTAAAACCGTGTGGTGTATGAGGGAAGGCCCCGGTGGTGTAGCCCGGCCAAGCATTCGGGCCTTTCGAGCCCGAGACCCGGGTTCGAATCCCGGCCGGGGCACCACTCGCTGAAGTGGGAACATGTTGGAAGTAATACCTCTGTCCTCTGACTCTCTTGGAGTAAGGAGTATGTCCACTATCGTTAGGACTAGTAGAATTTCCGCGCACGTAGATCCTGGTGTAGCTTTAGGGCCTAGGAGATACAACCTGAAACCAACTGAAGAGGAATTAATTGCTCTAAGAGTTCACAGAAACGCCATAATGGAAGCTTCTGCTGATGTGGAGTTGTCAATAGTCACACATTACCACTACGACCACCATCCGTTCCCGGATGACTCGGAGATGTATCGGAGATGTTTCCTCGAAAAGACTGTAATAGCGAAGGACATCTCCAAAGACATACACCAATCCGGAAAGAAAAGAGGAGAATTATTCAGGAAGAAACTAGAAGGGATTGCTTCAACAATTGAGTGGGGAGATTCAAGGGATTTCGAAATGGAGGACCTTTACATTAGGTTTTCTCCTCCAGTCTGGCACGGGGACGTTGGAAGCAGAGTTGGGAAAGTACTAATGGTTTATTTCGAGAGTGGAAATGACTCATTCCTTTACGGAAGCGATGCACAAGGATTGGCAGACCCGAATGCTTTAGAGTGGTCTATAGAAGTAAACCCTCGTTTAGCAGTTATAGATGGGTATCCCACTCTTTTCGTAGGATGGAGAACTAGCAAAAAGGCATTTGAGAAATCCAAGAAGAACCTAAAGGAGTTCATTGAAAGTACCGACGTAGAGACGATTGTAATGGATCACCACATAGTCAGAGATCTGAGATACAAGGAGAAGATTTCAGACTTGATATCGTTTTCTGAGGATCTCGGGAAGAAACTAATTACTATGGCAGAGTTCCTAGGAGTGGAGAATCTCTTCTTAGAAGCTTGGAGAAAGGAAATACACAATGGTGAACGTAAAGTAGACCTAAAGAAGTTCTTCTCTGAGTTGTCTTTGAAATCCGGGACGAATTATACCTTGTAGTTCCCCATTCAATCTAGTTCAAGAGAGAGTTGAAGTACTAATTGGTAAAAGTTAAATCCAACTGAGTGTAACCCCTATTCATGCCGCTGAGCGAGAGGGAATTCTTGGAAGTGCAATTCATGCTCAACCATCTTAAAGCCATGGATGACAAAACAGACGTGGTGATAAAGGCAGCAAATGGAGTCATGGCCCTAATAGTTGGAGTGATTGCCTTTCTAATGGCTTTCGCACCACAGAAACTAGATGAACTGAGTATGATAGCAGTCTCAATACCGATAACTTCCGTGCTTCTCTCCATAATATCTTCACTCCTTCTCCTTTATCCTAAGTTCACACAGCTCGTTTTCTTTGAAAAAGAAGAGGACTTCGAGAAAATAGAGGAGAGGTACTACGCTTCTCTGAGGAAGAAAACTAAATGGATGAAGGTAACCTTGTTCTGGCTTGTTCTAGGAATAATCTCCTTCGTCTCTTGGTTCATGTCCTTGGCAATTGAGGTCGTGAGGCACTAAATTGCTTCGTCACAAACACTCTGAGGGTAATTCTAGGCGAATGTAGGATCCAAATGTTCCACAATCGCAGTAAATGTCGTATTTTACTTCTATTTCCAAGTCGTCTAATTGAGAGATCTAAACGTCACGAAGTACTCGCTCGAGTGAGTGTGTTCTAGGCCTCCGACACCAAATAGAGTTTCGTGATCGGTTATAATGACTAGGTGTGAATCGTAAAAAAATACCACCACGGAGAGACTATAAGAGACTCTCGTCGAATGCATGTTCGTGGATGTATGAGAGTAAGTGTAACCAAGTCCGAGTTACTGCGTAACAATCATCGAGAGAGTGAGGATAACCCAAATTAGTAGTCTGAACTTCATCGGGACACTCCTCCTCTCTAATTGGAAATCACAAGTTAATTAAGGAAGAGTATACTAGAGCTCCCCAGTTCCCTATTAGATCTCTTAAGCTAATTAGGTGTTCTCCTGGGGATATCAACTGATTTGAGCCAACATCTATGAGAATTGACCCATAGTGTGGTATTTCCTTGACATATATCGGGTTTATGTGCAAGTCTACTAAGAACACTCCAGATTGTGTCATTACCCCATAGGGAGGAATACTCTCTCCTTCTTCATCTGGAATGAACTCCACTTCGATGACGTAATATACCTCCTCCGGATAATGCATTTCGTCCACTTCTCGATCCTTCCTTATTAGTTCAGATGCTCCCGGTGCTATCTGGTCTATGTTTTGGTAAACTGCTTGTATTGGGCCAATTCCATTCCCTAATATTAATATTTTCATCCCAATTCCGTCTTCATATGCTCCTGACTGTTTCCTTCCCTCTATACAATTGTTTATGGATTGCACAGCTAAGTTTTGGTTCCCTTGGAACCAGAACCCATCTATTATTAGGACGAGGAAATCGTTGCTCCTACAAGTAGTCGGATCAGATATTTCGTCGATGAGGAGCACTTGAACCCTCTCGTGTAGTTTGTAGCCTAGAGGTGTATCTGGTACTGCATTCGCCCACAATGTCTTTTGAATTACACTCATTGCATCTTGGGCTCTCTGTGAGTTTGGATATCCAAGATATGCTATTATGAACTCTTCCGATGCGAATCTAAAATGGGATTCTAGTCCGGGATCCCAGTAGATAAAGGTATCCTTTGCTTCTTGAGGCAACTCCTCCCAAGGTATTCCATTGGAAATTGCCCACTCTCTCAATTCGTATGAGTATTCCTCCTCTGCAATCACTTGAGGAATTGTCTCTCTACCAATCGTTTTTCTCGACTTACTAGTTTTTTCAAATGTTTGTGGCCTCTTCTCTTCTCTCAATTGAATGCTTGAAGTTGTGGAATCCTGCTTCAATCTATCATCTTCTCTTATCACGATTACACTTGGGCTGTTCATCGAGTGAATCAGGGCTGAGAGAGATATGGCCAAGGCCAATAAGACTAGGACTAAAGCTAGCCTAGACTCTTCCAACATATCACCCTTTTTACCAAAGGTGGATCGAGTATATATATCGGTCAAAACCTCGTAATCCGAAAAGACTTCTCACGACTCTCTGGGATTTTCCAGAGAATAATTCGAATGCATATTGAAAATTCAGGCCCTTTAAGTACTATGAGAAGATTTCTGATCCTTTTGGTTGAAAGTAGGGGTTTCGTCTCTAGAGCAGAGGAAAGGTTTATAAAAAAGAGCCCAAGTCCTCGACTGAGGGGCCGTAGGGTAGCCTGGCATCCTCCCAGCCTGGGGCGCTGGTGACCCGGGTTCGAATCCCGGCGGCCCCACCAGGCTGGTGTTGCCATGGAGCAGTTACCCATAGAAGAGGTAATAGGCAGGAAAGTGTTCGACAGTAGAGGTAGCGAAACCATAGAGGCTGAAGTATGGACTAGGGAAAGCGTAGGCAGGGCCATAGCCCCATCTGGGAAAAGCATAGGGAGAAATGAGGTAAGGGCGTTTCCAAAGGGAGGAGTGAGTGAGGCTCTAGCTAAACTCAAGAAGGACGTCTCCAGAGTACTAAAAGGAAAGAACTCTTTGAATCAGGAGGAAATAGATAGTGCGATACTGAGAGTCGATGGAACAGAAGACCTCTCTTCAATAGGGGGTAGTCTAGCATTTGCCGTTTCAATGGCAAACCTAGAAGCGGCTAGTAACTACTGGGAAACTCCGATCTACAAATACTTGGGAGGAATAAGGGCCAGGGAATTACCATATCCTCTAGGAAACGTAGTGGGAGGAGGATCTCATACCATGTGGGGGGCAGACATACAGGAGTTCCTAGTACTGCCCACTGGAGCTGAGGACATATACCAAGCCCTAGAAACCAACATAGAAATACATCGCCTAGTTGGGGAGGAACTCAAGAAGTTAGACAAGACTTTCACTGGAGGGAAAGGAGACGAGGGGGCTTGGGCACCCAATTTGAAGAGCGACGAGATACTCGAAGTCATGAGTAGGATCTGTGAGAACTATGAAAAGGACGTTGGAATGGAAGTCAGATTGGGGATAGACTTAGCTGCCTCTTCCTTGTGGAATGGGAAGCATTATCATTACAAGAGAGAAGGAATAAAGAGAAGTCCTGAAGAACAGATGGAGTACGTAATTTCCCTCATAGACGAGTATGGAGTGAAATACATAGAGGATCCATTTCACGAGGAAGACTTCGATTCCTTCTCCACACTAACAGAAGAAAAGGGGAAGGAGGTGCTCATTTGCGGAGACGACCTATTCACAACTAACAAAGAGAGGCTCGAAACTGGTATGAAAAGAGGAGCGTGCAATTCCCTGATAATAAAGGTGAATCAGGTAGGAGTTCTCTCAAAGGCCTTGGAGACTCTAGAAGTAGCTATGTCTAGCGGATACATTCCCATAATATCCCATAGATCTGGAGAGAGCTGTGATCCTAAGATATCTCACTTGGCAGTTGGTCTCAGAATACCCATTGCCAAAATAGGAATACTCGGGGGCGAAAGGGTCTCCAAGGCCAATGAACTAATAAGAATTTGGGAGGATTTGGGGAGTCCGAAAATGGTTGAACTACCTAAGCAGTTGAGGTGATGTTCTTGGAAGGAGACACTTTACTCGCGCCAATAGACAAATATCTCAGGGCTGGTGTCCACATAGGAACCCAGCAAAAGACCAAAGACATGGAACCCTACATATATAAAGTAAGACCAGATGGCCTATATGTTTTGGACGTTAGAAAAACCGATGAGAGGATAAGAATAGTTGCCAAGTTCTTAGCCAGGTTCGATCCCAGTTCCATATTGGTGGTGTCTGCTAGGCAATACGGACATCAGCCAGTGAGGAAGTTCGCTGAAGTAATAGGAGCCAATGCCATTCCGGGGAGATATGTGCCTGGCACCCTAACGAATCCCAGCACCAAGTATTACTTGGAGCCAGAAGTGCTACTGGTCACGGATCCTAGAGCGGACTCTAATGCTTTGAACGAGGCCTCGGAAATAGGAATACCAGTTATAGCATTGTGTGACACAGACAACTTGATGAGGTTCGTTGATTTGGTAATCCCAACGAACAACAAAGGAAGGAAGGCACTGGTCTTGGTCTACTGGTTGCTGGCTAGGCAAGTGTTAAGAGAGAGGGGAGACATACCACCGGACGGAGAACTGGAAGTACCCGAGGAGGAATTCGAAACTAAGCTGGTGTAGGGATAAGAATGAGGAGATATCCGGCTGTATCTGGTATGTTCTATCCTTCAGACGAAGAAAGTTTGAGAAAGGAAATAGAGAGATGTTTTAACCATGAATTAGGGCCAAGAGATAGCGAGCCTGCCCCTCCTGAGGAGATAATTGGAGGAGTCTCTCCTCACGCTGGATACATGTATTCTGGGCCAGTGGCTGCCCATATCTATAACAGAGTGAGGGAGAAGAATCCAGAGAGAGTGGTGATAATAGGGCCGAATCACACCGGGTGGGGTGCTGCGATCTCAGTCTATCCTGAAGGTTACTGGGTAACGCCTCTAGGAGAGATCAAAGTCTCTGAGGAACTATCTGAGGAGCTCTCTAAGAGGGCTTCAATAGTTACCCTCGAAGAAGAAGCTCACATAAACGAACACAGTATAGAAGTTCAATTGCCATTCCTTCAGTTCTTGTTCGGCAATTCCTTCGAAATTCTTCCTATTTGCCTGATGTTCCAAGACTTGAATACTTCGATCGAGTTGGGCAAAGCGATATCTGAAATAATAGACGCTGAAAGCGACATGGTAATAGCTTCTAGCGACTTCTCGCACTATGAGCCATATGAAGTAGCTGTGAAAAAAGATAGAGAAGCAATAAATGAGATAATGAAATTGGATGAGAGAAAATTTTACGAAGTAATCGAGGGAAAAGCAATAAGTGTCTGTGGCCCAGGAGCAATCTCTGCCTTAATGGTCTGCTCGAAGAAGCTCGGATTCGATGCACCAAACTTGTTGAAGTATGCTAATAGCGGAGATGTAACAGGTAACCTAGGAGAAGTTGTAGGATATGCTAGTATTTCGTTTGAGAGGAAACAAAGATGAAAATAAGGGCGTCTTCTCCGGGGAAAGCAATACTCTTCGGAGAACACGCCGTAGTATACGGAGAACCTGCCATAGTCACTGCAATAGATAGAAGAACCTACGTAGAGGTTGAAGACTCAAAGAACATAGAGATAACCTCGGAAGATTTGGAAGTAAAAGGAATAAGGATAAGGCCGGGAAAGAGATTCGAAACCAAGGAGGACGTCTCCTTTAGAAGGGCCTCATACATTTTCACTGCTATTAAAGTCCTAGAAGACGAAATAGGGAAGATAAATGGAGCTAGAGTTGAAATAAAGTCTGATATACCTATAGCATCAGGACTGGGATCATCTGCAGCTTTAGTGGTACCTCTAATAGCTTCCCTAGCCTTTCACTCAGGACACGAACTTAGCAAAGATGAAATTAGGAAATTAGGCTGGAGAGTTGAAGAAGAAGTCCAAGGAGCTTCCAGTGGAGTAGATACAACAATAGCAACATTTGGAGGAACGATCCTATACAGAAGAGGATCATATAAGGAGATAAGATGCAAAGTCCCTCTAGTAATAGGGTTCTCAGGCAAGGGAAGCAGTACTAAGAGAGCCCTTGAGGAAGTCAGGAGAAGAATGAGGAAGAATCCAGAGATCATCAGAGGAATAATGAGAGGAATAGGTCAAATAACAAGAAAAGCAGTAATAGCCATAAGACAAAACAATTTAGAAGATCTTGGAGAGCTAATGAACTTGAATCAGGGCCTCCTATACTCCCTGGGAGTTTCCTCTAGGGAATTGGATTCCATGATTAGGTGTTCCTTGGAAGCGGGTGCCTTGGGTGCTAAGATAACCGGAGCCGGTATGGGTGGCTGTGTAATAGCTATACCGAACAGAAATGAGGTTAGAGTCGGTATTAGATTGGGGGGAGGAATCCCAATACCTGTCAGGACTGGAGAGAGGGGATTGGAAATTGAAAGTGTTGAAGATCGGGGGAAGCGTAATAACAAGGAAGAAGGAGGGGAAAGGGGAGGTAAAAGAAGGAGTGGTTAAGAGGATATCCCAAGAGATATCCAAGGCTTATGATTCCGAGTTGATATTAGTCCATGGAGCAGGTTCGTTCGGCCACCCAATTGCCAATGAGTTCCGTCTCAGAGATGGGTTAAATGAAGAGAACGTCCTCGGCTCAATAGACACCATTCTGTCTGTCAGAAGTCTGAACACTATCCTGGTTAGGGAGCTAAGGAGAAATAGTGTTCCAGCTTTTCCTATTTCTCCATCCTCTGCTTTTACACTAGAAAACGGAGAAATATTGTCATTTTTCGAAGACGTCATAGAAACATGCTTAAGCACAGGATTTCTTCCGATTCTATATGGTGATGTTGTCTTAGACAAAAAGAAAGGATTTGATATACTCTCTGGGGACAAAATAACGGTTCATCTAGCAAAGAAGTACGGTGGGATAGCGATTTTCTTAAGTGACACGCTAGTCTTAGATGGTGAGGGAAATCCCATAGAAGAGTTGAGAGGTAGAGAGTTTCGTGACCTAGGGACGAGTGGACCGGACGTTACTGGAGGAATGTACGGGAAAATAAGAGAAATTCTATCCTATGGTGTTGAAGCCATAATAGTGCCATTCAAACCAGGAAACTTGGAGAGAGTACTCAAGGGGGAGGAGTGCGAGTGCACGAGAGTAATTCCATGACCGAGAATAGGAAGTGGGATCACATAGAAATATGTCTGAAGAAAGAGATAGAGTCCACAGTATCCAATGGATTGGAAGACGTGAAGTTAATACACAATCCTCTTCCCGAGATCGACCTAGAGGAAATCGACACCAGGGTAGAATTTCTGGGAAGGGAATTCTCTCTTCCGGTAGTAATATCGGGAATGACCGGTGGGAATCCGAGAACAAAGAAAATAAACGAAGTATTGGCCAGAATATCAGAAGAATTCCGTATTCCAATGGGACTTGGAAGTCAAAGAGCTGCCATAGAGAATCCGGAGTTAGAGGATACCTATTCAATAGCTAGAGAAGTTGCCCCAAATGCCTTTCTGATAGGAAACTTAGGTGCTGTTCAACTAAATGAGTACACTATAGACGAAATAGAGAGGGCCATTGAAATGATTGACGCAAATGCAATGGCATTACATCTAAATCCTCTGCAAGAGGCCATACAACCAGAGGGGGATACTAATTTCTCTGGTCTATCTGATAAGATATCAGAGATAGCTAAGGAAATAAGAGTGCCGCTAATAGTGAAGGAGGTAGGATCTGGAATACCAATGGAAGTAGCTGAAACGTTAGAGAGATCAGGAGTAAGTGCCATAGATGTGCAAGGTCTGGGAGGAACTAGTTGGGCAGCGGTTGAGGCTGAAAGGTCAGATGGAGTTTTCAAGAGAATTGGCGAGGAATTTAGAGACTGGGGAATAAAGACTTCAATGTCTTTAATAGAAGTCTTACATTCTGCTCCTAAAGTTGAGGTCATAGCTAGTGGTGGAATAAGAAGGGGTTCAGAGATTGCCAAAGCAATTGCTTTAGGTGCAAGTGCCGCTGGGATAGCTCTTCCAATACTCAGGGCAGTTGTAAAAGGGGAGGAGTTTCTCAGGATGGAACTAGAGTATTTGAGAAAGGGGTTAGAGATCACCATGTTCTTGACTGGCAGCAGAAACATAGAGGAGCTGAGGAGGGCCAAGTTAGTCCTAACAGGAGAGACTAGGGAGTGGTTAGAGTGGAGAGGAATAAAGAGTTGGAGGAGATAATTAGGAAATACGCCGTAATAAACGCTTACCAATATGGCGAGGCATCAGTTGCCCCAGTTATGGGAAAAGTAATGGCTGAACTACCTGAACTTAAGAGAGAGGCAAAGGAAATAGCTAAAATAGTCGAAGAAATCGTAAACGAGATTAATTCACTAAAGAAAAAAGAGTTGAGAGCTCTATTTGAGAAATACCGCGAAGAAATAGAAACAAGGAAAAAAGAGGAGGGGGAAACTAAGAAACTTCCTAGTTTACCAAATGCTGAAATGGGAAAAGTAGTAACCAGAGCCGCTCCAAATCCAAACGGTCCCTTTCACATAGGAAATGCTAGGGCATACATACTGAGCCACGAATACGCTAGGATTTACAATGGCAAATTCATATTGCGATTTGAAGATACGGATCCGAAGATAAAGAGACCAGAGCCCATATTCTATGAATGGATCAAGGAAGACATGAAGTGGTTGGGCTTAGAATGGGACGAGGAATACTACCAATCGGATAGACTTGAAATATACTACGAAATTGCAGAGGAACTAATAGAAAAAGGAAAAGCTTACGTTTGTACGTGCATTCCAGAGAAATGGAGAGAGCTTAGAGATAGGGGAGAGGCCTGCCCTTGCAGGAATTTGGAAATAGGAGAACAACTCGATAGATGGAAGAAGATGTTCTCCCATTACAAGGAGGGGGAGGCTGTAGTCAGGATAAAAACAGATCTAAATGATCCTAACCCCGCTATAAGAGATTGGGCAGCTCTGAGGATAATAGAGGGAGATCATCCGAGAGTTGGAAGGAAATACAGAGTGTGGCCCCTCTACAATTTTTCATGCGCCATAGATGATCACCTAATGGGAGTTACACACATACTCAGAGGACAGGAGCATGCTGTAAACGAAAGGAGACAGTCCTACGTATACGAATACATGGGATGGGAGAAACCAGTAGCTATACATCACGGGAGACTGATGATAGAAGGAGTAGTTCTCAGCACTTCCAAAATAAGAAATGGAATAAACAAGGGAGAATATAGTGGATGGGACGATCCAAGGCTTGGAACCATAAGAGCTCTCAGGAGAAGGGGAATAACCCCTCAGGCAATAAAGGAACTCATAATTTCATTAGGACCTAAGACTTCAGACGTCTCAGTCAGTTGGGATAACCTAGCAGCAATAAATAGAAAGATAGTGGATCCAAAGGCCAATAGGTACTTCTTCGTTCCAGAACCCGTTCTCCTTAGAATAAGAAATGGGATACCTGGGAAATATTACCTCAGGCTACATCCAGATTACCCGCAAAGAGGTAGCAGGGTATTGGAAATACCAGAATCAGGAAATGGTGAAGTAGAACTCTATGTTCCCAAGGACGACATGAAATCCATCCCAGAGGGGAAAATATTCAGACTGAAAGACCTATGGAATGTAAAACTAATAGATAAAGACGAATTGTTGTCAGAGAGAGTAGAGACTGAGGAAATGCCTAAGATCAAGATACAGTGGCTACCACTGAGAGAGAGCATTAAAGCGATCGTTGTAATGGGAGACGCCTCTCTAATTGAGGGTCTAATAGAGAGAAACGTTCTCATGGAAAAAGAGGGAGAGGTAGTCCAACTGGAGAGGTTCGGCTTCTGTAGGATAGATTCAGCTTCTAAAGATGTGGTTACGCTCTTCTTCTCCCACAAGTGATTTCTCCTTTATCACGGATCAGCGCCTCTTACTCTCCAAAGTGGACCTAGCCCCAGACAGTATAGCTACTGGAACTCTGTACGGAGAGCAACTCACGTAGTCTACTCCAATTTCGTGAAAGAATCTTATTGATCTCGGATCTCCTCCGTGCTCCCCGCAAACACCTATTTTGACTTTTCCCTTCGATTTCTCTACGCAGATTTTGATTAATTCCCCAACTCCCTCTAGGTCTAGAGTAAAGAACGGGTCTTCCTCTAGTATTTCTTTTTCTAGGTATTGGGTTATTATGGGTCCGTAATCGTCTCTGCTTAGAGCCATAGTCATTTGGGTTAAGTCGTTTGTTCCAAACGAGAAGAAATCCGAGTACTCTGCTAGTTTGTCTCCTACAATGGCTGCTCTAGGGGTCTCTATCATAGTACCTATGGTGTAGTGAACCCTGACTCCCTCCTCTCTCATTACTCGCTCAGCCACTTCTTCGATTAACTCCCTGAGAATTTTCATCTCGCTCTCGTGCATTGTAAGGGGTACCATTATCTCCGGATAGACTTCTCTTCCCTCTTTTTTGAGAGAACACGCGGCTCTCATTATTGCTTCAACCTGCATTTCAAATATCTCTGGATAAGCAATTCCCAATCTACAACCCCTAAAGCCCATCATAGGATTTTTCTCCTCAAGTGTCTTCACTCTCTCGTATTCTTCCATTATTTCACTCTCTCTCGATAATATTTCCTCTATTATTCCCCTGTATTCTTTTCTATTCATTAGTTCCTCTCTTATGGATGGGAAGTCCTTGTGAATTTTGAGTAGAATCACCTTTTCCAGCAACTCCTGGGGATTCGGAAGGAACTCATGCAATGGCGGGTCCAGAAGTCTTATAGTTACCGGTAGCCCCTCCATTTCATTAAATATCTTCTTAAAATCCTCTATTTGGTAGAACATCAATTCCCTAAGAGCTTTTCTCCTCTCTTTCTCGTTCATTGCCATTATTACTTTCCTCATCCTCTCGATCCTTCCCTCTCCGAAGAACATGTGTTCCGTCCTGCAGAGACCTATTCCCTTAGCACCGAATTCCCTGGCTTTCCTTGCGTCTTCTGGAGTGTCTGCATTAGCCCTTACTTCCAATTCAGATATTTCAGTGGCCCAACCCAGAAGTTCCTTCATCTCCGGTGTGATCTCTGGTGGAAGCATTGGTGCTTTACCGAGAATGACGTTCCCAGTCGTGCCATCTATGGTTATGCGCTCACCTTCCTTCACGATAACTCCGCTCTCAGTTTCGAAGTACTTTCCTTTGTCATCTATTCTCATCTCCTCACATCCAACAACGCAGGGAATGCCCCATCCTCTAGTAACTACTGCTGCGTGAGACGTTCTACCACCCTTAGCAGTGAGGACTCCGACAGAGGACTTTATGCCATGAACGTCGTCTGCGCTAGTTTCTGGTCTGACCAATATTACTTCTTCTCCTTTTTCTCTCAGTTCTTCTGCTCTGTCTGGGTCGAATACAACTATTCCGGAAGCGGCTCCTGGTGACGCTGGTATTCCTTTGGCTATCACTCGAAGTTCCTTACTCTCATCTATTCTCGGGTGTAATAGTTTGTCTATTTGATCTGGCTCTACCCTCATTATGGCCTCTTCCTTAGATATAAGCCCCTCCTTGGCCATGTCTACTGCTATTTTAACTGCAGCTCTTGGTGTTCTCTTAGCAGTCCTAGTTTGGAGTATGAAGAGCTTCCTAAGGCTTCCGTCAATGGTGAACTCGAAGTCCTGTACGTCTCTATAGTGTTTCTCTAATTTCTCACCTATCTCGAGTAATTCTCTGTATATATCGGGAAACATCTTTTCCATCTCTTTTATTGGCAGAGGTGTCCTCACACCTGCGACTACGTCTTCTCCTTGTGCATTGGGAAGAAACTCTCCATAGAGCTCTTTTTCCCCCGTTTCAACGTTTCTAGTGAAGCAAACCCCCGTTCCTCCACCTTCTGTGTTTCCAAAGACCATGGCCTGTATGTTCACTGCAGTACAAAGTTTATCAGAGATTCTCTCCTCTTTTCTGTATTCCACAGCCCTGGGATTATTCCATGAGGATATCACAGCATCTATTGCTAGAAGGAGTTGCTCCCAAGGATTCTGTGGAAATTCGACTATTTCTCTCTCTTTAATTCTATTCGCTACTATCCCATTACTAGGAGGATTTCTCAGCAATTTAGATTTTATCAGTTCTTTGTATTCATTTACTAGCTCCTTTAAAGATGAAGTACTTAGTTGATGATCAAATTCAACGTTTTCCTCGTCTCTTTTCTTAGAGAGTACTTTCTCAAATTCCTCGTGTGGTATTCCCAGCACTACGTTTCCAAACATGGAAAGAAGTCTTCTATAGCTATCCCAAGCTGCTCTCTCACCTATTAGCTTAGAGAGACCTCTGACCACTTCGTCGTTCATCCCTAAGTTGAGTATTGTGTCCATCATCCCCGGCATGGAAACTGGAGCCCCAGATCTCACAGACACTAAGAGAGGGTTATCTGGATCCCCAAATCTCCTTCCTAATTGTTTTTCTATCTCTCTCATAGCCTCTTTAATCTGTTCCTCCAATCCAGGCGGATACTTCCCTTTGGAGTAGTACTCCCTGCATACCTCGGTAGTTATCGTGAACCCAGGCGGAACGGGCAGTCCCATTAGACTCATTTCCGCTAGATTAGCTCCCTTTCCACCTAAGAGGTCCCTCATTCCAGCATTTCCTTCAGTTCTCTCACCAAAGAGATATACGTATTTTCTCTTTCTGGACATGTCTAGTCCTCCCCTGCTATTTTAACAAGAAGACGCTTTACTTTATCGAAAATTTGTCTTTCTCCCTCTACAGTTATTCTTATTATTTCTTCGGTTCCGGACGGTCTAACGAGTACCCACCAATCTTCTCCCTCTATTCTGACCCCATCCATCCTAATTATTTTAGTGTAATCCAATCCGAGCTCCTCTATGGACTCAATGAACTTGGAAATTATCTCTTCTTTCTTATGTTCTGGAGAGCTTACTTTTCCTCTAATCACTTTAGGTGTTGGCATTTTATCTATTTCGTTTACTATCTCTCCGAATTTCCACAAAATGAATGCAGAAGAGAAAAGGCCGTCTGGTGCTAGGTGATTTCTTGGAAATATGTGACTACCATTTGGTTCCCCTCCGAACACTGCAGAGCTACCTCTCATTTCCTCTGAAACTTCTACGTCCCCGACTCTGGTTAATATTAGCTCTCCTCCTTTCCTCTCGACTATCTCTTTGATCAAGAGGGGGCAATCCACAGTAGTGACTATTCTTCCACCCCCCTCCTCCTCTAACAAAACTGAGGCAATTGCTGCTAAGAGTTTTTCCGGACTGACCATTTTTCCCATTAAAGTGAGGGACAACCTGTCTCCGTCACCATCGAAGGCAAATCCTATTCCCTTCTTAGAAATAGAAAGAAATTCCGAGAGATTACTCTCACTAGGTTCCGGATTTCTCCAAGAGAAAAACGGATCTGGATTTGAATTGACCGATTTTAGTCTACTCACTCCCAGTCTCCTCAGTAACTCTAAGGAGATTGAGCATGGAGCGCCACCAGACGGGTCAACGTATATGTCTAGCTTTTCTCTTATTCCCTCGGAAATCTCAATGTGAGACACTATCTCGAAGTAGTCCAGTACCAAATCACTTCTGTCTATCATAGTTCCTATTTTCTTCCAATCTATTCTTTTCCACGGCTTTTCACTTTTTACTTCGTTGTATTTCTCCTCTATTTTGTTTTCTTCTCGTCTCGAGACCAGTCCTCCATCTCTCTCTATGACTTTGACTCCTGAGTACTCAGGAGGATTATGAGATGCCGTAACACTGAGACCAAAGTCATACTCTTCTCTTTTGACCAAATACGAAGTGACTGGTGTTGGCGATACTCCGAGATAATGTACTTCTCCTCCCATGGACGTTATTCCGGCAGATAGAGCCAGTGCCAGAGGCAAAGATGCTTTTCTGTAGTCTATTCCAATTAGGACCTCCGGAGAATTTCTCCATTCGGCTAAGGCTGCCCCTAAAAGTGAGAAATTCTCTGGATTGACCAATGCTCCCATTTTCCCTCTTATTCCAGAGGTGCCGAAGAGCGTCATCAACACTCCTCCAAGAGGGTGGTGAGAGCTATGAGAGAAGAGGGTATCCCGTGCTCAGTCGCGAAGGTTATTCCAGGACATAGATCTATTGTGAAGTCACAAAACCTAAATATTCCCGGAGGTATTCCCTCTCTCGATCCTATAAGTATGAACAAACTTTTCTTTCCTTTTATTTCCCGGAGTATTTCGTTCTTCACCTTTTGAATTGGTTCTCCTCTTGGATCCGTAGCTATCAATAATCTTTTCTCTTTATTCATGCTCCATATTTCTCTTATTAGCTGATATAGATCTCTGAGTGTCACAGAGACTCTATGAGGCTCTCTCCCATAAGTTCTCTTTTGTATCTCGTACCTACTTCTTATTCCCTCCAGA
>QMUK01000008.1 GCA_003660555.1 Thermococci archaeon
TCCCATTGACTCATCCACAGAACCAACTGTTATCACGTTCTTAGCTGTCGAAGGGGCTGTTAATGTTCCGAATTTTCCGCAGGTTTCTCCTCTATTTCCAGTTGGAAGTACTATCACCAAATCATTGGCGTATACTAAATAATCAAAATATTCGCTGAATACTTCATAGATCCCTAGCCCGCAAGGGTCTTCCGGCCAAACTAGTCCCCAAGGATTTACTGCTATCTTCACTCCCTCGGAAATTGCTCTATTGTACTCTTTCTCTATTTCTTCTAGGTCTATTCCATCTATGTAGAGCTGACAACTTGGAATTCCCATCGAGTCCGAGGCTATTGTAGATGCCATTATTGTAGTGTGCTCGCTTGGCTTGTCCTCTGGATCCAATAATAATACTATGAAATCCAAGTTTTCAGGAATTCCTTCGTCGTAAACTAGGACTTTCACTCCGGTTCCACTCCCTTCGTCATCGACTGTTGGTTCTCCAGTGGTTAACATGAACTCTACTTTCGGTATCTCTTCAGCCCAGTATGCACCTCTTGGTATCTCTCTAGTAAAGTATGCGTTTATTTGGCTAATTTTCCCCGAGAACTTATCCGGAATTACTCCAGGTGGTACTTTGACTATTCTAGCCACTTCTTCTCCCATTTGTCTCTCTGTGATTTCTTCTATGTCACAATTACCTCTAATTAGTGAAATTTCTCGTTCGGAAACATATAGGAGATATCCATTTCCAGGGGAATATCCCAATATGTTATGTCTAACATTGCTCAGGTCATCCAAAGAACAATTGGCTATGACCAAGTGTTTCTCCTCTGCTATGCTCTCCGCTGAGAGTAGGAGTATGAGCACAATAGCTATCGATCTCAACATCATCACCTCTCCCATACGCTATATGCTATGCATGTATTACGTCTAACCATATAATAATATTACTGATGTATGGAGGGGACTTTCACGTGTCGAGTTGACGATGTTTCTAGGGAAAGTCAATAGTCTACTCTGAATATGGCGATTGGTGTATCAACTGATTTGCAATCACTTTGAGAAGTAATTCGGCCTAAATTTACGCTATATCGAGGCTTGCATAGATAAAAACGCTAAAAATTGAGTTAAAGTTAATTCGACTTTTAGTATATTTCAAATAAGCTTGAAACTTTACGTGAATGAATATCAAGTAGCTAAGTGTAAGGCAAGGCTCATGGTAATTTGCGAAAATTATATATATATCATGTGTGTATTACTGCGCAGGATGGAATACACCAGGAGGTAGGAGTGTGGGGCCATGACCTGGTCTAAGATGTTATCCTTGGTATTTGCCCTGAGCATGGTGTTTAGCATACCCGGATTAGCAGACGTGACTGCTCCAAAGGGAATTCCCCCCAAGGAGTTCTTCTGGGAGGAAGATGGTACGCCAGCCGTCAGGATAGTAGTGGGAGAGAAAGCAGCTGCTGCTGATGTAGTCAGTGCTGCTAACATAGCTGCAAAGATAGGGAATCTAGCTAGTGCTAAAGGTGAGATGAGCATATCTGTCGAGGAAATAGAGGGAGGGAGCGCTGAAATAGTTTACGATCTAACTGTGAAGGACTCCGTGCTAGTTTACTATGAGGAGAGTTTGAGACCTCAGTTAATACAAGATTACTTCGATTCTTCCACGGTGTATTACACGCCAACTAGGTACGATAACCTCATGGACTATGACGATGATGGAGATGGTTCAATAGATGAGGATCCTCTGAACTACAACGACGATGACGGAGATGGCAGAGAAGATGAGGACATGCCGTATTGTATTCCCGGAATAGATGACGATAACGATGGAATAGCAGATGAGGACATGCCTGGTGATGCAAACGGAGATGGATTTGCAGACGATGACTTCGACCTATTAGTGGATGAAGACGGGTTGACCTGTACTCCGATTCCAAACAACGACTCAGATGCCATTACTTCCTTCCCTGATCCAAACACTGGGAATCCTTACTTCATAAGGGACAACGGAGACATGGTCTATGAGGCCAGATTAGCGATACCGTTCAATATACCAATTAGCCCGATGTACAACTACCTAATAGACAGAATTGAGGATCCTCTGCCAAGTATATGTGGAAACTGGAATCCACTCAGAGAGGAGGATCCGCCAGATAGTATAGACAATGATGGAGATGGGCTAGTGGATGAGGACTACCCAGGGATTGATAATGATGGAGATGGTTCAATAGACGAGGATCCACCTTATCCAACTCCTGGAGTTGATGATGATCTCGATGGTTCAATAGACGAGGACCCGAGAGAACACGAAGACTATGACTGGTATTGTGTGCTCAACGACGTGATATACATAGCAGTTGACCTAGACCTAAATGGGAGCATAAATAACTTGGACAGGATAGTCGCGGTTTGGCTAGACGACGGAGATGGTAGTCTAGATCCAGGTGATACACCTATATTGACCTCAAGTGATCCTCTACAAAATGCAATACCTCTCATTTCGCAGATAGACGAGGACATTCCAGACAATACTGACAGTGACAATGACGGCCTAATAGACGAGGATCCAGTCGAATCCGCCTTGGAATACGCCAGCGAGAAGGACGAGAGGATTCCGTTCCAAAGCGCATACAACGTCAGGGATCCATACCTCTGGCCAGACTACCAAGACCAGAATACCTTGCTGCCCCATAAATACAGATGGGACTGGATGAGCGGTGGAGCAATCTGCTGTGAGGAGAAGACTTCAGACTTCCTTCTGTTGTTCCAAGCAAAGCAAAGAACTGCCCTAAGATACATGGGAAGAACTGTGGACTTGCCATTTGGGGATTGGGAGCAGGGAGATCCATACATACCATTCGCAGATATCCCTCACGATTGGGCCACGTGGAGACCTGACCTAGAGTGGTACGGCTCAGGATGGGATCTCTCCCTCCTAGGGTGGAGCTTCCCTCCAGTGGAGAGAATCTGGGTAATGGGTTCTCTGGATGCCGGGGGTGATCCATTCGACTGGACTTTGCACATACCTGTCTTCCAATACAGTGCCTCTAGGGTGGTAGACACCAATCCGCTAGGAGGAGATGGTTTGGTAGAGACTCCCGATGTAGACAACGATCCTGCTAACCTACCAGATATGACCGTCTTCTACCCAGAGAAGCTCCAGGGAGGTATAGCCTACTTCATAGACCTAGCTTACCAGGCTGATGGAATATATGGTGCTAGGGAAGGAGACGAAGTAACGATACTAGGAGGGGACTACATAGTCGTGGACACTGGGCCAGACGATCCTGTGCTTTGTCCATCGGATGACGAAATATGGATAGCCAAAGTCTCAGTCGGTTACTTGTGGGTTAAAACTGGGCAAGAAGTACAAATAGGACAATACTCCGTGAAAGTAGTTGATGTGAATCTATTCGAACAGAAAGCTGTAGTCCAGCTATACAAGGACGATGTGTTGCTAGCAGAGGACGTGATAGGCTATAACGTCAATCCGTACAAGCCAAATGAGAACGTCATGATGAACTACAACAATGGGGAAGTAGTGGTCATATTCGGGACTGCCCTAGTTGGAGCAGAAGGAATTGTAGAAGCTAAAATCCTCATTGGAAAGGACGCATACAAACTCAGGAATGGAAGACCATTCCCTGGAGACCCAGATTGGACTGTGTACTTCCAGCTGTACTACGATGACCTGAACGACGAGTGTGTTTTACCTGCAATTGTCTTCGGGAATAACATAAACTACGACGACACTACTTTAGTGGAAGGCCCAGCCGATTCCTTCGTGCTAGAATACACCTATTCGGAGTTTGATCTAGACGAGAGGCATATAAACGTCGGAAAGATTACCTTCAAGGTAAAGAGATGTGAGGACATTAGTCTAGCCAAGGGAGAGAAGTTCAGATTACCTTTCGAGGGCAACCCCAGTGCGGTAATAAGCATGACCGATCTGGAGATAGGATCAATCTTGCTGGACATAGATGGAGAAACGTATGCTGTAGCTGAGGATGAGCCAATAAAACTAGAAGTCGCTAGACCTGTGGATATCCCAGAGACGATAACTCTGCTAGACTCTGAAGTAACCGAAGAGGTAATGAATAGATACAACTTGATACTAATCGGAGGGCCAAAAGTTAACAAGCTAGTGGCTGAACTCAGAGGAAGAGGAAAGTCCACGGTTGCCTACGAAGAACTGGGATATGGAAACGGAGCAATAGAGTGGATTAAAGATGCCTTCGTGGAGGGTAAAGACGTCCTAATAGTTGCGGGATACGACAGAACAGGGACTAGAGCCGCTGCGAGAGAACTAATAAGAGAACTAGAGGAACTCTAAGAATTCAATCCCTCCTCCCCCCTTCTTTATTTATTGATTTGCATCGTTTCTCACGTTTTTTGTCTATTAGTCGACAGTTTCAGTTAAGAGGATTGGACTTCTGAGAGAAACCGAGCTTTTCCCGATGAGTAGAGAAGTCTCTAGTGTTGGTCTTCTGTTCCCAAGTTTATATATGGGCTCACTGAGATAATCAGCTCACGCTCAGTTCGAGGAGATGATTTCATGAGGACTAGGGAAAAGCTCAGAGAGGACTTCAGTGAATGGTACAATTCGATACTAGAAACTGCTGAAATAGTTGACGTGAGATATCCCGTTAAGGGCCTTTACGTCTGGGGTTTTTGGGGATTCCAGATAAGGAGGTTCGTCACCGATATACTCAGAGAATTGCACGACTCCAGAGGTCACAAAGAGACACTGTTTCCTCTTTTGATTCCTGAGAAGGAATTCATGAAGGAGGCCGAGCACATAAAAGGCTTTGAGGACCAGGTGTATTGGGTCACGAGAGGTGGAAACGATGAGCTTGATGTCAAACTAGTTTTGAGACCTACTAGTGAAACCTCCATGTATCCCATGTTTTCTCTTTGGGTGAGAAGCCACGCTGATCTTCCCATGAAGGTGTATCAAATCGTTTCAGTCTTTAGATACGAGACCAAGCACACTAGACCTCTAATAAGAGTCAGGGAGATAACTACTTTCAAGGAAGCACACACTGTTCACTCTTCCCGAGAAGATGCGGAAAGACAAGTAAAAGAAGCCATAGAGATATACTCGGAGTTTTACAGGAGGTTGGGTATTCCCTGCCTATTCCTCAGGAGACCTGAATGGGATAAGTTCCCGGGAGCGGAATACACCATAGGCGTAGATACCATATTCCCAGACGGAAAGGTGCTACAAATAGGTACCATTCACAACTTAGGGCAGAATTTCTCCAAGACTTTCGAGATAAAGTTCGAAACTCCGTCTGGAAATAGGGAATATGCCTATCAAACGTGCTATGGGATAAGTGAGAGATGTATTGCTTCTCTCATAGGAATCCATGGAGACGACAGGGGTTTATTGCTTCCTCCAGAGGTAGCTCCGGTTCAGGTCATAATAGTTCCTATACCGTACAAGGACTTCGGAGAGGAAGAGATAAGAAGGGTTTGTTCCAATATAAAGAGAGAGTTGTCTGCTGAAGGGATAAGAGCTGAAATCGATGACAGAGACCTCAGACCAGGGTGGAAGTTCTACTACTGGGAATCTAGGGGGGTCCCACTGAGGATAGAAATAGGCCCGAGGGACGTTAAAGAGGGTAAAGTGACGATATTCAGGAGGGATCTCATGAAGAGAGAATCTGTAGATGCAGAAAACTACTTGAAGAGGGTAAGAGACCTACTCAACCAAGAGATAATAGAGAACATGAGGAAAGAAGCTGAGGAAAATTTCATCTCAATGATAAGAAGGTGCTCCTCATTAGAAGGGATTAAGAAGTGTGTAGATGAGGATAAGAAAGTAGCTAGAGTAAACTGGTGTGGAGAAGATACCTGTGGGCTCGAGATAAACGAGTGTTCCCAAGGACAGCTTTTGGGATACTCCGTAAACGAGAAAGAGAGTGGGGAGTGCATAGTTTGTGGAGTGGCAACGGAGAAAGTGGCATACGTTGGGAGGACATACTAAAGAGACCTTTCATAGCTAAGAAAGTCTTCAAGATCAGGGAAAATGAGTTCATATATTTCCTCGTTTTCGAGGAGAGGATACACCCTGCCAGAGTGAGAGAAATATTGAGAATGGGGATCGACCATGGATTGATAGCTAGAATAAAAGACAATGAGGAGGACTTTCTGCTTCTTTTATCCAATGAGAAAATTTCAGAGTTAAAGGAGCATTTCCTCGGTCTTCTAGATGATGCGACGATAGCGGAAATTATAATATACCTAGATGATGTGAGCAGAGACAGCAGGACCTAGATGAATAGCTGGTGACACGAGGGGGACAGGCAGGGGGGTTAGCTTGAAACCCAAGTTCATAGCTGATGAGATGCTGGGCAAACTGGCTAGATGGCTTAGGCTCCTTGGATATGACACTGAATACGGTGGAGATGATTCCGAAATAATCTCTCGCGGATTAAACGACGATAGGATAATCCTCTCTAGAGATAAGGAACTCATAAGAAGGGCCTCGAGTATAGGTGCTAGGGCTCTTCTGGTGAGTAATGAGAAGATAGAAGGGCAATTGGCCCAGCTATTATCGGAAAATCTAATAGACATAGAGAGTGGAGAAAGTAGATGTCCAATGTGTAATGGCGAAGTGAAATACTCGAATGGTATCTGGGTCTGCATCAAATGTGGGAAGAAGTATTGGATAGGAAGACACTGGAAGAGTATAAGAGAGGTGCTCCGGAGGGTGAGGAGTATTGCTAGACCTCGAGATGGGAGAAACTTTAGTCAAGCTGGCTAGGAGAGCCATAGAGAGATATTTGTCTTCGGGTGAGACCATAACTCCTCCTAAGGAACCTAGAGATCTTTGGGAACACTATGGAGTGTTCGTCACTCTCGAGAAGGGGGGAGAACTCAGAGGTTGTATAGGATATCCTGAACCGATCATGCCCTTGGTGTTGGCCACGATAGATTCCGCCATAAGTGCAGCGACCAAAGACACTAGGTTTGATCCAGTGTCTATTGAGGAAATGGACGAAATAACTGTGGAAGTTAGTGTTCTTACTCCTCCGGAGGAAATACGTGGTAAACCGATAGATCGCCCAAGAAAGATAGAAGTGGGGAGAGACGGCATAATAGCCGAGAAGGGTTTTTTGAAGGGGCTTCTCCTTCCCCAAGTGGCTGTGGAATGGGGATGGGACGAGGAAGAATTCCTTACTGAGACTTGTTTAAAAGCGAATTTGCCACCAGACTGTTGGTTAGATGAAAATACGAAATTTTACAAATTTCAAGCAATAATATTCAAGGAAGTGTCCCCTAGAGGCAAAATAATAAGAGTTGATCTCAGAAAAGGGGAGGAATAAGATAATGGGGCTAAGAGACGATGAGAAAAGGGCTCTAGGAATAATGTCTGTCATTAGCAGTGAGCCTTGTTTCAGGACATTGAAGGGACTTATGGAGGGATTACCCCCATCTGAGATAGCAGAAAGACAGGGAATAACAAGACAAGCCGTTCAGAAGCACATAAAGAGATTACTCAACGTAGGACTAATAAAAAAGAAAGTAGAGATTTCAGACGGGAAGATCACTACCTCATACATCGTACCAAAAGGTGTTGGGAAGTTAATAACTGAATTGATCTCGCTTTGCTCTGAGTTCACTAGATCATCTGGAGGCATATATCGGGAAGTGAAAGAGACAGAAAAGAGTGGGGAGATATTGAAAATCGAGGAGAAAATAAAGAGGATAAGCAGAGAAAGAAACAGGTTGAAAGAGCAACTAGCCAGAGGAATAATAACCGAGGAGGAATACAAGGAGGAAATGGGATTTCTAGATTCCTTAGAGGACAAAATAAAGAAGCAATTGGAGAAGTTCTAGACGATCTGAGATTAGATGAAGTATATCAGTTAATGTTTTCCCATTTCTAGACTTCAACTGGGGTCTAGTGCGACGAATCGCGTTTGGCCAGAAAAATTTAAGAAGAGTTGATCCTCCTAGTCCTAACTCAGTACAAGAACCACTTTGGTCATTTTCACTGGCCATTGCTGACTCCAGTTACTGATGAGATCTCGTGCTATCTCCAACCCTGGGGGTGATGAAAATGCAAATAGTAGTGTTCATAGGACCTGCTGGCTCAGGTAAAACCACTTTGACAAAAGAATTCGGTTCTTGGCTAAATAAAAACGAATTCAAAGTCAAATACATCAATTTAGATCCAGGAGCTGAAGAGGTTCCGTACGAGTGTCACTTCGACATCAGAGAGATTTTCACTACGAGGGAGATAATGAGGAAGTACTCATTGGGACCAAACGGTGCTTTGATAAAGAGTGCAGACCTAATGTTAGAGAAGAAATCAGCTATTGTCTCCAGAATGAGAGAGGTTTCGGTGGATTGCGACTTCATGCTAATTGACACTCCTGGACAGATGGAACTCTTTGTGTTCAGAGAATCTGGACCTAAGCTTTTGGAAGAACTTGAAAGCATAGGACATCCGATTACAGTATTGGTTCTAGATCCTATATTGGCCTCGTCTCCGGAAAGCTTTGTTTCAATGCAATTGCTATCCATAGTAGCTCAGCTCAGATTGGGCGTGGAAAGCGTTGTTGTATTCAATAAATCAGATGCCTACGGTGAGGTTGATCTACAAGAAATAAAGAGAAGACTTATGTTTGGAAAAGGAGTAATTTCAGAGATGGCATTATCATTTTCGAAATTGGTTGAGGAGTATTCTGGTCCCAGCAGGATACTATCTATTTCTGCCAAAGACAAATCTGGATTCAATGAGTTAATGGACGTTCTCAATGAGATTCATTGCTCCTGTGGTGACCTAACCTAGAGGGGAGGTGGGCTAGAAAATCCACCAAGGAGAACACATCTTCTTCTATCCTAGGGAATAGTCTGAACGTCAAGTAGGAAAAAGTCATTACTCCCAGGACAGATATTGCTTTTCCTATTAAGTCGTGTGCCACCCAAAGAGGAGTCCACTTAGTTAGATACAAAATTAGGACTATTCTGAGGACGTTGCCCCAATATATTAATATGAGATTCATTGAAATGGCTAATGCTTTCCTAAGTGGTTTTTCTCTCGTGGACAGAATTAGGGCAGAGAAGACTACCATGGCCTCTATTGCTGTGCATCTCCTGTCGATGTACACTGACGTCCATGGGAGAATTAACTCTCTGCCCTGCAAATGCACTTCAAACCTGAATATGTGAGAAAGTAGACTTGCAGAGTGTGTGGCTACTATCGTCTCCAAATGGGAAGTATCCAAAGAGTTAATTAGAACTAGAATCAGAGAGATGGATGTGGTGAGAAAGAGTAGGGGGTAGAGTTCCTTGGAAGTGTTCGAGCTCAATCGCCTAGCCCACCCAGAGTTGGCACTGACGGCAATTATAACCTTGTTGCTCTTCGTTTCCTTCATCTTAGTGTTCAATAGGGACCCAGAGAGATTTCCTCCCAAAGAAAGTGGAATAATAGTTGCTGTTGCCGATGGAAAAATAGATGAGATATCGCCAATAGAAGAGTATCCCGGTATTGAACTCGGTGGCATACTGGTTAGTACTTTCATGTCTCCCTTCGATGTTCACGTCAACAGGGCCCCTATTTCAGGCAAGGTCGTTCTCGTAACTAAAATTGAGGGGAAAAAAAGAATTGCTCTATCCAAAAAGAGGGAAGGGTCAGAGAAAACAATAGTTGTCATAGATGGGGGTGGTGTCAAAGTAGCATATGCCCAGATACCTGGAATAATCGCTAGAAGGGTATCTTGCTTAGTTAAAGAAGGAGATTACGTCGAAATGGGAGAGAGGGTTGGTAAAATACTCCTCGGATCTAGAGTGGATTTGATAGTACCGAAGAACGCTAATATACTAGTAAAGGTTGGAGATAGGGTCAAAGCGGGGGAAACTATAATTGCTAGGCTTAGCTAACTTGTTTTCCTTGTTAAACTTGTTCTCTGGGCTGATGGCAATATCCAGATTGATGAGTGGAGATATCTATAATTCCGTACGTTTTTTCGTAATTTCCCTTATTTCTGACGGTCTAGATGGGACAATAGCTAGGAGAGAAGAGAAAACATCAGAAATAGGGAAGAATTTAGATTCTCTCTCTGATTTGGTTAGTTTTGGTGTTTACCCTCTTTTCTTCTCACTTGAGAAGATTCCAGAGGAGTTCAACCTCTTTTCCTATGTCTTCGTACTGTGTGGGGCACTTAGACTTGCTAGGTTCAACGTTCTACCTCCGTCGGACAAATTCGTGGGATTGCCAATACCCGCAGCTGGCTCTATGTTAGTTTTCTCCTCTTTGGAGGTGAGTGGATATCTGCTACTAGCTTTCCTGATAGTCTTATCTATACTGATGGTTTCGGAGGTGGAATACCATAGTCTCAAAGGGAGGGACAGGGAACTCATCCTACTGGGAATACTACTTCTCCTAGTGCTCGTCTATCCAACCAAGTTTTCCAGATTGCTACTGATACTCCTACTGATTTATCTGATTTCTCCTGTAATACTCCGATTTCTGCCTAGTCTAGTCAGAAATATCCTCCCAAGGTAGTTTCAAACGTGTAGTCACACCAAGGACACTTATACGGGGTGGTGCCCTTCGGATACTTAAATTTCCTTTCGCAAGATTTGCATACTGCTTCGTCCCAATCCCCAGAAACGTTTGACTCCAGAAGCCTCCCCCTACATATGGGACATCCTCTGGGTTCTTCTCTCTCATCTGTTTTAATCTCATATCCGCAGCTCTCACACCTGTATCCGGGCATGGATATCCCTCAAATTATTGTAGAGGCCCTTATTAGGTAAAATACAGGAAGTCCTTCTATTTCATCACTTCCCTTCTTGTCGACTATAACTCCTATTCCAATTGGATGTCCTCCTGCTTCTCTTATTAGCGAAAAAGTATATTTAGCTGTTCTTCCTGTTGTTATTACGTCATCTATCACCAAAACCTTCTTATCGCTGACTTCGGAGAATTTCTCGCTCACTAGCCCCTTTCCCCCTCCGTAGTGCCATGGTCTTATTAGAGTGAGTTTCGTCCCCAATTCCTTAGCAATTACTGAAGCTAGAGGTACCCCACTCGATATCATTCCCGCGACTACTTCGGGGTAGCTTATTTTGCCTCTTTCGATTTCCTCCATTATTAGATTTGATAATGCTTTTCCTAACAACTCTAATCTAGTAGGAGACGATGCTACTGGCTCCCAATCTACATATATGTCTCTGGGTGGCTCTATGTCTTCACCACTCGCTTTCTCTATGAGGTACTCAGCAGTCTCTCTCGATACATTTAGTTCCTTTGCTATCTCGTCTATAGAGAGACCTCTCTTCCTTAACTCCTTGGCCTTTTCCATGAGGTTGAATGGACTTCTCACTTCAACCACCGTAAGCTTATTACCTTTCTAGGTTTTAAAGGGTGACGAGGGGACGTGACTATGAACAGATTCATTGCTCTAGTAATTCTGTTCTCGGTTGCAATTGCCCCCCTAACCTCATATGGGCTAGAAAGAGAGATATCAATAATCCTAGACAGAGATTCCCTCCTAAAGGGGGAAGAAGTTCGCATAAGAATAGTCAACACTGGGGAGAGCATGTTGAAATTCCAAGGATACCTGTTGAAAATAAGGAGTTGTAAGACTGGAGAAATAGTGAAGTACTTTTTGCAAGAAGAGGAGAGCGAAATATACATCAGGAGTGGAGAGACGTATTCCGAGATAACCTGGGACCAAAGAGATCTAAGTGGAAATCCCGTAGAAGAAGGAAATTACTACATTATCGCAGAAGTCGGGGATTTGAGAGACGAGAGAATGATAATTATAGGTCTAGGTGGAGAAGAAAGGATATATCCCCCTACTCCAAGGATAATATCTATTGAAGGTGACAAATCCTATCTTGAGGGAGAAGAGAGTGAAATATTGGTTAAATTAGGGAATCCAACGTCTGAAGAGATTAAAGTTAGTTTGATCTTGGAGGGGGATGTCCTAGAGGAGCCAAAGATTAAAGTGGTCCTTCCTCCTAAGGAAATGTCTACTCACGTAGTGAAATTCATCCCGTCCAATAAGGGACGAGGAGGTGTACTACTCCTTCTGTACAGAGGTGCACAGCTACTCGACGTTAGACCCTTTGGCTTCTCGGTTACGGAAATGAAACTCCCGGAGTTGGAAATAAGAAAGACTGCGGAATTATCTAAAGAACATCTGAGAGTAGTCATACACTTAGAAAACGTTGGAAAAGACATTGCTCGTGATGTTTATCTATCAGATTCTTATCCTCCAAGCTTATTTGAGATAATAAGTGGTATCACTGAATGGAAAGGAGAAATAAGTCCTGGAGAAGATGTGTCAATAGAGTACGAGCTTCGTATGCTGGAAGGTGGGATAACAGTTTCTCTGCCGCCAGCTATTGTCTCCTTCAAAGACGAAAAAGGAAGAAGTTACTCACTGAAATCGAATTCTGTTGAAGTGTCTTTACCTCCGATGAAGTACGAGGAAGAAGAAAAGAAGGAGGAGGGAGTCGAAACTCGCGAAGAGGGTGTAGCGGTAAGAGTAGGAGAGGAAGAAAAAGGTGTATGGAAGTTCCTTGATCCCCTCGTCAAAGAAATCCAAGGATTTAGAGACGAAGTCAGAGAGCTTCCTCACAAATACTTGCTTTTCCTAGCAGTAGCGATACTGCTTTTATCTATATTGTTCGCCCTAGAGAGGAAACTGAAGAGAGTTAAAAAAGAGAATGAAAGAAGGGATGAGGAACTTAAAGGTCAAAAAATTGAAGAAGTAGAAGAGGAAATTAGTGGGATAAAGGAAGTAGAAAGAGAAGAATTGGAGAAAACACTTAAGAGAATGATTGAGAGGAAAAAGAGAATAATGGGGGATGAGAGTGTCTAACGACGTCTTAAGAGAAATAGAAATAACCTTCTTCTTTACCCCGGACTGTGAATCCTGTGAGGAGGTATACGAGTTCATAGAAGAGAACCTGGAGAGAATCTCAACGGAAATTGGAGTAAAGGTAACACTCAAACCAATAGAGGTGTTTTCTCACCTGAGTATAGCAGAGGAACTAGGTATCGTTGCTGTTCCATCCATATTAATAGGTAAAAGAATGATAATAGGTTCCAAGGAGAAGAGTGAACTAATAGACGAGATAAAGGAGGCAATAAAGGAGGTAGTCGAAAGTGAATGAAATTGATGAGAAATTGCTGAGAATTCTAGTTTGTCCTTTCTGCAAGAAAGGGGTTAGACTAGAGGGGGGACTCATAGTTTCGGACTGTGGTCTGAAATATGCCATTAAGGATGGAATTCCACAAATGTTATATCCTCTCTGCCCAAAGTGCGGGGAAGAAACTAGGATAAAGAAGGAGGGTAAAAACAAAGTACAATTCAGGTGTCCCAAATGTGGTAATGAATTCGAGGACGAAAGCATATACTGATCAAATTATCTCTGAGAGAATTCTGCCGACCTCCCAAGGGAATTCGGCTACACTTACTCCTGCCTTCTTCAGAGCTTTAATTTTACTTTCTGCTGTCCCTATTCCTCCAGAGATTATTGCCCCAGCGTGACCCATTCTCTTTCCTGGAGGTGCTGTTCTCCCTGCTATGTAGGCCACTACTGGCTTACTCATCTCATCCTTTATGAATGAAGAGGCTTCTTCCTCTGCCTTTCCACCTATCTCTCCTATTAGAACTACTGCTCTGGTTTCTCGATCCTCTTCGAACATTTCCAGAACGTCTATGAAGTTAGTCCCAACTATTGGGTCTCCTCCTATTCCCAGAACTGTGGTTTGTCCTATTCCATGCTTAGTCATTGAATCCACTACCTCATAAGTTAGAGTGCCACTCCTAGAAACTACTCCGACTTCCCCTTGTTTGAATATTCTATGTGGCATTATTCCGAGCTTAGCTCTGCCTGGACTTATTATTCCTGGAGTGTTCGGTCCTATGAATCTAGAGCCTTCTATTTCCGCTATTCTCTTCATTTGAGCTACATCGTGTATTGGTATGTGTTCCGTTATTACTACCAAGAAGTCTATGCTATTGTCTATTGCTTCAACCACCGCGTCCTTGGCAAACGGAGCCGGCACGAATATCACGGAAGCGTCTACTTCGTGCTCCGAGAGAGCCTCCTCCACGCTGTCATACACTGGAACTCCGTGTACCATTTCTCCTCCTTTTCCGGGAGTCACTCCTGCCACGATCTTAGTTCCGTAGTCCAGCATCAACCTGGTATGGAATTTTCCCTGTCTTCCAGTTATCCCCTGGACCAAAACTTTAGTCTTTTCAGAGACTAGTATCATTCTTGACCCTCCTCACAGCTGATTTAACTGCCTCCCTAAGATCTTTGTACACCTCTATACCTATTTCCTCAAGTATTCTCCTCCCTTCCTCCTCGTTAGTCCCGGTTAATCTGACTACCAAAGGTTTATCCAATTTCCCCCCTCTCTCCTCAAAGAACATCCTTATACCTTGGGCTATTTCGTCACACCTGTTTATTCCTCCAAATACGTTCACAAGTACCAATTTAGCTTTCTCGTTCATGTATACTATCTCTAACGCTTTCTTCATCCCCTCTGGAGGGACTCCTCCGCCTATGTCCAAGAAATTAGCTGCTTTTCCTCCTTCCATTTCAACCGCATCTAGCGTTGCCATTGTCAATCCAGCTCCGTTCCCTATTATGGCTATCTCACCATCGAGTGTGACGTAAGAAAATCCCTCTCTACTGGCTATTCCTTCTATTCCCTCTTCTTCTCTTTTGAAATTTTGTCTGAAAAGTGAGTCGTCATTTATGTTTAGAACTGCATCTGCAGCAACTAGCTTCTTTCCATCGTATATCAGTGGATTTATTTCCGCTAGTTCCGCATCGTATTTCACGAATATTTCGTACAATTTCGCTATTATCTCGTGCGCTTCCTTCCTAACCTCCTTTGGAAAAGGCCTAGATAACTTCCTGATCATGTAGGGATAGATTCCCTTTAGAGGGTCCACTTCCACCCAGGTTATCTTCTCCGGAGACCTTCTGGCCACTTCTTCTATTTCTACTCCACCCTCGGAGGAAGTCATTACTACTGGTCTTCCCCTACTTCTATCGAAGGTTATTCCCAAGTAGAATTCCTTGACAGAGTTTAGTCTTTCCTCCACTAAGATTAACTCTGGTCTTTCGCCTTTTATTTCCGTGGAGAATATCTTTCTGGATTTCTCTTCCACTTCTTCCAAAGAGGAAAAGAGTATTCCTCCAGCCTTTCCTCTGCCTCCTACTAGTACCTGAGCCTTCAATACCACTTCACTCCCAATTTCTCTGGATATCTCGAATGCTTCCCTGGGATTTCTGGCTATTCTCCCCATTGGAACTGGTATTCCTTCCCTAGCGAAGATCTCCTTGGCTTGATATTCATGGAGTTTCAAGACCATCCCCCTCCAGAGAAAGAATAAAAGGTTATAAGTTTAGGACTCTACTCGGGGTCGCCTTGGAGTTGAGTGAAATAGAAGAAATAGGGGTGGAATTGCTTAGGAGGGCTGTCACTAGACTGCCTGAAGACGTGAAAGAGTCTTTGAAGAGGGCTCTGTCTGAAGAAGAAAGTGAGATCGGGAGAACCCAGTTAGAAGCTATCCTTAAGAACGTTGAGATGGCTGAGAAAAGTGGAAAACCGATGTGTCAAGACACTGGAGTTCCTCTCTTCTTCTTACGAGTGGGTAAGGAGTTTCCGGTTGGAATTGAAGAGATAAAGTCAGCTTTGGTCAATTCGGTGAGAAGAGGCACTAAGGAGATTCCTTTGAGGCCCAACGTAGTCGATCCCATGAGCAGAGAAAACACTGGAGACAATTCCGGGAGAAAAATGCCCTACTTCGACGTGGAAATAGTGGATGGAGATTCTCTTGAAATTACCTTCATGCCAAAAGGAGCTGGATCTGAGAACATGAGTTTCTTGGGGATGTTGTCTCCATCTAAGGGTGTAAATGGAATTAAGGAGTTCGTCCTAGAGAAAGTGATAGAGGCTGGAGGCAAGCCTTGTCCTCCAACTATAATAGGAATAGGAATCGGGGGCACAGCTGACTTAGCCATGAAACTGGCGAAGAGGTCTCTCCTAAGACCTTTGAATGAAGACCACAATGACGAGAGGATTAGGGAGCTAGAAAGAGAAATTGCGGAGATGGTGAACTCTACTGGAATAGGACCCATGGGGCTAGGTGGAAAATTCACGTGTTTGGGTGTTAGAATGGACTTCGCCAGCACCCACACGGCTACGCTTCCGGTGGCAATTAACTTCCAATGTTGGGCTGCTAGGAGGAGTTACGCTTTAATTGAGAAAGACGGGGTAAGGAGGGTCCTCCCATGAGTGAATTTAAATTGAAGACCCCTTTATCTGAAGGGGATGTAGACAAGCTAGAAGTCGGTGATATAGTGTATCTGAGCGGAGAAATATATACTGCAAGGGATCGAGCACACAAGAGGGCAATAGAACTGTATGAATCCGGAGAGGAGCTCCCATTCGACTGGAATGGTGCCGTCATCTTCCACTGCGGACCAGTGGTAATCGAGAGGAATGGGAATTGGGAAGTCGTGTCCGCTGGTCCCACAACCAGTTCCAGAATGAATGACCTGGAGCCGAAGGTAATAGAATACTTCGGTGTCAGGGGAATAATAGGTAAAGGAGGAATGAATGGTGGCACCACTGAAGCCATGAATAAGCACAAGTGCGTGTACTTTTCTATAACTGGTGGTGCTGGAGTCCTAGTAGCCCAGGCCGTTAAGAGAGTCAAGGGAGTGTATTGGGAAGACCTCGGAATGCCAGAAGCGGTTTGGGTATTTTCGGTAGAAGACCTAGGTCCATTAGTTGTCACCATCTCCAAGGGGAGAAACTATTACTTGGAAGTGGAGAAGAAGGTCCTTTCGGTCAAAGAAAATTTGCTAAAGAGGTGGATCAAGTGACGCTTGGTGAAGAGAGCAGAAAATGGATTGAAAGAGACGAAAAAGTTATGGCTAAGTTCATAGCCAGAGTGTCTCCTCTGGTGGCCATAGAAGGTAGAGGGGCCATCGTCAAGGACGTCGATGGGAAGGAATACATAGACTTCTCCTCTGGCATAGGCGTGGTAAATACGGGGCATTGTCATCCTAAGGTCGTGGAAGCTGTCAAGAAACAGGTTGAGAAGCTAATCCACATAGCCAGTACGGATTTCTATCATCCATTGCAAGTAGAGCTGGCCGAGAAACTAGTGGAAATAACGCCTGGCGAATTCAAGAAGAGGGTGTTCTTCACGAACTCTGGGACTGAATCTGTTGAGTGTGCGATTAAGATAACTAGAAACTACAGAAAGAGAAGCAGGATAATCGGATTCATAGGTGGATTCCACGGTAGAACAATGGGTTCTCTTGCAATAACATCTGGAAAGTCAATTCAGAGGAGCGCATTCTCTCCTGTGATGCCCGAGGCAATTCACGTTCCATACGCGTATTGCTACAGATGTCGATACAAGCTGGAGTATCCAGAATGCGACGTTTGGTGCGCTAAGTACATAGAAGAAGTTGTGTTCAATCACCTCTCTCTGCCTGAGGACGTATCTGCCATACTAATAGAGCCAATACAAGGAGAGGGGGGATACATAGTTCCCCCCAAGGAGTTCCTGTCCGAAATACAGAGTATAAGTGAGAGGTACTCAATACCCCTGATAGTTGACGAAGTCCAATCCGGATTCGGGAGAACTGGAAAGATGTTTGCATCAGAGCACTTCGGAATAGTGGGTGATGTTCTCACTCTTGCCAAAGCACTGGCCTCTGGTTTGCCCATGGGTGCATGTGTATCCAGGGAGGAGATAATGGACATGCCACCTGGGACCCATGGAAACACTTTCGGCGGAAACCCCGTCTCTGCTGCAGCTGCTCTAGCGACTATAGAAGTGATAGAGGAAGAGAAGTTAGTGGATAACGCTGCGAAGGTAGGAGAATTAATGATTAGCAGGCTAAGAGAAATGATGGAAAAATATGAGATAATTGGAGACGTTAGAGGCTTGGGATTAATGATTGGCGTTGAGCTGGTAAAGGATCGAGAGAGCAAGGAGCCTGCCAAAAAGGAAGTAGAAGAAGTCATACTGAACTCGTTGAAAGAGGGTCTAATACTACTTCCAGCAGGAATATCCTCAATTAGATTTGCTCCGCCTCTAGTAATAGACGAAGAAACTGCAGAAAATGGTTTGGAGATATTCGAGCGAGTTCTAGCTGAAATCTCCTAATGTATCATTATGGTATTGCATAGGAAATACATATATAATGTTGCGTAACAAGGGTCTCGGGAGGAATGTCCATGAAGAGGTGTCACCTAGTAATCCCCTTGCTCGTGGTCCTGCTCCCCTCAATGGCGATGGCAATAGACCCTACCAACGGTACATGCATCTCGGCATCAGAGGCTAGGGACATAGCTAAAGAATACCTCAAGACGAACAAGGAGCAGAGACTCTTGGGATTCAGTTCCCTATACGTCAAGACATGGAAGGAAAACAATAGGGTGCTGGGATGGATAGTGGTGGCAAGTGGTCCGTCCTATCTGAAGACTAGTTCACATTGCCCTGGAGAGAAGAACAACTGGGTCTATGGTAAAGGAACCGCTAAGGTATACGTCAACTGCTATGGTAAGATAGTTAAAGTCAAGTGGCCCTATTCAGAGTACTCCAAGTGTAAGGCGTCTAAATACAGGTACTGGGAAGAGAGAGGGCCAGGTTGGGAGAGATGGTGGGGTCCTCCGAGATGGGACAGGGACCCCTGAATCCCATTTTATTTAGCCTTTCGAGGAATTGTCCAATTTGCGAGGTCAGAATTGCCTCTTCTTTTCTTGAAAAGCTAATTGGTCTGATGTTCAAGAAGGACTTCAAAGGTTGCCTTCTAATTCGCTTCAATAGGCGGGGTAGGAGAGCCAACTCAGTACACACTTTCTTCATGAGATTCCCCATAGATCTCTTCTTCCTTCTGGATATGAATGTGGTGGAAATAAGGAGAGGAATTCGGCCTTGGAGAGTAGTTTCTCCAAGCGAACCGTGTGATTCCGTCATAGAGAGTAGATGTGACTCCTTGGATCTAAAAGTCGGAGAAAGACTTGCCGTCCTTTACCCCTAAGTCGAATGCCTCCAAGTTCATTTTTACGGCTTTCTCTGGGATTATTTCGGATATTGTCTCCCGTATTACCCTTTCCTCTATTGGGAAATTCTGTGATGCAAGTACTCCAAGCAGATATGTGTTCACAGGGATTATTCCAGAGGAGTACTTCTCTGCCAATTCTCTGCACTTGCTAGTAGCATTAAGGGATACCAGCTTGGAACAAAACTCCCTGATGGAAGACAGTACCTCGTCTATTTCTGGATAACTCTCAGAGCCCAAAGACACGCTCACGGGATGAACTGGTTCTTCGTTCACTATTGCTATTCCATCGGTGGATAAGTAATTGGCTCTCCTCAGCCCTTCTACTGGTTCAAATGCTAGTAGATAATCTGCTTTGCATTTGGGAATTATTCCAGAATGTACTCCCTTTCCAAATCTCACGTGTGAGTCCACGCTACCTCCTCTCTGCGCCAATCCGTGTATCTCGCTTATCTTAACTTCCAGTCCAGATTTGATTGCGGAAATTCCTATTACTCTGGAAGAGAGTAGAACTCCCTGTCCTCCAACTCCTGAAATTAGAACGTTAGTCACCTTCTTCATTCTCCTTCCACCTCACTATGGCGTTGAACGGGCAAATTTGCTCGCAAACTCCACACCCAGTACAGAGATCCTCAACTATTTTGGCCTTCTCTTTGAATGTTATAGCTGGACATCCTAGTTTGATCACACAAACTCTACAAGCCCTGCATTTGTCTTCTAATACCCTATACTTCTCTACTTTCTCTCTTCTCCTAGACTCTAACAAAGCACATGGTCTCTTCGCTATTATCACAGATGGGCCATTGTGTTCCAATGCTTCTTCGAGGACTCTCTTAGTAGATTCTAAATCGTATGGATCCACTACTCTAACGAATTCTATTCCGCATGCTTTGGCTACTTTCTCTGGGTCTATGGGTTCTACTTCCTCTCCCTTCCCGGTCAAACCGGTTAATGGATCTGGCTGATGGCCTGTCATGGCAGTGATCGAATTGTCCATTACTACGACTATGACCTTGGATTTATTATATCCTAAATTCACTAGGGCTGGTAATCCCGCATGGAAAAAAGTTGAGTCCCCTATTACGGCTACAACTGGAGTCTCGACGAACTTCGATAAACCAGAGGCAAACCCTATGCTTGCTCCCATGTCAAAGCACGTGTCCATTCCTCTGAGGGGAGGCAAATATCCCAAGGTATAGCAGCCTATGTCTCCTGAGTATATTGCACTGTCTCCCAATACCTCCTTGAGTGCCACATACATAGCTCTGTGAGCGCATCCGGGGCAGAGAGTGGGGGGCCTAGAAACGAGCTTATCTGAATGGCTTTCTAGTCTTCTGTCTCTGTCTTCGACTAGTAAAATGTAATCGGATCCCTTCCCGGTCATCTCTTTAATTCCCCTAACCACGAGATCCACGCTTAATTCGCCATAGCTCGGAAGCAGGTTCTTTCCATTTATCTCGGTTTCTACCCCAAAAGAGTGGGCTATCTCCTTCGTCGCTCTTTCCAAATAGGGATCTACTTCCTCAACGACTAGTACTTTCTCGTGGTCTTTCAGGAAGTCTTTGATTTTTCTCTGTGGGACAGGATGTGTGAAACCCAGCTTCAGGAAATCTGCTTCAACTCCTGCTATCTCACATGCCTCTCTCGCGTAATTATACGCTGATCCCGAGGATATTATTCCTATTTCTCCACCATTTCCTTCAATTCTATTGAGTTTCGTCCTATCGGAGAATTTCTTTGCCTCTTCTATTTTTTCCAACAGTACTTTATGCCACTTCCTCGCATTCGCTGGTACCAGTACTAGCTCTGGATTCTTTTCAAAACTTCCAATTGGCTCTCTTTCGATGATTTCTCCTAGGAGAACGTTTCCCCTAACGTGGCTGACTCTAGTAGTGGTCCTCAACATAACCGGAATTTCCAATTTCTCAGATATTTGAAAAGCCTCTATAGTCATGTCCTTTGCCTCTTGTGGATCGGAAGGTTCGAGACAGGGTACTCCCGCATGTAGAGCGTAGATCCTACTGTCTTGTTCGTTTTGGGAACTGTAACAATTGGGGTCGTCTGCCACCATGACCACTATTCCTGCCTTTGTCCCAACGTAAGCTAATGAGAAGAAGGAGTCTGAGGCTACATTCAGACCAACGTGCTTCATAGAGCAGATAGATCTTATCCCCGAGAGTGATGCAGACATTGCCACCTCTAAAGCAACTTTTTCGTTTGTGGAGTATTCCATGTAGAGTTTCATGTGCCTAGATGCATACGATAACGTGTCGGCCACTTCAGATGAAGGAGTTCCTGGATACGCCGTGGCGACTCCTATTCCTGACTCTAAAGCTCCTCTTGCTATTGCTTCGTTTCCTAAGAGGAGAGCTATCTTGCCAGGCTCTCCGAAAACTGCATCCCTCGCAGACAAACTTTTCCCCGAGGGAATTGAGCCAAAGTTTATAAATTTCCCTCACACTCCATTTTATTGTTTAGTTTGAATAGAACAGAAGTTTAATACGATGCGAGAAGTCCCAGTGGGGATGAAATGTCCGACGTGGTTTACCTAGCTCCGGA
>QMUK01000009.1 GCA_003660555.1 Thermococci archaeon
CTATTTCGATGATATTTGATCCTTCCTCTATAACTAGGGGATTCCCCGGCGAGGGATACAGAATTATGTCTCTAGGCAGTTCTTTTGCGTGAGAAAGCTGTATTGATACTAAAAACGACGAAAGAGCTAGTACTGTCATCAGGGAGAGAATAAATGGAGCTTGGCGAAGAAACGTCATCGAATCTTCCTCCTTATTATGATGGCTATTAGTGTGGAAAGGGCTATTATAGAGAGCGAAACTAGTATTGATTTGCCTAAATCGTATCCTGGGCATTTCTCTGCTGTTCTAACAATTCTTCCCCCGTCTTTTCTCTTGACGACCTTAGGTACACTTTTCTCTAAGTCCCTGACCTCTGTTAGAATCTCCTCCAATATGGTCTTTCCAGCTAATTTCACGCCATGATACTCATCTAGGCACATGGGAGCGTATCCTCCGTAGGGTGTTTCTCCACTCAGTATCACTACTCCCTTTCCGAGTGGTTCGGCCACTGCTATTGGTATCTTCACGTTCTCGTCGTACAATGCACTGTAGGCTTCGGCTAGCGGTTCAGTGTTCTCTACTATTTTTCCGTTTTCTGCGAAAATTAGTATCTTCAGAGGATATTCCTTCTCTAAATTATCCTGATCTCCGGATAACTTATGCATTTTACCATCCAATAGGTACGCCACTGGTCCCGGTCCGTGGCAAAGGTATCTGGATCCCCTTCTACTGAAACATATCACTCTATATCCTCTTCCAGCGTTGTTCCTTGGATCTTCTACTGAAGCGTAATCCAATCTCAGATTAGACCCTATCCCATCCATCACGGAGTTGACTATGAATTGAACATTTTTTCCAGAACCATAGTCGCTGTCTCCAGCAACCCATAAAATTCCCCCATTTTCAACCCATTTCCCTATTTTCTCTATCTCTTTCGGAGAAAAAGGATCTGTGGGTTGTCCTATTATGAACAAAACTGACCTAGATAGTGCTTCGTCCAAGGGCATATCTACTGTCCCGTTGTATTCTCTCTTGGCACCTATGGTTATCCAGCATCCACCGTAATAGGATGCCAGATCCTCTATACAGTTATCCGCCTCTCCATGCGACAGATCCACAGCAACGCATCCGTTTAGTAACAAGGCGAGTATGAACACGTTCATCATGTTCATCCCATGCCACTAGAAACCCTTATCTTCTTAAACTTAGAGTGGGGCAGAGGGGAAAATGAAGAGGATATTCCTAGCTCTTCTCCTCGTCTGTGTAATCATTTCACCTAAAACAGAGCCTGGATTGTCTCTCAAAGTAATTGAAGTAAGATACGAATTACCAGACCCAGAAATAGGTGAGTACTATGTGAGAATCGATGGATTTTCCCTTTCCAACGTGGATGGTGTGCTTCTCCCAACCAAGAGGCTGTTCGTCCTCTTACCTCCTGGAGCCAGTGACGTGAAAATAGAGTGGATTGCTCTTAGAGTTGAAGAGTTCAGTAGGCATCTCGAACAGCCTGAGATTGAGGTGAGACCTCTTTGTCCTGAAAATTCATCTATTATTGTGCCACTAAGCAAGAGGGAATGGGAACTAATTTCAGAAGAGAAGATTGAGTGGATTAATGGTTCAAAAGTGCTTAGCTTTCTATTTACTCCAGTGAGATACTCCTCTGGAAAGGTGAAAATATACAGAGAGGTGTTATTCATAATCGAGTTCAAGGAGGAAGACGTCAATAATCTCCCAAATCCGACTGAGGATGTGCTAGAGCTAGTCATAAACCCTTGGGACGCGAAATTCTATGAATACAGGCATGAAACCAGAGAGAATAGATTGAGATTACAGCAAGGGCAGAGGTTCTGCAATATTTCCACAGGGAAAGCAGATTATCTTATAATAACCACGAATGAATTAGCTAGCGAGTTCTCTAGATTGAGGGATTGGAAGATTGGCATAGGCACCGAAACTGAGATAGTCACCGTTGATTGGATAAACTCAAATTGCTCTGGTGTGGACCTACAGGAGAAGATAAGGAACTTCATAAGAGATGCCTATTTAGAGTGGGGAGTGAAGTACGTTCTCCTCGGAGGAGATTATACCGAAATTCCTCCGAGGTACTTCTACATGGAAGAACCATACGATTGGGGATTTCCGTATGGTACATTTCAGAAGGCAACGGATTTCTATTACTCTGCTTTAGGAGATTGGGATCCAATATCTGGAACTTGGGAAAATGGGGATTGGGATCCAGACGATAATGGACTATACTTAGAACAACTAGACCTAGATGTAGACGGATTTCCGGAATATTGCAAGGAACCAATTCCTGATTTCAGTCCAGAAGTATTCGTTGGCAGATTCCCAGTTTCAACTCCAGAAGAGGCTAGAGCACTAATAAACAAGACAATAGAGCACTATTACTCTGGAGGAAGTTGGAGGAATAGAGCATTACTCCTAGGAGCAGTTCTATTCTATGACACTACTCCAAAGGAGGACGGAGCTAAACTGAACTACTACCTAATGAAAGACGTGTTTAATCCGGCTTTCATGGACTATACTAGGATGTATGAAGCCGAAGGAACGGATCCATCAGAATACGAGTGGGATCTTCCTCTCAATCAGACTAATGTCGAAGTAGAGTGGAACAAAGGAGTGATAGCAATAAATTCTGCTTCCCATGGGAGTATAGGTGCCCTGTGGAGAGCGGTAAAGTGGGATTCTTGGACTTCGTGGTCTCCATTTGTCTCCACTGGAATGAATCTCACAAACTACGGGAAAAGTTCTTTCTTCTTTGCTATGGCATGTCTCAGTGGAGGATTCGACTATCCCTGGGATTGTCTCGGAGAGTGGCTTTTAAACCAAAGAGGAGGAGCTATAGGTTACATAGGGGCGAGCAGAGTAGCATGGGTTTACGTCCCTTGGTTCCCTGGAGTCGGACTCTCCGAGGAACACTCTTACCTCTTCTGGGGGCACTTCCTTAGAGGAGAGAGCATAGGAGAGGCGCTCTACAACTCAAAATGGGAGTATTACACCATGGGATTTGATTTAACTCAATTCTATGAGAAAAAGAGCTTCTTAATTTTTAACCTGCTTGGAGACCCCCAATTGGAGATCAAACCTCCGAAGAGAATTGAAGTTAGTCCCAAGTATTCTAAGAAGGGTGCAGTAGCTAGAACTCCATGTGTAGAGGGAAATAGCGCTGAATTCAGAATTGAAGTGAGGAACCTCCTAGATAGAGAAATAAACCTGAATCTACACTGTTCTCCACCACCAGGATGGAAATTAGGATATTCCGTAACGGATGAAGATGGAGATGGTATGCCTAATCTAAGAATAGATGGAGGAGGAAGTAAAACTCTGGAGATATTGGTGACTCCTCCCGAATTCACTCTTCCATCCAAAACATTACTCCACTTAGAGTTTAAGGACCAATTAGGAAACACTCTAGAAACAATTACCTTGGAAGTGGAAGTTCTGGAGACTCCGGAAATTTGGGTTGAAGTTCCAAAGCTGAGAGTAGTAGGAGAAAGTTCTACATTTGAAGTCAGGTTCAGGAATTGTGGTAACGTTCCTCTGAACGTAGTAGTCCTTACGGAAGGTGCTTATCTGCTGGATCCATATGGTTACAGAACCAATATGTTCAATCTCAAAGTACTAGAGGAGAAGAGGTTTGTACTAAATGTTTTACCTGTGAAGAGAGTGCAGCTCAAAATAAAATATTCTGATAAGGAGTTGGTTATAACTAGGGCTGTCTCTCTAAGGAAAATTGGAGTGGACGAGCAATACCCGCCAACCCGTCGTAGCTCCAATCCAGAGCAGAAACTGATTAGAAATAAAAACAAGGGCAGGCGCTTGATTCAGCAATAGTCACTTACTTTCATCAGCAGATTGTCGTCCTATTTCTTCTGATTCTGAGTGTATTCTCTCGTACAACAATGGGACGGATATCGAGAAAGAGATTACTAGGAGAAGAGAAACTAGACCGTAGAGGATTATTTCTCCCTTCAATTCCGCTGGTATTTTAGACCAAGGGGATATCCCAGCAAGCCTGACGAATAGTGCTGAAATCGCTAGGAATAAGAGTGTCTTCACCACTCTAGACCTTATCCTGAAATGTAATATGCCGTAAATTGCTCCTAGAACCATGAACACCGCCATGGAAAGTAAGAAGAGCACTGCAGGGGTGAACTTAACCGACATGGAATACACTTCATCGGGACTCATTGGTATTTCCTTGTCTGAGAGAGCCTCCTTGATTTGCTCTATGAAGAACTCCCTATGTTCTATCATTATCCTCCTATAGGCTATGGAGTTCCATATAGAGGCTACTAGGCCTAGAGGCAATGCTGATTTAATTCCATCGGAGTATTTGCCCAACTCGCACCCCATGGTTCTATGGAAATTTAGGTTTAAGTCTTGCTTATAGCAGAGCAGCCACTACGCATTTGTTTTTTATACCTCGTTTTCCAGAGATTATGAGGTGATTGAGATAGGCAGAAAGGGATCTGCCGCAGCATCATTGATCCTAACTAACTGTTGTTTTGATATTCCTCCTCTCCTTTTGTATAATGGGAAAGGTCTAGATGACGTGGTGCTGGCAAATACGGGGAAACGTGAGCTTAGAGTACCAATCGATTTGTACGATTTGGATTTATTTGAAGAGTGAAAGAATACAATTTGTGAAATACACGAGAGAGGTTGCTAATCGTATGCTACTTCTCAACAGGTACTTGGGAAGAATAGAGATCTGATTCTCCCGAGTTTCCTGAGGAGGTACTCGGAATTGCGGAAACTTAGTAAATGTTGGTGGACCAGTTCGATTTCGCCATCGTAGAGGGGTGCTTCGGGTACAATGAGTGTAAGCTATACATAGAGGGGGGAAAGCAGTATTAAGGTATAATACAACTATGGACAAGGAGATATTCCGTAGCAAGACCCATGAATTGAAATTTTCTGCTGTGAGATCTTGCTTAGAATTAAATGGATGCTGAGACCCCTGCTGGAGGTGAATCCGTGGTAAGAGAAGTCTTCGCTAAAACTGTTCTGAATAGACGTAAATTCCGAGATCCTTGGTTTTTGGATGAGTACTCTGTGAATCCATATGGGAACTGCGATTTCAACTGCGTGTATTGTTACACCCACGGAAGCAAATACGGAGTTAGCACAAGGGAACCAATCGCTAAGATCAATGCTCCAACTCTTCTGGGAAGAGAATTGCTGAAAAGATGTAAAAGGAGGGAATATGGATTTATCGCATTGGGATCGGCTACTGAACCATGGATGCATGCAGAAAGTAAGTATGAGTTAACGAGAAAGTGTTTAGAAGTAATAGCTAGATATAAATTCCCAGTTCACTGTCTGACCAAGTCCACTCTAATCCTAAGGGATTTGGACTTGTTAGAGAGAATCAATGATGTTGCTATCTTGCCTGAAGACCTAAGACACTTGGAATTCGGTTTAACTGTCACTTTCTCTATTTCTACCTTAGAGGATGATCTCGCTAAGATCTTCGAGCCAAATGCTCCTAGTCCTGAGAAGAGACTGGAGACATTACAGAGAATTAGGGAACTCGGTCTCAGTGCCGGAATATCTTACATTCCAGTTCTGCCTTTCATATCTGATAGTGATGAACAATTGGAAGAGATGATTAAAGTCGCAAGGGATTTCGATGCAAACTACGTATTCGTTGGTGCTCTGACACTCCAAGGTAGTAGGAAACTCTACTACGAGATTTTAGAGAGGTATTTCCCGGAAGTAATTCCCAAGATGGGTGGAGTAATGGATGAAAATGGAAAACCAAGAAAAGAATATGAATTAAAGCTCGAAAAGACTGCCAAAAACCTTTGCAGATTGTTAGGCGTAAAGTACATGATCGTTTAATCAATCAATTTCTCCTCCAGCTAATAACTTGTATATACTGTAATATGCCCTAGATATCTCTTCCCAGCTTGGAAAATCCTCCATAGAGATCTCAGCCGTGAGTTCATCTATGCGACTCAATACTTCTTTTATTTTATTCGACAATTCTTCAGGAGATGTAGGAGATCTAATTACTCCCTTAAACCTAATCCATTCTGACCACTTTCCCTCAGAAACCAACACTGGCGTGCCAGAAGACAGGGCTTCTGTTAAAACTAGAGGAAAGACTTCGTACTCCGAGGGGATTACCAAGAGCATAGAGGATCTTATGTGATCTAGGGCCTCCTTTTCAGACACTTCCCCCAAGAACAGCACTTTGCTATCCATTGATAGATTCTTCGCTCTAAGCTCCAGTTTCTTTCTCAATGGGCCGTTTCCAATAAATACTAACTTCAGATTCTCATCTTCTATGCGAGACACTGCCTCGAGGAGTGGTAGTGGATTCTTCTCCTCAGTGAGTCTGCCTACGAAGCATATTTTCCTCTCCCTATGGGTTGATCTAGAAGTTTTCGGGAATCCTGGAGGTAGAAAAACAGATCTTGGTAACTCTTCCTTTATCCATGGACTGACAGCTACGGAGTACTCGCTTAGCAACGATAGAAGTTTCGCCAATGGTTTGCTGAGAATCAGTCTAGATCTCCCTAATCCAAAATAAGTCTTGGGAACTATTCCAGATCCGTGAAATGTGAGAATGAGAGGTTTCCCTAATAATTTCGATGCTATAAGGGATGCTATTCCAGGCACTAATAAACATTGAGTGTGGATTAAATGAAAATTCCACGTGGAGTGGGCTCTGAATATCCTAGAGATTAGTCGAGGAATTCTAGATGCACTCAGGTATTTTTTGTCTTCTGACCTTACGTCAAGACGTATAACCTCTAAACCCTCTATTTTACTCAACTCTCCGAAAAGTCTCTCTGAATAAACTGAGATGCCGTGTCTAGGCGGAGGAAATGGGGCCACAAATAGGACTCTCAGATGTTTCTCCGATGCCTCCAATACAATCCCATGCAGATGAGACCGCAACACATAAATACCTCTTCCTGTTCGAAAAGCTCAGAGGCGGCCGTAGTCTAGTCTGGCCTAGGACACTGGCCTTCCAAGCCAGTGACCCGGGTTCAAATCCCGGCGGCCGCACCACAAGGGTTTCGAAGATGAGGGAGGAATTGACTTCTGCACTGAGAGTCTGGCTAAGTATGCTGAGCTCCAACTTATATGAGTGGGTAGTCTCGAGACGTCGAAATAACGATTTCTTTCTTAGATTTAGGCTAAGAGACAATGGGTTCGTACTGAAGCTTCCAGGAAGTGATACAGGCATCTCCAAGGATTTATTGTTTATGTCAAAAACCGATTTCGTTTTCAGGGAGCCATACTACTACAGAATCAACTTAGAGCTTTCTAGAGGGAGAACAGTATACGACATAGGGGCAAATATTGGCTATTTCTCAATCGGAATGGGCATATATGGTTCGAAAAGAATTTACTCGTTTGAACCAAATCCATTGGCTTTCAAATATCTAGAAGAGAACGTAAAACTAAATAATCTGTCTAAAAAGGTCTATACATTTCGATTGGCCCTAGGGAGAGAAGACGGCCTTGCTCACTTAGATGTGTGTGAGAAAATGAATCTCTCTAGAATTTCAGATTCTGGAATGATTGTAGAGATGAGGAAGTTGGATTCCATTATTAAAAGGTGTGAGTGGCCTAACATGATAAGGATGGACGTGGAGGGATACGAATACAAGATTCTCAGAGGGGGCGAGAGATGGCTGGAATCTTGCGATGCGGGTTCAGTTATATCAATGGAGTTTCATCCAAGCTTGTTAGGGGAAGAGCTCTCTAAGGAATTATTGGAAATGTTATGCTCTTATTCCTTCTTGAAAGGGAAATACGTCTTGGAAATATCTCCCAATGTGATTTTGTTGGGCAAAGCCGCTACATTTGGGTTAATAACCAAGGATTTGTTCGAGTCCTTGAGGAAATTCATTTTGGGAAAGAGATACGGTGTTCATCCCCTGAACCTGAGGGAAATGAAAAGTGATATAACCTCGGGTAAGAGAGTGTATTACCTAATCCTAGTCAAAAAATGAGAAAGGTTACTTGAGCTCGGCTATGGAGACGACTATCGATGGACAGACTCTCTTGACACCAGGGAGCTCAGCTAATCTCTTGTGAATCTCTTCTAGTTGATCTACGTCTTTACATATCATCTCAACTAGAATGTCATGATCTCCTGATGTCAGGTATGCCGCTTTCACCTCTTCTATTTCCTTCAGAGTATTCAGGACCTCTAGGAGATTTTCTGGATTCACATCCAAGCCGGTAAATGCATTCATTCTGTTTATCTTCCTCCAATCTACTATGGCTCTATATCCCAAGATTATCCCTTTATCCTCCATTTGTTTTATTCTTTTCCTAACTGCGGCCTCAGTTATTCCCAACTCCTTCGCAATTTCAGTTTTCGGTGTCTTAGCGTTGTTGAGAAGCTTTTCTATTATGTACTCGTCCTTCTCATTCATGTTTTCGGATCAGAGCTAGGAAGTATTTAATCGTTGTCCAAACCTAAATAACATGCGATTGGGCTAAATTGAAAGTGTTTCTTGGTATCTGGCTGTAAATTCAACAGAAGATGAGTTTAAAGGAGGTTCATAGATACGAAGTTGTATTCCTCTAAACTGAAGTTGTTCTGGCCAACAGGAACGAGAATTCAATTGATTGGTTCATTGAAGAAAGACCCTACCTGATAAACCAGTACTGACAGGATCCAACCTAGCAATAGGCTATAGGAAATAGCTAAAGCAGTCCATCTCCAACTGTTCGTCTCTCTCCTTATCACGGCCACGGTGGCCACACACGGTATATATATCAGAGACATTATCATGAAGGAGTAAGCTGAGAGAGGAGTGAACTCCCTGGAAATGGCCTCTCTTAGTCCTTCTCTACCATATAGTGTACCGAGGGTGCCTACAACTACCTCTTTGGCCAAAATACCAAACAACAATGAGACTGCTGCTTGCCAAAATCCAAATCCGGCTGGTTCTAGCAAGGGAGATATGCTCTTACCTATTTTCCCTATTAGGCTATCCTCACTCGCGTATTCCACTCCAAATGGTATGTTGCCCAATATCCATACCAGTACCGAAACAGAGAAGATTATCATTCCCGCTTTTCTGAGAAATAGCTCTGTTCTTATCCAAGTTTGAATTAACACTCCTCTTAGGTTCGGCATCCTATAGGGAGGGAGTTCCATGACCAGAGGAGCCACTTCTCCCTTGAAGAAGAGAGTATCAAGTAACTTCGCGACCACTACTGCTAGAACGATACCCAACATGTACAGGGAGAACAAAACTACTCCTTCCTTCCCCGGAAAGAAGACAGAGGAGAACAAGACGTATATGGGCAACCTAGCGGAGCAAGACATGAGTGGTATAACCATAATGGTGAGTATCCTGTCTTTCTCTGATTCGAGAGTTCTAGTAGCCATTATTGCTGGAACGTTGCAGCCGAAACCGAGTATCATCGGTATGGAGCTTTTTCCGTGGAGTCCCATGGTGTGCATTATCTTGTCCATGACGAAAGCCGCTCTGGCCATGTATCCTGAATCCTCTAAGATGGTGATTACCAGAAATAAAAGCGCTATGTTTGGCAGGAAAACTAAAACAGCTCTAAGACCTGGTATTACACCCTCCGCCAATAGAGAGTGTATTGGACCTTCTCCCGGAATTCTTCCTGAAAGCGTAATGAAGGCCTCGTCTATCAGTTCTGAAATTGGACCTCCGAGTTTAAAGACTATTTCGAATGTGAAAAACATTACCAGAGTGAATATCGGTATTCCTAGGATTCTATTCGTGACTATGCTGTCTATCTTGTCTGAAAGAGCTAATCTGTCCTCTGTTCCCTTTCTCTCAGTGACTCTCCTGACTAATCCCTTTATGTATCCGAATCTCCTCTCCACTATTATTGTCTCTGGATCGAATCCGAATTTCCTAGTTATTCTATCTCTAGATGCTTTTATTTCCTCTATTATCTCAGCTCCATTTTCTAAACCTTTTATCATGTTTAGTACGTCTTGATCTTCTTCTAAAGCTCTAATGACGACCCATCTTGGGTATTCTCTTCCAACTAGATTCCATAGTCTCTCTATCTCATCCTCCAGTCTTCCATAGTCTATTTTAAGTCCTTTATCTCCTCTTCTCTTTTCAAAAGCCTCTATTATCTTCTTCTTTAGATCTTCTATTCCCTCTCCAGTATTAGCAGCGGTTTCGACAACTGGTATCCCTAATATTCTGGAAAGCTCAGTTGAATTTATCTTAAGGAATTTTCTAGCTTCATCTATCATGTTTAAATCTAAAACTAAGTTAAATCCCATTTCGAGTAACTGGATTGGCAGATATAGATTTCTGTCCAAGTTAGTAGAATCAACTACGACTACTATCACATCGGGATTCTCTTCAGTTAGAAAAGTCTTAGCTATCCGCTCATCTATACTATATGCAGAACTCAGACCATATATTCCTGGTAAATCCGTTACTATTACTTTATATCCCATGTAAGAGAAGTATCCCTCTTTCTTCTCCACGGTAACACCTGGCCAATTTCCGGTATGTTGTTTAGAGCCCGTTAGTCTATTGAATACAGAGGTCTTTCCGGAATTCGGATGCCCAGCTAAAGCTACTCTTATGAATCCCTTTTCTTCCACTAGATTCTCCTCCTAGTTCTGACTAGGATCTTAGATGCTATTCCATATCCTAGAGCTATCCTGACTCCGTCCACAGAGACTATTATGGGATTAGGCGATAACAATTCCACTTCCTTTCCTGGCGTTAGGCCCATCTCTTCTAGTCTGGCTCTAGCACAGAAACCACCCACTATTCTTGAAATTATTCCTTTTTCTCCTGGACCAAGGAAGAGGAGAGGTACTTCTACTGATCTACCCATATGCAATCTGCCTCCTCCTTCCTCAGGGACAGAAGAGTTCCCCCTGCTTTCACCTCGATGGGATCTCCTAGAGGAGCTACTCTCTCTACCCTGATTTTAACTCCAGGAGTTATACCCATTCCAAGCAGTTTCTTCTTTATTATCGGATGTCCTACTATTCTCAAGACTTTACCTTCTTCTCCTGGTCCCAAATCACTTAATCTCCTATTATCTTTTCTCATAGCCTCGACAACCAACTCCTTTATTTTCTCTAGTGTCTCTGCGCTTAGGTGATGCTCCATAGAGCAAGCGTCTCTCTCTGCTACCTCTTCGTTTACCCCAAGTATTTCCCTGAGGAAAACGTGAAGTAATTTGTTTCTCTCGTATAGAGCTCTGGCTAACTCTGCACCTCTGGGAGTTAGTTCCACGTATCCATAGTGCTCGTGTTTCACCAGTCCCTTTTCTGATAAAGTCCTGAGTGCAGAAGTAACTGTTGATCTACTTACTCCTAGGGCTTCGGATATCTCCTTGACCCTAGTTACTCTCCCTCCCAGTGTGAGGAGAAATATTGCTTTGAGATAGTCCTCTAGCCTGTGTGTGACTGGCATTCTATTGACCCAACTTTATTCGGTGTGGTTAACTATAACTTTTATAAGGATTCTTCCTCACGGGCTCGATCTGCTCTAGAGCTAGCTTCAACTTGTAGGTAAGCTCAGAAACTTCTGAAACATATGAAATTGCCTTCTTAGACAAGTATTTGGTGAAATATCTCCACTTACCAATGCCTACCTCACTTATCTTTGATTTAGATCTCTCAAATTCTCTCGTTACGTCTATTAGGCTATATCCTTCCTTCTCCCACCCTATTCCAGCTATTACCTCTTCGAATGGTGCTGGAGATATTCCCAATTCAGATAACTTTTCCCTTAGATCCAAAACTCTGTTCAATCCCTTTAATCCTGAAATCATGAGCTCTAGACTCAACAGATTGAATTGCCTTAGTGTTTTAGATAATTCCTCGTAATCGTAGACTACTAGCTGGAAACCCTTGTTGACTAGTTCTTGTATCTTTCTAGATATGCCCTCCCAGTTCTCTGGCTCCTCCAATTCTACGTAAACCTCGGAAGAGAATTTCTCTTCGCCATCGAAAATAGATAGATAAACTATTCCGGAGTAATCGGTCAACTTGAGGCCAAGTGCTCCAATGGAGAATAACTTCTGCGCTCTGGATGGTTTAGGTATTTCCAATTCTCTCCCCATGAATTTAAGTCTTATCCTCTCTCGAAGAGTCAAATAGTCTATTACCCTGTAGGAATACTTTTTAGCTAATTCTAGATTCATTCCGCTCGAAACTAATGAGTAATGAGCTTCCTCATCCAATTGCTTCAACAAGACTTCCGAGACTTCGTCCATTTCGAATTCCCTTACTTCTTCCCTAAGAGAAGACCAATCTAACTTTTCGAGAATGCCTGCGCTTTGGGGCTCATGAAGACCCATTAGTTTCCTTTCTCCCACTTGATGTACTTCGTAAACTATAGTTTCGAACGAAATTCCTCTTTTTAACCTTAGAATTAAGAAGAGTAGAGCTAATCCTACCCTAATCCACTCCAAGTCCTCCCTTGGATCCAGCTCCAGCACCACACCGTAAGTGTAGTCCTCGTATTTCCCTCCAGTTGGAGCTATTACCTCTATGCTCTTGCTATCCCTCAGGAAAAGGGTCTTCCCGTTTACTCTAACTGGTCTGTAGTTCTTCCCGTAGAGCTTCCAGTAAACTCTGTTCGGTATTTTGGTGTACTTTCCGAAGCCGTTCTTAGGAGGAGTGACTACGCATATTACCTCAGAGTGCAATCTGCCAGAGAAATAGTCTCCTATTGGATCCGGATACTCTCCCCATTTGAATTTGGATTTCTCGTACTCCTCTAAGGCATATGAAAAGTGATCTACACTCCAAATCCCCTTTATTGGGACTACATTCACTCCGGTAATAGTTCTGCCCTTTCTCCTTAGGTCCTGGACTATTCCATCTGAGGAGTAGTCGAAACAACCTATTTGGAATCTCTCCACTAGGTCACAGTGGCCTATGTCCTGTATCGGGTTTCCAGAGAAATACCTCTTTATTCCATAGGGAGGGGCAAACTCATAGAAGTTCAAATACTTCCAAGTTCTCTCGCCAAGAGGAGTTAGTTCTCCTCTTCGAATCAATCCTAAGTCAATTAGGAAGTTTATTTCCTCCTTATTTAGCTTTCTCCTCGTGAGGAATTTGTACATGGACTCGAAGAGAAGGGAGTACTTATTCTCTGGATTTACTATAGCGTGTTCTAGAGGTACTTCGGTCCATTTCTCGAATGTCTTTATTCCTCTCATCACCAAGTCTCTGTCCCATCTTCCGAATGGGAATACAACAGTCTCAGTGTACTTTATTCCAACTCTTCTTCCTTTTCTTCCCTCTCTTTGTTTGAACTCTCTTACAGTCTCTGGTAATCCTATGTGGACTATTCTCAGTACCTGTCCTATGTCTATTCCTTGAGCTAGGGTCCTAGGACTAACCAATACTCTTAATTCTCCTTTCTTCGCCTCTTCTTCGGCCTTCTTTCTCTCTTCTCTAGAAATTAGATGATGATGCGCCTTTATTCTTCCATTCAGGGACTGATCTTCTACTATAGTTCTCTTAACTATTTCCTCTGCTTTCCTTATGCTCTTGGTGAAGACCAGAGTGAGTCCCTCTTCCTCCTCGGAGAGACAATACTCTTTTATTAGCTCTACAGGATCAGCTACGGGATTGGGTATTTCTAGGCCGAGATACTTAGCTGTTTCCAAGACTTTCAAGTAGTTTTCTTTGAATTTATCGAAATCTTCTAGTGCTTCCATGACGTCTTCTCCTATTTCATCCCTTCCAAGAAATTGCTCCCTTTTTTCCCTTATTTCCTCCCATATTTGTCTTAGATTTTTTCCTATTATTAGGTAAACCCTGTTCTCTGGTCTGAATGGTTTTCCTCTTATTACAATAGTGTTCTTTCCGTTTATTTCTGTTATAGTCCTCTTTAGGTCTTCTGGATTTCCCAAAGTAGCTGTTAAAATTGCTATCTGGAAGTCTGAAAGTTCCTCCATTATCCTAGACATTGAAAGCAGTAAGGAAATCTCCCTAGGAGAATAGAAATCGAATTCGTCTATTACTAGTAAATCTAGGTCCTGGATGAACAATTGTAGGTTGGATCTACCAGAAACCATTTTCTTTATTTCGTGCATGAGGAACGCTGGATTAGTTACTAGTAAGTCCAGCTCCGATACGTATTTCCTTAACCCGGACTTAAACCTCGATATGAGCTCTCTGTTCCTAGAGGCATCTAGATAATCCGATTTCATCCCTATTGCATTCGAATACTCAGAGAGTCTCTCTATCTGGTCGTTCGCTAAAGCTAGAGTTGGATAAATCGCTAATGTCTTTTTCCTCTCTAAAGCAGTGTAGAGGAACCAAGCCTCTGTTTTACCACTTCCTGATCCGGATATCAGGACTACGTTGCTTCCTCTCCTGAGTCCCTCCAGGGTTTTCAACTGATGGGAATAAAGCCTAGCTTCTGAGATGTTTCTTCCTCTCTCAGAATTCGCTATTTCTGGTATTAGGTCAGAAAATCTCTTTTCAGACAAATCAGGAATTACCGGATCCTGAATGAACTCATGGAAATCGTAACCAAGTTTCCTAAGTAGCGATGACGTATTAAGCAATTTCATCACCTTAAGCTATTCAACAGTTCCTTATATGTCCCGAAATCTGTTTTCACCATTGTTAAAAGAGATTCTAGTAGTCTTATCCCCCTTATTCCTTCCCAATCAGCGTGTATGTATATAGAGGCATATTCAGATGCTTCTATATGCTCTTTTATTCTACTGAGAGACATGGGGCCTCCCATTAGTATTTCCTCTTCTATCGTCCTAGGATATGTTACTGGAAAATTCCATATTCCGTTTAGCCATTCGGGAGATTTTCCCATTAAGCTAACGTACTCGAAGCCCATCTCTTGGAGTATAGAGAGTGTCTCTCGATTGAACTTGAAGGCTGGGGGAGCAAAGCCTGTAGGCTTTCTTCCAAAGCACTTCTCGTATGTTGTAGACATAAACTCCAGTTCTCTCTTTTGATCTATTTCTTTTAGTTTGAGATTCCAGTCTGCATGATTCCAAGCATGGGGTTCTACCTCATGTCCTCTCTTCTCTATTTCCCTCAATAGGTTGAAATTCGCTATCCCAATCCCTTTTGGAAGCAGAAGCATTCTCAACTTCTGCCACCACGAGTGTCTTCCAAAGCTTCTCTTACTCTTAGAAGATTTCTTCAACTTGCTTATATATTTCAAATAAAATGGTTCTCTTCCCATGTTAACGAAGAAGGTGGCTCTTACTCCGTATTCTCCGAAGAGATCCAATAGATTCCTCACTCCTAGCCTGAGACCATAATATCCATCTACATCAACCCTCAGGTATAGGACGTCAGCCAAAGCTTTTTCCTCCTATCAATCCCATTAAGGTGTAAATGGCTCTCCCTATTGTTGGTAACGGATCTTCCCCAATGTACTTCAAGTCTTTTTCGGTACTGAAATCCAATAAATCTGTGAGCATCTCTTTCGCAGACTCTAAAGGATTAGGAGATGTCCTAATTCTCCAAACATCCTCAGAAAGAAGCCATTGAAACTTCTTAAACCTATATCTAGGCTGACGTATCTCCTCTCCACCCATGCACTTAGTTAAGAGATAAGGAAACTCGACTCCGGACTCTATGGCTAAATCGAGAGAGCCCCAAAACTTCGGATTCAGCTCCATCAGTTTAAACTCTTCATCATCCAAGTCGAACCTGAACTCCACCATGGCTATACCATGCCAGTTTAAGTGGTCCAGCAGTCTCTTCCCTCTGCGAAGTAAATCCTCGTGCCAATAACTCTCCGCGCAGGAACTGACTCCTCCGTAGTAGGGATACTCTCTTACTCTCCTATGCATGAAATAGACTTTCATTCTTCCCCTCCAATACAGGGCAAAGAAAGCTGCTCCGAAACCCCTAACGTATTCCTGAACTATTTGCTTTCCCACTTTAACTCTCCTAGAGAGTATTTCTCTAAGTTCGTTCTTGGAATTAGCGTATTCGACTTTCTTCAATCCAGTCTTCTCTGAAGTGGACTTCACGACTACAGGGTACTTTTCTATCTCTTCTAGTCCATTCACGTCTGAGAAAATTCTAGTGCGAGGCGGACTTACACCAATCCGATCCGAAATGTCTAAGAGCTTCTCCTTGTTGACCACTTTACTCATAGTCTCCCAAGGGACTACTGGTATCTCATACTCCAGTTCTGCCTGTAGTTCCTCCTTATTCATAGAAGTGAGTATAGTTGACTCGTACCCTATAGGAATTAATGCATTCGCCCTGTGTTTCCTTATAGCACACTTCAGATCCTCTAAGAATTTCTCCTTGGAATAGATGAAGCACTCAGAGCAGTACTTGGACGAGAAACTAGGATTTAACATATGATCGGAACATATTAAATGAAGTCCACGCCTACCTAAATTCCTAATGACAGAAAGACCATGTTTCGTTCTCACTTCAGTGAGAATTATCCTCAAGTGCCCTTCTCCGAATTTCCTCGGGACCTTTATTACGATGACCCCCGCAATAGTGTCGTATCTGTTCAACTAAGTGATGGCGAGCAGATGAGAAAGAGATTTATATCTCTGGCTCTCCCCAAGAAAAGTGGAGCGGGGGTAGCCAAGCCAGGTCAACGGCGGCGGACTCAAGATCCGCTCCCGTAGGGGTTCCAGGGTTCAAATCCCTGCCCCCGCACCAGCTTTTCTGATAAATTATTCTCCATTACAGGAAAACGAAAAAAATAGGTTACAACAGCAGAAAAGGAAAAAAATTACTCCACCGGGACTTGAACTTCTATTTCCACCATCCCCTCGAACTTATGGTATATCTCTATTGGAGGTCCTCTCGCCTTTAGTCCTCTCTCTTCCATCCACTTCACGATTTCATTGTACTCCTTCTCGTAATCTATTGAGTTGAAAGACTCCCCTCTCATTACTTTGGATACAACCCTCATCTCTGGAAGTTCCTTTATCTCTACCATCCTCATTTCTTCCTCGGGCAATTCAGGTAACTCCTCTATGGGGAACATTATTTCAGAGGTGCACTTCTCCGGGGGAACTTCTCTGGGATCATCGTAATAGATGCCCATTGCCGGCCCAGTGACTATGATCTCATTCCTTATACACCATTCGACTAAATCCCTAAAGGCCTTACCTACTTCGGAATACGGTCCAACATGTCTTATGGAAACCACTTTCCTTTTACCAATTCGTTTCAGTTCCATTCGAATCCCCACTTGAGTCACTTCCCTGTAATATAAACTTTCCTTGGAACCGAAGCTTGCTGTTCAGAGAAGAAGTTTCGTTCACGCAGATAATTGTTCTAGTTCCAGAATGAAAACTAAGAGACAATTTGGATGATTCTATCTGAAATCTGATTAAACTTCTCCGAAAATTCTGTGTTTGGACTTTCAAGAACTGGTATTCTTCCCAGATCTGACATCTTCCTAGCTTCCAAGTCGAATGGGACTTCTCCTAGGTATTCCACGCCGAACTCCTTGGCCAATTTCATCCCACCTCCCTTACCGAATATCTCTATCCTCTCACCGCAATTCGGACATCTCAGGAAAGACATGTTCTCTATTACTCCTATTACTTTTATCTTCAAGTATTTGGACATATTAAGTGCCTTTCTTGCGTCTAGAAGGGACAGGTCTTGTGGTGTAGTAACTACCAATGACACCTCTGGTTTCAGGACTTGCATTGTAGTTATCGCCTCGTCTCCTGTTCCTGGAGGTAAATCAACCACCAAGAAGTCTAGCTTTCCCCACCTCACGTCAGAGATGAATTGAATTATCGCTTTGGACCTCAGAGGACCTCTCCAGATTATAGGGGAGTCTCTGTGGGTTAGGAGACCTATTGAGATTACCTTGACTCCTTCTCTCTCCAAGGGGATTATCTCTTTTTCAATTACTTCTGGTTCTAAGTTCTCTATTCCGAGTAATTTCGGTAAATTCGGACCTGTTATGTCAGCATCCATTAATCCGACCTTGAATCCCTTCTTAGCCAAAGAATAGGACAAATTCACCGATACCGTGCTCTTTCCAACTCCTCCCTTTCCAGAAATAACGGATAAGACGTGAGATATAGAGGAAAGTCTCTCCTTCACTCTCCCTTCTTCCATGTTAAATACCTCCTCGTTATTCTCAGTAGGAAGGGCAGAGACAACAACTCCATTCCTATGGAGAAGATATATATGTATCTCCAAGAGAACTCGTATATTAGACCCATTGAGGCGCCTCCTATCAGCCAGGAGAGTCCATAGGCTGTGTTGAAGATTCCATAGGCTGTTCCCCTTCTCCCAGGAGGGGTTAGGTCTGCTACAGCTGCTCTCATTATGGTTTCCTGAATTGCCATTACCGAGCCCCAGGCCAAGATTCCCAGAACTAGGTGCCCTGAGAAGAATAGAAACGGGACCAATGGTGTTAGAATTGGAACGAGGAACAGGGATGAAAAGCCAACTTTATCGTAAGCTCTACCAACTAGGAGAGCAATTAAGGCATCCACGCCCATGGCCAATGCATACAATAGGGGTATCTTCGGATCCTCCAAGATTGAATTTACCTTCAAGTGATAGGCCATCAAGGGGAAGTTCAGGAATCCTACTACGCTGACGAAGGTGAAGACTAGGTAAAACCAAAACTCTCTCGGGATTTCTCCCTTAGATTCGGTGGATTCTAACTTCCTAGGTGCTGGTACTTGAGATTTAGCCAGAGAAAGAAATACCATAGCTAAGATCACTGGTATTAGAGTTACTTGGAAGGCTTCTCTATATTCCCACCTCAGGAGGATTGCTGAGAAAAGCAGGGGACCTATGAGAGCTCCTACCTGGTCCAAGGCCTCGTGAATTCCGAATCCTGTTCCTCTGCCTATTTCCCTTGAGGCATGGGATATTATGGCATCTCTAGCTGGAGATCTAACTGCCTTTCCCATTCTCTCTACGAGTATTAGGAGTAATGCTATCTCCCATCTCCAAGCGAAAGCCAATAGGGGTATTGAGATCAGTAGGAAGTAGCCTATTCCAGTTAGAAGCCAATACCTTCCAGTTCTATCAGCTAAGTATCCAGAGAGGAGTCTTAAACCATAGCCTGTCAGTTCGCCTAGACCTGAGGCTAGTCCTACTATCAAAGCACTGGCTCCCAGTAGAGAAAGGTAGGGGCCTATCACTCCCCTAGCGCCCTCGTAGGTTATGTCTCCGAAGAGACTTACCAAGCCTAGGAGGAGTATTAGTCTCATTCCTCTTCTTTTCATTTCATCCTCTCCGCGTTCTATAAATGTGCGTGCTACGTGTACGCAATACACTAGGAAGTTTCCCCAACTAGGTCAACCATTTGTTCTGGGGAGTCTTCGAGAGACCCTATTAAGCATTACCCTCTTAGTCCAAGACGAGTGAATCCAGAGGAAAATCAAAGTGAGATTCCAATAGCACTTCCCTGCGGTGAGACGCACAATTTTAGTGATTCGAGAATTTCTTAGAGCTGAGAAGAAATAGTCACCACGTGCTACGTTTAGTCTATGTCAGCTCGATGACACATTAAATGCTAGATGTGGTGCTTGGAGATTCGAACAATTAGTTCTTGGATTCAAGTTCACGGAATATGCTAGTATGAAGTCTGCGAGCAAATATCTGTCAGATGAAGTGTATGTCGGCATACATCTTACCTTAGGATTCAGATGCTCGAGTTATTGATAATGAATTAATAATATTCGTTTATTATTCTTTTTCGTATCCTGATACGTGTGTCTATCCGATACGTGTATCTATCTAAACCTAGGCGAGGGAGTTCCTAGATTGCTATAAAGGACTAGGATTAGTTGGATTTTGCAGTCCTAGAGTCACAAATTAGATCTGAAAACCTTGTGGGAAATAATAGATGATCCAGGAAAATAATAAAAATATTATGCTCTGTTGCAAGTTTAGATAGAAGAGATAAAAGAGCGGCGAAGAAGTCATATAAAAAGAAGATACATAACGATAGACGTTGCAGCAGGCGGTGATTAGCACGAACTCGAAGGAGATTTTCTTAAGAGAGCGGGATTTAACTCTATCGCCGAATCTTCTCTTAACTACGGAGAAGGAGATTTCGCAGAGCCATCCTTTTCCGTAGACACCTAAAAATTTAGCGAGGAGGAATCTAAGATAGAGCAACCGGCGTTTTTAGACTTAAATTTTCCACCTCTTTTAATTAGGTTTAAAGATTGTAAAGCTTTCGTCGCCACAGCCGTCGAAGCCGAATCTGCGACAACGATCTTGCCATTAACTTCACTTTTCCTATCAGCTAAGAAGGGGGCATCTGAGCTTAGACCGATTCCTATTCTCTGAGCGATTATAAGAAAGATTATTTGTATCAACGACATAGACAATTTTATACCAGCGTTTTCTTTTTCCTGATCTCGCTTTGTAGTATGAACTTCTGTTATCAGCTCTAATTACGGTAGAATCGCACGCTAAGATGCTGCTTTCATTTTCAAAAAGCTCTTTACTCTTTTCAAAAGTCTTCTCCGCTTCTTCTTCTGTTGGCTTGCCTGCAACTCTGCAAATCGTCGTATAGCAAGGAACCTTCTCTAAATAAACCTATGATCCTCCTAAACCTTCTACTTATTATGAACTCCTCTTGAGTATCTCTAGATGTTAAGTTGAATATCATTCCATGTAGCCACATTGCTATTTGCTGGAGCGTATTTATACCTTTATGCCCTGTCTTGTTTTTATGCTCCGGAAGTACTTCCCTGCAGATCTTATAAAGCTCTTCTAGAACCTTTTCATCTTCATGTTTATCATTTTGCTGTCCTCCCATATATAAAACTTGCAACTGAACATTTTATAGTTGAAAAATTTAATATATCTTTTGTTTTTAGTCTATTAGAGGTGATATCGAAATGGTAACACTCAAAAATTTTATAAATAGCGGAGATCTTAAGCTTCATGAACTTACACTGATTTTGAAAATCAACTCTGGAAAGCGGCGGACAAGTTAAGAAAAAGTTGAAGTTCATCAATACAAATACATAGTTCTTGGTCTCATCTTTTTACGTTATCATTCTTATGCTTTTTACGAGAGAAGAAATGAGCTAAAAAACTTTTTCAAATAAAGAAAGTAACTATTATATAGAAGATGTAAAAATAAGGGAAGCAGCTTTGGAAGATGAGGATTATTATCTTGAAGCTGGTGTTCTTTATTATTCCTGAGGAGACGAGATGGGATTACTTAGAAATCAATGCAAATCAGCCAAATATATCAGAAATTATTGAAAATGCTATTGAAATCCTTGAAAATAAATATCCAAAACAACTGCAAGATGTAATCCCGAAGGTTTACCTAAACTCAACTCTCGACCATTATGATGTGGCCTATTTGATAA
>QMUK01000010.1 GCA_003660555.1 Thermococci archaeon
AGTGAAAGGACTTCTCCTTATCACATCTCTGTACCATCCTTCCGACTTTATCCACAGGAATGGGTCCTCTAGACCCTCTATGGAGACGTATATTGGATCTATTTCCATTTCCTCTATTACGTATTCTACTGGACTGGGGCCTTTCCTAATCTCAACTCTGAACTTGAACTTCTTTTCCTCCGGGAAGACACCGTCTTCGTTTCTCTTAAGTCTATTTGACGTCTGGTCATATGGTTCGTCTGAGTCGTCTGGATTGGCGTATATGTAGAACCCCCATGGATCTATTTGTAGAATGCCTATTTTCCCTTGGGCTATTGGATTGGTATCTGGATCGATCTCCGAGTTCGGATCGACTGCCTGCTCACACTTTACTGTTATCTCCATTCCCGTTTTCTCCTCGAAGTCCTCAGTTATTCTCTCTAGGATTTCCCTAGTGACCTCTTTCCTCAACCCCGGTATTTCCACTACGGAGTAAGTTCCGTTCTCCTCGTTGTATAGGTAGAAGGATCCCCCCTCCAACATGAACTCAACTGACTTCCATTTCTCGTTGCTTTCCCCCTTGAAGAACAGTCTGTGGTCTGGATAAGACGAAGGAGGACCTATTAAGTATTGAGATGCACTCGGACTGTTGTTCCAGAATTCATCCGGATTCTCTTGGTAGTCCGTCAATATTTTCAAAGTCAGGGAGGCGTACCATCTCCCAGTTATTTGGAAGGCATCCACTATGGAGTTCCTAATGTCTTCCCCCTTTACTCCGATTTTAGTTAGCTCCATCGATATAGCAGATCCTTTGGCCTCGTATTCGTATACGTGTATGAGAGAAGCCGTGAGTACTAGGGCTGGTATTACTAAGAGGAAGACGAGGCCACTATATACCATTCCACTGGAGTTCAATTTCTCACATCCTCCTCCACAAGTACAAGTAAACAAACCCTGTTTTGGGCTCACTAGACGTGTATGAAGCCTGTTCCATTACTCTCATTATTATAGAGTTGTTTTCTCTTTCATCTAGGTAGTCTATACAGGCCTGAGCAAACGAGTCCTGATCATCGTAATCTTCCGGTTTAGGAGGCTCTCCATCTAAGTCCGATGGATCAACTACTCCTTCACTTATCATCCTGTTGAGGAGGAAGACCACAGCCATCGCTTTCGCCTTGGTGGGAGAGTCGGAGTAGGCCATCGCCCAAACGTTCCTTATGAACTCGGGGTAAAGCACCACTACTCTACTCCCGGAATAGACTTCAGCATTTCTGTTCCAATCTCCGGACTCCCACTCCTCATTTGGACCGTAAACGGCAATCTTTGCCTCGTAGGTTCCAGGACAGAGCACCCACTCTCCAGACTGAGGGTCATACTCAGTCATTATGTGAGGAGAACTCTCTGTGTCCACATTCTTCAAGTTTATGAATTGACCTGGGCTCACTCTTTCGTCATAGAAGAGTTTCCAGGAAGAGGAACTAGAATCACAAGCTGATGATATTCTCCTCACCCAAACCTTTGCTTTTCTGGTGTCGGATCCAACTCCGAAGAAGAAGTAAACTAATTCGGCATCTCTTCCTATTTTGAATTTCCTCTTTTTAACTACTGAGTTACCTCCGGATTGGTAGTTTTGGAATTCGAAAGTCTGCCAGTCTATTGGTAAACTGGAATAGCTCACCGATATGTACGAATCTACAATTCCAACCCAGTCCCAGTCCGTGCTAGGGACGAAGTCCCATATGGTGACTCTCACCTTGTTCTTCCCAGGCCTTATCAGCTCAGTTGGCATGTGATCAGGATCGTTTGGATTTATGTTCTTCGGATCTACCCTTATGCTCACTACTGTGGGCAAATTACCGTAACCATCTCCTCTGGCGCTGTATGACACTCCTTCCAAATTGAAGGAGTTGAAGACAGTGACCCATTCGTCCTTGGAGTAATCGTAGACTTCCACCCTAGCGTTGTCTGTAGCGCCTAATATGTTCAACACAATCACAGCGTCGAATATCTTCACGTTATCTGGCAGCTCGAATTCCTTCACAACAGTTATTGCAGATCCCCCATCGCCATCTGGCAATCCGGAGTTCTGACTTATCCCGAATGGAATTCCACTCCTGCTGTTTGGATCAGATGGATATTCAGTTTCCCTATGAGTCGAGGCTAAGTCTCCTATCCATCTGTTCCATCTCACACTATCAGCTGCACTACAGTCTAGTATTTCATCGGTGTTGCCATCTCCATCTCTGTCCATGGTATCTTTGTACTTACAACTGGATCCAGCTACAGCAAACCCTTCAGCATCTGGCAATCTTATAATCCTATGCACTAGACCTACAGGAACAAGCATAGTGTGATTGTACGTGACTATGAGAGAAAACCAAGGCATGTTGTTGTAATACATATAGTCGTAGTCCCCAGGGTTTCTGAAATCTAGAAACAACTCATTCCTTCCACTTCTCAAGAGATTTTCTGGTACGTCTTCGAAGTCTATCCACATCATTCTTCCGTAGTATCCTCCTCCTATCGTGTAAAGGTAAGTCCAATCGCCCCGATTTACTCTACCCCAGTATTGACCGTTTATTTGGACATCTACCTCATATGGGGACCCCAAATTATACCTGAATTCCCCACATCCAAGTATCATTTTGCTAGACAATATCTCGTCGGAGGGTATGTAAAATCCAATTACCTCTCCAGGCCCCCATTCAGTTGGCCCGTTGTAGAAGTTACTCAACCAATTGTGGAAGTTCACTGCTGTGGTAGTCACAGTCCTTTCTTGTTCCATGAAAGCTGCTTCTTCTACCTTAAACCAAGCTCTTCCTACCCATCCAGTACCTTTTTCCGCAGTAGTGACGTGTCTAACAGCTGAAGCGTAGTTTGGAATTCCTGAGAGTAACGATTCCAATTCGGACATACTAGACACAGTGTCAGATGCTACAAGCTCTTTTTCTCCCTCTATTTCTATTACCATGGCATAGCCGAATTCAATAGGGACGTTTCTATCTAGATATTCCTCGATGTACTCCCTAGTGGCGCTTTTCCTAGGTTCAAGGGCTATTACCTTCAGGGTGCCATCCTGTTCGAGTTTACTCAGAATGTTCTCCGCTATGTCGTTGGCCTCCAACTCCATTGGCTCAGATTTCGGCGGAACTGAGACTTGGGCAACTGTGACCACCACTATCATTAACGGTATGAGGGCCAATATGGAATCCGTGGTGAACAGGAAACCCCTCTCATCAGCCAATCCTATCACCTATTTTGATCAATAATTCCCCTGGCATATATAAGTTATACCAAATTTCTACCCTCTCTTCTCCTTGCGACTCCCCCCAGTCATATATGCACTCTAGGGCATCCCCAGTGCAACCTGGTGGTAGTGAGACACCTATGGTTAGTATGGCATTCCTCATAGGTCCTTGGAGAGATATGTAGTTCCATCCAGGTCTTAGTAAATCCCTTATGTCCACGAAATACTCGAAATTCCCTAGTGGTCTTGGAATATCCTCTCCAATCCAAGTGGAAGTTATGTGACCATTAACGTTCACGTATCCTGTCGCTACGGGAAATCCACCTGGGCCTGTTTCCATTTCCTCTATGTAAATCCCGGTCCATCCTGGTACTAAGCCGAAATGCGAGAACAAATACTCGGGTATGAATAGTAAAATTACCACGGGAGCTTTGAAGTCTTCGACGTTCGATACATCTTCTAGTATACCATTGCAACTTCCTCCGTACTCTAATTCTAGTTTATTGTCCCATTCTGAGGGGGAAGCGCAAGAGAAATCACCATTCATTGGAATAGCATAAACGTAAGTTGAAGACACACCATCTATGTGTATTCTCTTTTCCGGGCATATCCATCCTCTCAGGACTTCTATTTGTACAGATCTCCTCTCAGTCAAGATTTCTTTAGACTCGCCGAAGTCAGATATTTCTAGGCACAGACGATTTCGCCCAGTACAGTAATCTCTAGAGATTACAGTTACGTTATAGTAGTAGTCAAGTTCTCCATCTCTGTTCACGTCGAGATACTCCTCTATCTCACTACTTATGAGCGAGAGTTTGGACATATTTATGAAGGTGGGGAATTCCTCTCTGAAGTTCGTGACATTTTCATCCTTCACAGACCAAATAGATCCTAGGAATCCCGTGTGTGAAACCCTAATTATGCTCTCGGCCATATCAGAAACAATTCTCTGCTTCTCAGAATACTTGGTCCTCTCAACTAGTTTGTAGCTCGCTTCTTCTATCAAGTTCGAGGAAAGCCCAAGTATGACAGTTATTATTATCAGGGAAAGCATGGCATCTAGCGTGAACACCTGCCCTCTCTCTCCACTCATGGAGGCAACACCTCCAATTCTATATCATTCTTTCTCAGCGCGTAATACCTGCACACCATCATATCACCTTGTCTCTCACACCCAATCCTAGACAAACTGTCTAGTGCCTCCTCCTTTATCAGATCCTCTGCATCCGTTATGTCGAGCTCTCCCTTGAAGTAAAGCGTTATGGTTATCTCTTCTTTATCACCGAATTGTCTCAAACTGTACTCCAAGTGGTGAAATCTTCCGTTACCTCGCACCTCTCCGCTTAGCGTGAGTTCGTTCATTTCGGAAATACAAGACTCCCTAATGGAGACCAATATGTCGTTGAGCTCGCTTTCCCTCATGTACGATGGAATGAACCAGCTGAGGGTAGTTAGCACGATTGCAACTATTATCACTCCCTCAACTGAGGCTTGCCCTCTAATTGACATGTACATCATCTCGGTTCGTTGTTATTCTCACACCAACTCTCTTCTTTCCATTTATCTCATCTTGGGAAGTGACAAATGATATGGCTATGTTCTCCTCAAGCCCATCTGAATTCGGGTCGTTTCTTGGATCGACCGAATTGTCTACTTCGACGTACTCTGCTAGGATAGGAGCCTTCAGAAACTTATACCAATTCGGATTACTACAATTCGGCCGACAAACCTTCACTACTACGCTCATTGAGTCTGAGGACCCATCTCCATCTATATCCAAGTTTATCACTCCGGCTTGATCATATTTGCCAACTATGAAGACTTCGTACTGTGTGTTCCTGTGTATGTTCAGTTGAGAATAAGTGCCGTACTTGTCGGGCAATTCTAAGTATACTTTAGATCCCTCTCCAGATGACACAGTCCTGTCTATTGCTCTCGCTATGTATTCTGCAATCCCTTTTCCTTCTGATACGGCAGATAGCTCATTAGCACTCTCAAATCTCTCATTCGCTAGATTGACAATCATAGCTATTCCGATTAGAACTACGGCTAAGGCTACTAATACATCTAGGGAGAGGAAACCCCTCATACGTCCCTCACCTTTTCCCACGTTATGGATATCTCTCCCAAGTTTCCTGAACCACAATCTCCTGGGATGTACTCAACTGTCACTAGGTACACTCCAGGCGAGATCTGCCCAAGTCCAGACAGGGTAGGACAATCACTAGGAAGTATTGTCTCTATGGTTATCTCGTTTCCTTCGAAAGCTATTTTCATTTCTCTCTTTAAGTCATTGTCCGAATCTGTTTGAGATATGCTTATTTGACACGGTATCTTTACCAAGGCACCTCTCTTATTGTTTGGACCAGAGGCGAATACGTGATCTATCAGGGATACTATCTGCTGCCCACTAACTCTCACCTCTGAAATTAGATTGAGTTCTTCTGACTTCTCTTTGGACTGTGTGAAGAGTGGCACAGTTACTGCTGAGAGCACTGCAAGTATAGTGGCCACTATCAGGAGTAATTCGACGGATGATTGCCCCCTAGTCACCAACAATCACCTCTACTTTCTTAGAGGACTCACACACGTTAACAGATATTGACGTGCTATTACCAACTCTCCTAATGGTCAATTCCCAAATTCCCTCTCCCATGGAGAAACTGTCCATTGAATATTCTCTACTCGAGAGGATAGAAGAAGTCATCCAACCAACGGGATTTCCATTCCTGGTTACAGTACAGTTTAATGTGAGCAGATATCCATGGGAGAGTTCTTGGCTTCTCATGGACAAATTCAGACTCACTCCCTTTCTCACATGGAGTGAGTAGGTCTTACTCTCACCAACCCTCCCGTTTATCGCCACGTCCAGACCATTCCTTAGATATTCTAGTACAGCCCTCCCATGGGAAAGTGCCTCTACGTTCTTTACTTTCGCCTCGCTGTTTTGAAGAATTGGTATAGACACGCCTGCTATTACCGTGAGTAAAGCTGCTAAGGCTATTATGTATTCCACAGAGGATTGCCCCCTCCTATGCAAATTCACACCATGGAAAATTAGTCCACACTATTTAATAAGGTTTGGGGACTCACACAGCCCCTCCTAGCTCTGTAACCCATTCCATGCTTACACCATAGCAATGTAACATTCATAGGAGAAACCTATAATTGGTCAATAAACCCCTCAGTGGGGGAACGCGATTGAATCCACTTTACCTCATGATCTCGTTCTCATCATCCCTATTGCTGACTATGATCCTGACAAGGATTTGGATAAAAAAAGTGAGAAACAAATACAAAGGAATAGACGTTCATAAAGAAGATAAGCCAGAAGTAGCAGAAATGGGTGGAATACCACTCCTGATTGGATTTTTGGCTCCTCTAATCTTTTTCAGCGATGCACAACTCATAGCGCTCACAGTGTTTTTGGTCTCGTTGGTGGGCATCGTAGACGACATCTCAGGCCTATCGCATTCTGAGAAGATAGTACTTCCAATTCTAGCCTCAATACCATACTCGGTCTTTGGGGATTTGAGTCCGTGGATAGACTTCCCATTCCTACTTCCTGTTTACTTCGGAGTGTTTTACAAATTACTATTAGTTCCACTCTGGATTTCCGCTTCAGCCAATTCCATAAACGTCATGGCAGGATTCAATGGACTTGAGGCAGGAATGTGTTTAATAGCATCTTTTTTCCTCATGCCCATAGCTATAGACACCGGGAATTTGACATCAGCACTAGTATTGTCTTCCTTCATGGGATCCTTGGTGGCCTTCCTCTACTACAACAGGTATCCCTCTAGGGTATTCCCAGGAGACGTCGGGACCTTCGGAATGGGTGCCACAATAGCTTTACTCTCAATAGAAATGAAAGTGGAATTCATAGCTTTCCTTTTACTTCTACCCCATTTTACCGATTTCTTCATGAAGTCTACTTCTCTCTTCAAAGGCAGGGAGAGACATGGACACGTAATCCTAAAGGGGAAGTACTTAGTGCCTCCAAAGCATCTATCGATACTCCACGTACCATTGAGAATAACACCGATGACCGAGAGGTCCCTGGTTCTGCTAATGTACTCCGTAGAGGTGGAAATGGGAATACTAGCTCTGTTTACCTACTATTTCCTCTTTTCTTAGTCTGTAGAGGAGAACTCTTCCCTTCGAGTTACAAAATTCCCATTCACCAAAGCTTCTCACCAATTCCAAGTACTCTGGATGAAATACTTCTGGACAAATCATTTTGATGTACAATAAGTCCTTTCCACTTTCCTTTACGTTGAATTCTTCTCCTGTTATCTCGAAATACCTATAGAAGTCTACCCCTCCGACACTAGCTATTGGAGGACCCTTCCTGAGCTCCCAATATCTGTCTATTAAGACGTAATCCGCCTCGTATTTTAAGAAGACCTCAATTCCTTCCTTTTCTGGACTGAACAGAGCCCTAGATATCTCTGCATTCCTCGAAGGCTTTAGGTTACTCGGGTCTATTACAGTTCTCCTATTAGCCAAAGTTTGGATCCAGTAGCCATAATCCCACCAAGCCAATATGACGGAATCCTCTGGCGTATTCCTCTTTATCCAATTCAAGGCCTCTATCCACTCTGAAGTTATTTCCGGAGTTCTGGTGTAGGATATCTGAAGGGCTATTATCGACGGGGGTAAGGTGAAACTGACTAGCAGGAGGACTAAGATTATGTATCTTGCCATCTTCTCTTTCTTTATCCTCGATTTGTCCCCCTCCTTTACTCTAGATAAGTTGACTAATAGTTTCTCTAAGGCTATTGAGGAAACTACTGCAGCTGATGGAGCTAGAAGGAAGGATATCCTAGCTGTAGAAGCAGCTGAGTAAATGGTCAGGAGGAACCAAGTCAGAAGGAATAAGTCCTCACCACGTCTTCTTTTCATGAGCAGGAAAACACCCAGGGGGAAGAGGAAGCATATGGAAAAAGTCCTGACGTACCACTCTCTATAGGTTATTGGTTGATGTTCAGCAATAGACGAGAATAACGGAGATTCCTCTCTGGCCAGAGGGTTTATCATGTAATAGAATTTGCTTAGGTTCACGCCTATGAGCAACGAAACCAGACCAGCAGCGAATATCGAAACTAAGAAGAACAATCTGGAGTATTCCTTCCCATACTTCTTTCCTATTAAGTAAGCTAAAATCGATAGATAGGAAATGAAAATAGAGGAGAACACCAATGGATCCGTGTAAACGTATCTCCACTTCTGAGAGGTTAGGGAGATCACTAGAGCTATAGTGAGGGAGGGAGTGACGGAGTAAACTCCTCTTTTATCTAATTTCTTCAGCAGTACCATCAGAGATAGAAAAGCAGAGAATATAAGGAACACAGATCTGAAAGCACCCCAAGTAAGAGCCATTCCTCCTAAGAATATGCCAGACAGTATGGAATACTTAATTGAACAATTCTTGTAGCTCTTAATCAATAAGTATACTGAAACAAGCATTAAGAGTCCGCCTAGACTCTCTTTGTCGTTGAATCCAGCAAGAGTCCTTATTAGATGCGGTGGAGATACTGCTAGAAAGAAAGAGGACAACAACCCAACTTCTCTACTCCATATTTCCTTTCCTATTGAATACATCGGGAAAACGCAGAGAGCTCCTAGAATAGAAGGAAACAATATGAAGAATTCCTTCAGAGTGAAACCGAGCTTGGATCCTACTAAGAGGTAGGAGTAAGCTATCGTGTAGTGTAATAGTGGGGGAGAAGTGTAAGGAACTATCCTACCCTCTGGATGATAGGAGAGAACATCTATTTCTGGCCTGTGCCCATTTCTCACGATTTCTTCGACCATTCTGAAGTGAAAATATGGATCCATCCCTATTATTTCCCCATAGTGCCTAGGTATCTGCCTGAGGTAGAACGCTAGACAGAATACCAGGAAGAGAAGTAGGACATATCCCAGTTTTCTCTTTTCTTCTTTTTCTTTTTTTCTTTTGTCACCACTTCCTTCCCTATTCAACTTAATCACCCAATACGTATGCATCCCCATTCCTTGGGGCTACGGCACTTAATCCAATCTTGTTTCTTATCTCAGATGCGAATTTCTCACAGTGTCCTCTCTCTCCATGGACTGTAAATACCTTTGGTTTTCCACAGTTCTTCAAATACTCAAATAGTTCTGGCCTGTCGACGTGGGCTGAAAGAGTCACCTCTACAACTTCCGCCTTGAGTTCAATGTTCTCATTGTCTACTCTTATTTTGCGCTCTCCATCGAGTATCTTTCTTCCTAGGGTACCTTCAGCTTGGTAACCGGTTATTATGATCGAATTTCTTTCGTCACCACCCAGTTCCTTGAGATACCTAATAACTGGCCCTCCAGATAGCATTCCAGAGGTAGTGACTATTATTCCTCTCTCTGAGATTGCTTCCTCTCTGTGTTTTTCTCTCCAGATCCAACTTATGTTTTCAGTCCTGAGATCCCTAGCTAAGAACTCGGGATGGGACTGAATTATCTTAGTGGCTTCCCTTATCATCCCATCCACGAAGATGGGTATGTCCACTCTGTAATCCTGCAAGATCAGGAGAATTTCTTGTCCTCTACCTACACCAAAACTGGGCACTATGGAGGATCCACCTCTCCTATAGGTTTCTAGTACAGCCTTTATTAACTTCTTCTCTTCCTTTTTCCTAGAAGGATGTGTTTCCATGGAATATGTACTCTCTATTGCTATGAAGTCCAACTCTGGATAACTTCGGTCAGCCCCCTCTAGCAACTTACTTCTCTTTGTGTTTATGTCTCCAGTGAACAGGAATCTCTTTTCCTTACCATTGGATTTGATCTTGAGTAGCACTGAGGAGCTACCAGGTATGTGTCCAGCATCAAATAACTCCACGCTTACATCTGGGGCAACGTCTATTTCCTCCCTGTACTCGATGGGTATGCTTTTCCTTATGGCCCGATCTATTTCTCTTTTCTCGAACCCAATTTTGTCTCTACCTATTTTATACAGATCTAGGGCCAGAAGTCTCATTAGGGATATAGTGGCCTCAGTGGCGTAAATGGGTCCATCGTATCCCATGGAGTAGAGACGAAATACTCCACCAGCGTGATCTAGATGGGCGTGGGTGAGAATCAGAGCATCTATTTCTTCTAACTTCAATTCCGGGAGGTGATGAGGATACTTGTAATCAGAGGGAGAAATACCATAGTCCACCAATACACTACTTTCCTCTGTTTGAACTAGAGAGGAACTCCTTCCGACTTCTCTGCACCCACCTAGGAAACTGACTCTCGGCAACATGTCATATCTCTTCGTCGAAGTTCTAATTCTCCTCCCAATCCTGAGCAAAAACGAGTACCTACCATTTTGCTCGTGTATTTCACTCCTAACCTTCCGGACTATTCCAGAATATGATGGATACTTGAATATGGGTCTCCATCCAGTCTTCAAGAAGAACTCCTCTCCCAAGAATTCCTTCTTGGACTCTATTATCACAGAACCAAGGGATTCATCGAAGTACACTCTCACACTAAGCCCTCTCTTCTCGGCCTCTCTTCTTATTACTTCTAAGACCTCTTCTTCTCCCATTCTTGAACTACACTTAACGAATGAGAACTTCTCGATCCCATACCTTTCCTTAACTTTTTCCTTTAGGTCATTGCTTAAATCGCTCGGAGAGTCCAGTACTACTACTTTCCAAGGTCCAAGAAATTCGAGCATGATGACTCCACTCATTTACTAGCACTTCCGTAAGACTCTTCCTTCAAGATTTCGAGAAGAACTTCAGATATCTCGGTTTCATCTCTATTCGTTTCCAATAACTGGAATTCTGCATATCCCTCTTTCCACTTCCCTTTTCTTTGCCTCAACTCTATGGCCCTTCTAGCGGGATGCGTCTTTATTGAGACATAAGCCCTCACAAGTGCAGCTACCGTAGCTTCTTGGAGTACTATTCTCCCAGAGGACGTCTCCAGGACAAATCTCACGTGTTTATGTCCTCTAGGCACTCCTGCTAGTATAGCCAAGACTTCCTCGTTTCGGAGCAACATATCCGCAAGTGTTTTAATCGAGTATTTCAAATTTCCCCACATGCTCATACTGGTGGTAGACAACAGAGGACAATACACCCACAGGATATACAGGACGTTGAGAAACCTAGGAGTGAAAGTCGAGATAGTCCCTAACACCTCTCCGCTAAGAGAAATAAAAAGAGCAGATGGGATAGTTCTAAGCGGAGGGGCACCTAGAATAAGCAGTGGAGACCTGGGAAGAAGTATTGAATATGTAAGGGAGTTTCAGGGACCAATATTGGGAATATGCCTAGGACATCAAGCCATAGCTATAGCACTAGGAGGAAAAGCCGGTCCAGCGGAAAAAGGTGAATACGGCCCAGTTGAAATATATATAGACAAGCCCGAGGGGATACTACATGGAATGGGAGGTAGAATGACCGTCTGGGAATCTCACTGGGACGAAGTCAAGGAACCTCCAAAGGGCTTCGAGATATTGGCTCACTCAGAGAATTGCAGAATTCAAGCAATGGGAGATATGGACAGAATATATGGTGTCCAATTTCACCCAGAAGTGGTCCATACACCGAGAGGAAGAGAGATATTCGACAATTTCATCAAAATAGTCAAGGGTCTCATATAGTCGTTGGAGGTGTTACATTTGTGGACTTTCCTAGAGGACATGAAGAGGATTTCCAGTGTGATAGACTCCGAGATAGATAGGATCCTCTCTGAGATAGAAGACGAGAGACTCAGAGAGGCATCGGAACACATACTCAAGAGTGGTGGGAAGAGACTTAGGCCGTTTCTCGTTGTGATCTCGTCTCAACTAGTTGGAGGAACGGTGAAAGATGCAATTCCTGGAGCTTTAGCTGTGGAACTAATTCATAATTTCTCTCTAGTTCACGATGACATAATGGATAGGTCTAAAATGAGGAGAGGGAAACCGACGGTTCACGAAGAGTTCGGAGAGGACATGGCCATATTAACTGGCGATGCCATATTCTCCGAAGCTTTTTCAGTTCTTTCCAGTCCTGATGGTAATTCAGAGAGAGTACTCGAGGCTATAAAGATACTCTCTAGGACCTCTAAGATCCTATGCGAGGGACAGTCTATGGATATATCCTTTAAGAAGAGGGAGTCAGTCTCAGAGGAAGAGTATCTAGAAATGGTTAAAAAGAAGACTGGGGCTCTCATAGCGTCTTCAGTCTACATAGGAGCTTTATTGGGAGGAGGGAATAAAACCGAGTGTGAATCCCTGTGGAAATATGGAGAAAACCTCGGGGTAGCATTTCAGATAAGAGATGACTGGTTAGATCTCAAGGGTGATCCTGAGAAGTCCGGAAAGCCTAGGGGCTCAGATATCAGAGAGGGAAGCAAGACCATAATAACAATACATGCGCTGAGTTCTCTAAGAGGGGATGAGAGAGATAAACTCCTCAGAGCGTTAGGTAGAGAGGACATAAGTGAGAGTGAAATCCAAGAGGTAATTCGCATATTGGAGGAAGCTGGATCAATTTCTTATGCAGAGGAAAAGGCCAAGGAGTTCGCGGAGAAGGCTAAGAAATACTTGGAGCAGTTCGAGGAAAATAAATACAGGAAATATCTGGAGGAGATAGCCGATTTCTCAGCAACTAGGGAGATGTAGCTTTACTCATTTGAATTAGATAATTATTTCACACCGAGTTTTTTCTCTAAATCAGTAGTAGTATTAGCTTCATTGAGTATGGCCTTTATTTTGCTCAGAATTTCCTCAGCATGAGATATCTGAGCAACTCTCTTCCTCTCTGGCTTATCTTCTACGACTTCAAGAGCGTATTTGACTAACCCCATAGCTTTGCTTTTCGACTCCATAGCTAATATTCTGACGATTTCACCTATTATCTCCTCTCGTTCATCATCGGAGATTCTCTTTAACCCTCTAATTAAGGATATCACACCATAATATATATCTGAGGCACTCTCAATTTTTTCCAGTAGATTAGACAGGTTTACGTCACTTCTAAGGTCTTCCGGAATTTCCACAGCACATTTAAGTAGTTTCCAATCGCTTTTACTCAATTTAATGGATATCGGCTCTGAGACCATTTCGGAATCTTGTATCTCTAGTATTATTCTTTCATCCTCTCTTTTGACTTTTACCTCCATACCATCAAGCGGAATTCTATCCAAGAGCATCCCCCCACTTTAATTTTGCAATTCTATCCTAAGCTTACCCAAACTCACGCTTATATAGGGTGCGGTATTTCCATTCAATGGGAAAAGTTCCAGGGCAATCTTACATCACTTCAAAATGGGAGGTACTTTCCTAATCATTTCATCTCGACTTGAGAAAAACTTATTAACAATAGGGAAGATGGGAGTAGGGGGATAGATTGGACAGGACTGAAAAAGCCCTCAAAGTCGTAATAACAATCAGTTTGGCCCTCTTCATAATTTACTTCGTGATAGCACCTATTAACCTCTGGCAAGTAATGGGAAAAGCTGGAGAAGATTGGTCGAATCTTCCGCTATACCAGAGAGTAATAGAGACAATACTCCGAATACCCATAGGGGCAATATTCTGGCTCTTGACTTTATTAGTCGCTCTAATATCTCTGGATATACACAGGTTAGTCTCCCATAGGATATCTAAACCAGAAGAGAAACCAAAAGCAGAGCAGGAAGCAGAGGAAAAAACAGAGGAACCATCAGATTAGAGTAGAGGTCAGAGCTTCGTCCATTTGACGGAATAGTAAGTCACTTCTCCCTCCTCTCCGACTATGGCCAGTATCAATTTCTTCCTCACGCTGTGAGCAACTCTAGCTAATGCTAGCAAGTCGTACGCCTTCACACTTTCGACCTCCCCTATTACTCTCACTAGGTAGGACGAGTGCTCTTTGTCCGGATCATCTCCCTTCTCATAGACTCTGAAATCTGCACCGTATTTGTGTCCACTTTTCACCAGGTATCCTTTCTCCGTGAGGTCTTCGAAGACATGGTATCTCTTGAAATCGACTTTTTGGAGCAATTGATCTACATTAATTTCCTTTCCCATATGAAAAGCCTTTATTTTACCTTTTTTCATGAGGTAGATCCCTTCCAATGGTGAGAGCTCTAGCACCCCATTCTTAATTGTCCCGATTTTCCGTTTACCTCTGAGAACATTTATTTCTCTATTCCCTCTGACGATGAGACACTCCCCAGACAATATGGCTTTTACACTCTTACTTCTCAATCTCAGAATCCCACCCACGTTATCGTTATTAAGGAGTTAAGAACTTAGCATCCCTGGGCACTTGATCTTCATTGGGACATTACACCTTCCACCACTGCCAGGGAGTCCTTCCTGTTCTACTCCTCTAGAAGACATTCTCTGTTCCTCATTAGAAAATGCTGAGAGAATGGTTGAGGGAGGAGTGGATGCACTATTAATCGAAAACTATGGAGACAAACCGTACTTAGAGAGAGTATGTCCTGAAACAATCGTCTCAATGACAGTACTGGCCAGAGAGATAAAGAGAGAGATAAGCATTCCACTAGGAATAAACGTCCTCAGGAATGACTGGAGAGCTGGATTATCCATAGCTTCCATACTGAAACTGGACTTCGTTAGGATAAACATAGTCTCTGGATTATATCTCACGGAAACTGGAGTAATCACGGGAGATCCGAGAGGAATAGCCGAGTTAAGAAGAAAATTGTCCTTTAGTGGAACTCCAGAGATATACTCTGATGTTTTGGTGAAGCACTCACTTCCACTCTATCCTAGAGACCTAGAGGAGGCTATTTTGGATTTATCTGAGAGATGTGGATTTGTAGACGCTTTAATACTGACTGGAAGGAGGACTGGCGAACCACCTATGAAGGAGGAGTTAGCGAAAGCTCTTGAGATATCAGAATTACCCGTTTTCGTCGGAAGTGGTGTTACACCAGAGAGGGTGAAAGAGTTCAAGGACGCTGACGGAGTGATAGTAGGTACCTACTTGAAGGAAGGGGAAGAAGTCTCTATCGAAAGAGTTAGGGAAATTAGAAGAGCTATAGACTCACTTTCTAAGTGATCTAAGCAAATTCAGAACTTCATCGAAATTCAGAATTTTCGCTCCTAGCTTTTCTATACCCGGAAATTGGTTCACTTCCTCTACTACTAAGACCTCTTTCCCCGAATCTATTGCTAGCGCTATTTCCGAGAGAGTTCCAGCTCCACCACCTAGAGCTATCACTATGTCGGAACTCCTCACGATTATACCATTCCTGAGGTTACCGATTCCAGTGACTATCTCTGCGTCAAGAAATTCGTTTCCTTCTCCCCTGTTCATCCCTGGAATTATCCCCACGGTAGTTCCACCTTTCTTTTTGCATCCCATTGCAGAATATCTCATTACTCCTCCTAACCCTCCATTAACGAGTGTGAATCCTAGCTTCCCGATTTCCATGCCTAGTTCCAAGGACAAGCTCTTCACTAATTCGGGGCACTTCCTGCTACCCACTATTCCTATCTGCAATGTGGCACCACCTCAGATAACTTTTTAGAGCCCCATTAGGATGTGAGTCACTGGGGCGAGAGATGGACATCGGATTCAAGTTAGTCATCATCGGTCTAGTCCTAGTACTAATAGGCTTATTGGTGAGTATTCTGGGCGAGGGAGGTAGGACGAAGTTCGGAGGCGTAGTAATAATAGGACCCATTCCGATAGCGTTCGGAAATTCACCCATGATAATTGCAATCTCGATTATACTGGCTTTCATCTTCGTTGTGTTAGTCTACACGTTCTTCAAGGGTGTTTGAGTTTGAAAGATTTCAAAGGAAGAGAGATGTATTCCAAAAATATAGTGGTTCCACCTTTCTTTTTGAGAGTGGATGGATGGAACTTCTCTAAAGTTCTATCTAGGATAGGCTTCGATAAACCGTACGATGAGAGGTTTGCCAAAGCTCTAGTCGAATCTGCTCAAAGGGTAATGGAAATGTTCTCACCAACGCTCTCTTATGTGTTTTCAGACGAAATAAACTTTCTCTTTATCAAATCCCCACCATTTAAAGGCAGACACGAGAAGCTAGTCTCTCTGATACCATCAATAGTCTCTGGAGAATTCGTGAGGAGAATTCGAGCTAAGAGGGACGAAAGTATAGGTTTTGATGCTAAATGCATTATTGTCCATCCCGAAGAGATAATAGATTACCTAATATGGAGGCAGAGAGAGGCTTGGAGAAATCACATCAATTCGTATTCATACTGGGTATTAAGGAAAAAGGGACTGAGCCCTAGAGAGGCGCAGAAACACCTAAATGGGTTAAAGTCAAGTGAATTACATGAATTACTTAGAAGTGAGGGAATAAATCCAACTAAAACTCCAGAGTGGCAGAGAAGAGGAATATTACTCCATAAAGTAGAGGTGGAGATAAAATCTAGGGTAGGACACGTAAAGAGAAAGAGGATAGTTCAGAATTGGACTCCCCCCCTGTTCAATACTCAGAAGGGCATTGAACTAATAAAAAGGTTATTAAGAGAGGAAACTGGGTAAGCACTGCAAATATCAGATGGAATTGGCGTGATACACGTAGAGTCTCTTTTTCATAGTTCTTCCTTTCCAATCCCTTATGCTTACTTCTTCCTTCTTTCTATAGACGTACCTCTTCTCTAAAAGTCTCCTTAGGGCAGTCCTAGTAGCTCTTTCACCAATTGGGAGAGACTGGAGTAGTTGAGTGAAGTGCATTGGGCTCCTTCTCAGAGCCTCATATACCATTCTCTCATAAGTGTACAACTTTCCACCCGTAACCCCTGAGTTCGTAGGTTTTATCTAATTTTCTTTTACGTGATGCTGTAAATCCTTTTATTACTTGATGTAAACTAAATTTCACTGAAATTAGCTTGTTTTAGGCTTGAATCAAAAATGGATTTACCAATTGGAGTAAATATACTTAAAGACGACTGAAGTTAATTTACTTTTCAAGAATAAATTCGAATTAATTATTCCAATATCTTCTCTCTGGAGAAGATAACTAAGGACACGAGGTACACTAGAACATTTATTGTCAGAAGGAGCACTGTGGACATCCCATACATGTATATGTCTATCTTCTCGTTTGTTGCTACATTTATCGCAGATATTAGTGGAGATATAGATACAACTTCTCTGAGTGCAGGAGAATCGCAGAAGAATTCAATTGCAAACGGTACAAATAACAGTAGGAAAACCGCAGAGAAGGCGAATGTGAAATACGTGCCAGCCTCTCTGATGCTTTTAGATAACGAGGATATACCGACGCCGATACCAATTACCATTGTAGATACTAGGAGGAATAGGAACAGCAGTAGTAGTGGATTATATACCTTGAATCCTGCGATCATCATGAGTGCTACCCATAGTGAGATCTGAGACATTGATATCGCTAGTATTCCCAGAACTTTGCCTAGGAAGATATCAGTCCTGGTAACTGGAGCAGATAAGAGTAGTTCCAGAGTCTTCCTTTCTCTCTCACCAACTATGCTGTCTGATATCATGCTTATCGAAGAGAATAGGGGGATCAACAGGAGAAACGGTATGAGCATACCGCCACCTAACTCCCTAGTGAACTGCGTAAAGTCCTCTTCCTTCCTAGGGGGAGCGAAGTAGGGCAAAGTTTCCACTCTAACAGGGTTGAGGATTTTGCTTGGATCTCCGCCCAATTTTCTAATCATTCTCTCTGATATCTCTCTTGATAGTGGTTTCAATGCATCTTTAATCAGAAAGGCAGCCAATCCAGATTTAACGTTCGTTGGATCGTACACGAATTTCACTTCTACTCCTTCGTTATTTGCACTCGAGATGGTAACGAATCCACAGATTTTTCTCTCCAATAAGAGTTTCTCTGCAGCGTCTACATCTTCAGTCAAGCGTACACTCAAATCCGGCACTCTTTTTAAGAAGGAGATGACTTCCTCTACGTTCTCTCCTTTTACTACAGCTATCGGAACAAATCCGGGAGTACCTGGCACTCCTCTGGGCGCAGATTCGATCAACTCTGGAAGTAAAACAGCTGCTGAGGCCACCATAAATGGTAGAAAAAAGCCAAATAGGTACCTCTTCTCTGAAAGAATTTCCCTTACTTCTTTCTTTGCAATGACTAAGCTCTTCAAAGAATCACCTCGTGTAGAACAAGTACGCCCCCTCTAGGTCGAGATCTCTCCCAGCGTCTTGACTCGCTCTCGATATCACGTCCTCTTTAGATCCACAAACTACTATCTCCCCATCCTTCATTACCACTACCCTGCTGCAGAGCCTATCTACTTCCCCTACGTAGTGAGTACTCATTATTATGGTCTTTCCATCCATTTTGGAGATCAGTCCCCATATGTCCCTAGAGGTCCTCGGATCAAGTCCAGTGGTGGGCTCATCCAATAACAATATCTCCGGATCATTGAGGAGAGCTCTAGCTATCGCAACCCTTCTCCTATTTCCTCTCGAGAGAGTGCCGATTTTCCTCTCCTTCAGACTTGATATCCCCAAAATTTCCATTACTTCGTAAATTTTACTTCTCTCCACGTCATATAAGTCAGAGAAGAATTGAAGGAAGTATTTCACTGTGAGTTTATCGTATAGATGAGTCTCCTCCGGAAGATAGCCCATTATTCTTCTAAGCTCTATTCCATGATCTAGGACACTTTTTCCTTTGACTAACACCTCTCCGGAGGTGGGAGAAATTAGTCCAAGGATAATCCTAAGCAAGGTCGTTTTCCCAGCACCATTTGGTCCTAGAAGCCCGACTTTTTCCCCTCTTTCTATTCTGAGGTTAACTCCTTTGAGAGCCTCGAGGGATCCAAACCTCTTCTTGACTCCCCTGAGTTCAACTTCATAGGTCATGACTTCTTATCCTCAGAGAACCGAAATATTTATTACGTTAAAAATTTTCTCTTATATGAGGTGGTGTGAGTGGAGACGGCCTTATTGACCATACTTGACGTAGTCAGGGACTGGACCTCTTGGCTAATCGAAAAGGGCATCCCAGCGTTGATAATCCTTATAGTGGGATTTCTGGTAGGAAGGATCGGCGGTAAATACATAGCTAAGTTTTTAGACAAAGTTGGACTCGACGATCTAATAGAAAAGACAGTACTCGGCGACATCATAAAGAAATCTGGCTATACTGTTGTACAGGTGATAGAAATACTGATAAGATGGTTCATATACCTGATATTCATAGTGTGGGCAGTCGACGTTTTAGCGGTAGAAGCTTTAACCGAAGTAGTCAGTACCATATGGGCCTTCATACCTAGACTCATAGCGGCAGTGGTCATAGGCTTAGTGGGTATAATTGCCATAGACTTCTTCTCAGACACTCTGACTAAGATCTCCGAGGAGAGAAAGATAGAAGGAGGAGTAATTCTCTCAACAGTACTCAGATACTTCCTATATTTGATATTGGTAGTCTTAGTTCTAGATCAGCTCAAGATAGAAACACTGATACTCAAGGACGTGATAGACAACCTGATACTTGGATTAGCCATAGGGGTTGGAGCAGGAGTAGCTGGATTCCTAACAATTTCTGCTTGGGCATCTAGGGAGGAGATATCCTCGCTCGCATCAGGATTAATTCAGAAGGGAGATGGCATAATCTCAGAAGGGTCTAAGGTAAGGATTGATGACTTAGAAGGAACAGTAGTAAGAGTTGGAAGGGCGCACACAGTATTAGAGACAGAAAAAGGAGAAAGGATAGCAATACCGAATAGAGAGCTAAGTAAGAAGAGAATCACAGTATTTCAGGGATAACACCCTTCTGTTTTTTTCCTTTTTGTATTAGCACTTGTGGAGTTAGTGTCTAGAGAAGATCTCGACTTAGAGGAGAAGACCGATTTGGACAAATAGGCAATTCTTATATTGAGTAACCATTCCTGCAGGGGAGGTCCTTGGAAGTAGATGTTTCCAGAATAATAATTGAGGACTACATGGAGGAGTTGTTGAACTCCTTGGAGACTAAAGTCGTGGTAGTGGGAGCAGGACCAAGTGGGCTAGTGGCCTCTTACTATTTAGCCAAACATGGAATAGACACAGTGGTACTAGAGAGAAATCTGAGCATAGGAGGAGGGATGTGGGGGGGAGGAATGATGTTTAACAGGATAGTAGTCCAAGAGGAAGCGAGACCAATACTAGAGGAATTCTCAATAAACTTCAAGGAAATAAAGGGAAAGAGAAAAGAGGGAGAAAGATACTATTCCACTAGTTCAATAGAGGCAATATCAAAGATAGCAGCAAAGGCATTGGATCAAGGGGTGAAGATATTCAATTTGATCAGTGTGGAAGACCTAATAGTAGCGAACAACAGGGTTAGAGGAGTAGTCATAAACTGGACTTCGGTTGAGCTCTCCAAGTTACACGTGGACCCACTGGTAATAAAATCAGAGTACGTGATAGACGCTACTGGACACGAATCCAGTGTTTGCAGAGTCATAGCAGAGAAAATAGGTGAACTGAGGATAAGGGGGGAAGGACCGATGTGGGCGGAGAAGGGAGAGAAGTTAGTAGTGGAAAACACTAGAGAAATCTATCCTGGCTTAATAGTGACTGGTATGGCTGCAAATGCCGTATCTGGCTCTCCCAGAATGGGTCCCATATTCGGAGGAATGTTTCTCTCCGGAAAGAAGGCAGCGGAGATAGCAATTAATTCCCTAAGGTAATCAAAATGAGAATGTTAGCAATACACGTAGACTACATCAAATGGAAAGCAAAAAAGAAGTCAAAGGGATTTCATGAGGAATTGGGTGAGAACAGAATTGGAGAAGTAGGGGATTCAGTGGTTTTCTTCGTTTGTGGGGAAAAAGGGGATCTAGGAAAGATAGATTTGATAGTGAGGGAAATGCTGGACATCGTTTCCAGACTGAAGG